>CAYLRF010000001.1:0-4865 GCA_964385995.1 uncultured Faecalimonas sp.
TTATTATGAGTAAAGTCAATTTAAGCGAGTGCGCTTTGGGAATTGAGTTCGGATCGACCCGTATCAAGGCTGTTTTGATAGACAGACGCCATGTTCCCGTCGCTTCCGGCAGTTACGACTGGGAAAACCGCTACGAAAACGGAGTCTGGACATACACGACTGACGATATTCACCGGGGATTGCAGTCCTGTTATAAGGATTTAAAGCGGGATGTAAAGCGAAAATACGATATAACGCTGAATACGGCAGGAGCAATGGGGATATCCGCCATGATGCACGGATATCTGGTATTTGACAAATTCGGAAACCGGCTTACGGAATTCAGGACGTGGAGAAATACCATGACAGGGCAGGCGGCTGAGATACTGACACAGCTCTTCGGATTTAATATTCCGCAGCGGTGGAGCATAGCGCATCTGTATCAGGCCGTTTTAAACGGAGAGAGCCATGTTTCGAGACTTGACTATATCACTACTCTGGCGGGTTATATACATTGGAAACTTACGGGCGAAAAAATCTGCGGAGTCGGAGACGCGTCCGGTATGTTTCCGATAGATCCCGACGGAAAGGATTACGATCGTGAGATGTTGTCAAAATTTGACGCGCTTATGTCGGACAAAGGTTACAGCCGGAAACTGCGCGATGTCCTGCCGCGAGTGCTGCACGCCGGTGAAAATGCCGGAGCGCTTACGCCCGAAGGAGCTTTATTCTTAGATCCCGAAGGAGATCTGCAGCCGGGAATTCCCTTTGCGCCGTGCGAAGGCGACGCGGGGACCGGCATGGCCGCGACAAACGCCGTTCGGGTTCATACCGGCAATGTATCCGCGGGGACAAGCGATTTCGCGATGGTAGTAGTGGACCGTCCGCTCAACGTGCACAGAGAGATAGACATGGTGACTACTCCTTCCGGAAAACCGGTAGCAATGGTACATTGCAACAACTGTACTTCGGATATCAACACATGGGTCAGTCTGTTCGGGGAATTTGCGGATTCAATCGGTACGAAAATAGACAAGGGCGATCTCTATACACTGCTTTTCAAAAAGGCCTTGAAAGGTTCTCCGGACTGCGGTGGTATAATCAGTTTTAATTACTGTTCGGGAGAGGGAGTAACGGATCTTGACAGCGGGAGACCTCTTCTGCTGCGGACTCCCGATGCAAGTATGACACTTGCGAATTTCATGCGCGCGCATTTGATGTCTGCTCTGGCGACGCTGAAAATCGGTCTTGATATACTGACTAAAGAGGAGAATGTGCGGATTGATAAGATGTACGGACACGGAGGATTCTTTAAGACGCCCGGGGTAGGGCAGCGCATTCTGTCCGCGGCTGTCGCAAGTCCGGTCTCGGTGATGGAGACTGCCGGGGAGGGCGGCCCGTACGGCATGGCGCTTCTTGCATCTTATATGTTGAACAGGGAGTCCGGCGAGACACTGGAAGATTATTTGGATAACAAGGTTTTTGACTCGGCAAAATCTTCCGTACTTATGGCGGACAGAGAGGATATAGAGGGATTTTCGGCTTTTATTGAACGGTATAAGAGAGTTCTTCCGGTTGAAAGACTTGCGGTGGAGGTGTTTTAGATGCTTGAATCTCTGAAACTTGAGGTCCTTAAGGCGAACCTTGCTCTCCCCGAACACGGACTTGTCACATTTACATGGGGGAATGTTTCCGCCGTTGACAGAGAAAAAAATCTGATTGTCATTAAACCGTCGGGCGTTTCATATGACAGCATGGAGGTTGACGATATGGTTGTTGTCGACCTGAATAACGGCGAGCGCGTGGAGGGCAGATTAAAACCCTCCAGTGATACGCCGACTCACATTGCGCTTTACAGGGCTTTTCCGTCAATCGGCGCGGTCGTGCATACTCACAGCCGCCATGCGACGGCATTTGCTCAGGCGGGGATGGGAATTCCGCCTCTCGGCACTACACATGCCGATTATTTTTACGGTGAAATTCCATGTACCCGTAAAATGACACCGGCGGAGATAAACGGTGATTACGAATCCGAGACCGGCGGCGTTATCTGCGAGACATTTTCAAAACGAGGGATTGACCCTATAAAGATTCCCGCGGTTTTGGTTTGCGGTCACGGGCCGTTTGTATGGGGAAAAGATGCCGAAGAAGCCGTTGAAAACGCCGCGGTACTTGAAGAAATTGCGTTTATGGCGTTTCACACGCTGTCTCTCGCTCCCGATACGCCGCCTCTTGAAAAAGAACTGCTTGACAGACATTTCTTCCGCAAGCACGGCTTTGGAGCTTATTACGGACAGTAATTGCTTTTAGCACAGTAAAGAGATTAAAGAGCTGGGTGCGGACGTTTTTTTGGATACCCACACGCGGCATTATCGGTCGCCGACATAGACCTCGTAAGGCAGGCTTTTTGTCCGCACCTCCCGCAGAAGGGCCCGCGTTTACTTTGACGATTAACGTTCTACACACGGTGTCCCGCATTTTTTCCGAATTCGGTTGACATACGTGCCGCGTAATGTTATGATATCGCGGTTGAACGGCGCGGTTCGCGTTTGCGGGGCGTCGGTCTTATTTCACTACGCAGGAGTGTCGGAACTGGCAGACGAGCAAGACTAAGGATCTTGTGAGCAAATGCGCTCGTGTGGGTTCAAGTCCCATCTCCTGCATTTAAGAGCCGGGGGTCTTTGGTTATCGGGGGCTTTTGGCTTTTTAATGGCTCATTGGTCAAGCGGTTAAGACGTCGCCCTCTCACGGCGGAATCAGGGGTTCGAATCCCCTATGGGTCATCTTAAAAAAAGATTTAAAAGGTGGCCATATCCGTAGAAACACACAGTCGCTTGCGGATATGGTTTTTTTGTCTGTACGGTGAATTTCTCACGCGGGGACGGAGGAAATGTACATTTCGGAGGATCTGGTCGAACAGGTAAGGGCTGCCAACGATATAGTGGATGTAATTTCCGGATATGTACGCCTTCAAAAAAAAGGGAACAATTATTTCGGCCTCTGTCCGTTTCATAATGAAAAAACCCCCTCGTTTTCCGTAAACAGAGATAAGCAGATGTATTATTGCTTCGGCTGCGGCGCGGGAGGGAATGTGTTCACATTCCTTATGGAATACGAGCGATATACCTTCGCCGAGGCTTTTAACGTTCTGGCGCAAAGGGCGGGCATCGAAGCGCCCGAGGGTGAATTTTCGTATTCCGACAGGCAAAGGGCCGATTTGCGCGAGTCGCTCTTTAAGATAAATAAGGACGCGGGCATTTATTTTTACAGGCTATTAAGGTCGGGCCACGGGGAAAGGGCGCTTAAATATCTGACAGACAGAGCCTTAAACGCGCGGACGATAAACTCATTCGGTCTCGGTTACGCGGATCGGTTTTACGACGATCTTTACCGGCATCTTAAAGGCAGGGGTTATTCCGATACTCTGATTTCCAAATCCGGTCTTGTGACAGTTGACGGGAAGAATGGGCCGCATGACAAGTTTTGGAACAGAGTTATGTTCCCCATCATGGATGTCCGCGGGCGCGTCATCGCATTCGGCGGCAGGGTGATGGGAGAGGGCGAGCCGAAGTATCTGAACTCTCCCGAGACGGAAATTTTCGAAAAGAGGCGTAATCTTTACGGGCTTAATATCGCGAGGACATCCAAGGAAGACTCGTTTATCCTTTGCGAAGGATACATGGATGTGATATCGCTTCATCAGGCCGGGTTTACAAACGCCGTCGCATCTTTGGGAACGGCGCTCACTGAGTCTCATGCTCCGCTTATAAGACGGTATGTGAAAAATGTATATCTGGCTTATGACAGCGACTCGGCGGGAAAAAAGGCCGCTCTTCGAGCGTATTCTATACTTCGGGACGCGGGCGTGTCAACCAGAGTCATAGTCATGACGCCTTATAAGGATCCCGATGAATTTATAAAGAATCTGGGTGCGGACGCGTTCAAAAAACGCATAAACGAAGCCGAAAGCGGGTTCATGTTCTCTGTGAGACTTCTTGAGGAGACTCATGACATGAATACTCCCGACGGCAGGACGGCTTTTCTCAGGGAAGCGGCAAGGCGCGTATGCGAGCTGGATGATGAGATCGAGCGCGACAGCTATGCGGACGCCGTATGCGCGAGATATAAGGTAAACCCCGACAGCTTCAGACGCCTTATCTCTAAGGAGGCGATAAACGCGAATCTCGCGCGCCCCGCGCGTCGTCCGACACAAGTCCCGCGTGAAGTGTCCCGTGAAAAAGGCGAGGCAGAACGGGGGGACGCCGGGATCGCGGGTTCGGAAAAACTTCTTATCACATGGATGTCCGGAAACGCGAATATTTTCAATCAGGTGAAAAGATACATCTCACCGGAGGATTTCACGGGAGATTTGTACAGAACAGTCGCGAAACTGATGTACCGCCAGTATGAAGAGGGAGAAGTCTCACCGGCGAAGATCATCGATCATTTCGATACGGAAGAGGAACACCGGGAAGTAGCTTCAGCCTTTAATACGAAGATTCGCGGCATAGAGACGCGTGATGAGGCGGAAAAAGCCCTTAAAGAAACAGTCATAAGGGTGAAAAATCACAGCGTCGAGGAGCTGTCGAAAGCGCTTGATCCGGCCGATCTTTCGGGAGCGCAAAAACTCATGAAGGCAAAGGCGGATATGCGCGACCTGGAGCGGGTGAGTTTTCGCATCGATTGAAGGAGGAAACACATGGAAGCTCAAAAAGAAGTTCAGACAGAGACTGAAGAAAAAGTTCAGAAAATAGCTGAAAAAGAAGTTAAAACAGAAGCTGAAAAAGAGGTTCAGACAGAAGCCGGGAAAGTAACCGAAGCGAAAGTAACAAAGAAACCCGAAGCAGCAACTAAGAAAGAGACTAAAAAACAGGCTGAGGTAGAAA
>CAYLRF010000001.1:4965-42724 GCA_964385995.1 uncultured Faecalimonas sp.
AAGAAACCCGAAGCAGCAACTAAGAAAGAGACTAAAAAACAGGCTGAGGTAGAAATCGAAAAAGAAGCCCTGGCGGATAGTACGAAAGATGCTCAGGCAAAATCTTCCGGCAGGTCGGAGCAGGGCAGGTTGGAGCAGGGCAGGTCGGAGCAGGAAGAGTTCGCAAAGAGGCTGGCGGAGCTTGTCGGGATCGCCAAAAAGAAAAAAAATGTACTTGAGATACAGGATATAAATAACGCTTTCGCGGACATGAGCCTTAAGGCCGAACAGATGGAGAAGATATTCGACTATCTGGAGGCGCAAAACATCGACGTTATCAGATTCACGTCCGAATCCGGCGACGCTGTACCGGCGGATGAAGCCGTGGCGGATGACGTCCCCGACGACATTCCGGATGATGAAGTCGGCCTCTTAATGGAAAATGAGGGCGAGGTCGACATGGAGAAGATCGACCTGTCCGTGCCCGAGGGCATCGGCATCGACGATCCCGTGCGCATGTACCTTAAAGAAATAGGGAAGGTGCCGCTTCTTACCGCCGAGGAAGAGATCGAGCTCGCGAAAAAAATGCAAAACGGCGACGAAGAGGCGAAAAAGAGACTCGCCGAGGCAAACTTAAGGCTCGTGGTCAGCATAGCCAAACGCTACGTCGGCCGCGGAATGCTCTTTTTGGATCTAATACAGGAGGGTAATCTCGGACTTATCAAGGCCGTCGAAAAATTCGACTGGCAGAAGGGTTTTAAATTCAGCACATATGCCACGTGGTGGATCCGTCAGGCGATTACCAGAGCGATAGCCGATCAGGCCAGGACCATCCGTATCCCGGTTCACATGGTGGAGACCATTAACAAATTGACCAGAGTTACCAGACAATTAACTCAGCAATACGGAAGAGATCCCACTCCCGAAGAGATAGCGGTGGGAATGGAACTTCCGGTTGAGAGAGTAAGAGAGATAATGAAGATTTCTCTTGAGCCAGTGTCTCTTGAGACTCCCATCGGCGAGGAGGAGGACAGTCACCTCGGGGATTTCATACAGGATGACAATGTCCCGGTTCCGGCCGAAGTCGCCGCCTCCTCTATGCTAAAGGAGCAGTTAAACGAGGTTCTCGACACGCTTACCGACAGGGAGCAGAAGGTGCTGCGGCTGAGATTCGGCATGGATGACGGACGCGCCAGGACGCTGGAGGAAGTGGGAAAGGTATTTAAGGTCACAAGAGAGAGAATACGCCAGATCGAGGCGAAAGCCCTGCGAAAGCTTCGACACCCCAGTCGCAGCAGAAAACTAAGGGATTACCTTGACTGACGCGAAGCTGAAGGTGAAGTGTGCCATCAGGCTCTCAAAGAGGCTTGAGGCTGTGGCGGCTCTTGTGGGAGAGGGTCTCACGCTCGCGGATATCGGGACGGATCACGCCTATTTACCCGTTTATCTTGTGTCGCGCGGCAAATGTCCGCGGGCGATCGCCGTGGACGCGGGCGAAGAGCCTCTAAGCCGCGCCGCCCGGCACATAAGGCGCTTCGGTCTTGAAGACAGGATCGAGACAAGACTTTCGGACGGCGCGGCGGCCTTAAGACCGAATGAGTGCGAGAGCCTTGTTCTGGCCGGAATGGGAGGAAGGCTTGTAATCCGTATCATGAGCGAGGGACGCGACGTATTTGCCGTCGCCCGGGAAATCATCCTGCAGCCTCAGTCCGAGGTCGCGAAGGTGCGAAAATATCTGGAGGACGCGGGATATATCATCACCGCGGAAGACATGGTGACGGACGGCGGCAAATTTTATCCGATTATCAAAGCCGTCTGCGGCGGTTCCGCCCCGGGATGTCAGTCTGAGGATGTCTGCGCGAAAAAGGACGGCTGTCGGTTTGAAAATACACCTAAGACACAGAATCATGACGCGCGGCCTTACGGAAGTGACGCGAGAAAATCAGAAAAATACAGCGAAACGGAACTTCGCTACGGAAGATTTCTCCTAAGGAACAGACACCCTGTATTAGAACTGTATTTGCGAAAAGAATTACACGCAAACGAGAAACTTATCGGCGAGCTTTCGCGCGTGGAACACATGAGCGAAAATGCGAAAAGGGGACTTATAAAACTTCGGCGTGAGGCCGAGCTTATAAATGAGGCCCTTGAATTTTACCGGTGATAAATTTTACGTGTCCGCGCGGTCGCTTTTCGGCGGCGCGTGTTTTGCTCACATGGGTGGAGTTTCTGCTTAGCAGTCAGATTTCGGACAGATGCACAGCTTCTTACGCGAAAGCCCAGCGAGTCTGCGCATCTGTTCTGATCGGCTGTGAACAGTAATTATTCGGCAATAAATCGATTATCCGCATACAGCGTAATGCGGATAACAACGGCGGTGATATGGGCCGGATGCTGTGAGGTAAGTTAAGGATAACACGCGAAATGAATTGCGAAGTGATACTTAAGGCGCTTGACGCGGTATCTCCCGCGTCTTTGGCCGTGGATTGGGATAATGTCGGTCTTCTTGTCGGGCGTTCGGATAAGGAAGTGAAAACGGTATGCGTGGCGCTTGATCCCTCGGACGACGTCATCGATGAAGCGGCGGATCTAAACGCGGATCTACTCATCACTCACCATCCGCTTATATTTTCGCCGCTAAGGTCCGTTACATATGGCTCGGCTGTCGGGCGAAAGATCGCGAAACTTATCGGAAACGATATTTCGTGTTTTGCCATGCACACGAATTATGACGTATGCCGTATGGGAAGGATCGCCGCCGCGAAGCTTCGCCTTACCGGGTGCGAGCCGCTGGATAAAGTTACGGTATCCGATAAGAACATACCGGGAGGCCTTTACCCGGCATGTTCGGGAAATTCGTGCCCGGCGTCCGATATTTTCGGGAATCCCGGTGTTGCGGCTGACGATACGGGAGAGATAGTCCCGGATCCCGATAAATCGGATACGAGAGTGCCGGGATATATGTCTGACTACGGGATAGGGGCCGTAGGTAACCTTGAAAAAGAAATGACTCTAAGGGATCTGTGTCGGCTTACGGCGGACGTTTTTGAGATCCCGGGGATTCGGCTTTACGGCGACACAGGCCGGAAAGTGAGCCGCGTGGCCGTATGTCCGGGCTCCGGGAGGCATATGATCGATTTGTCGGTAAAAAAAGACGCCGAGGTTCTCATTACGGGAGATATCGGACACCATGAGGGTCTGGATGCCACGGCGGCGGGCCTTGCCGTGATAGACGCGGGACACTACGGAACGGAACACGTATTTGCATGTGACATTTCGGATCTTATCACCGGCATGTTCCCGTCGCTTACCGTCATCAAAGCCGGGGAAAAGCCTCCGTTTGAGACTTTTATACGGTAAGTTTTCTACTGTTCACGGGCCGGTTGGATGTAAGCTGCTTTGCCAACCCCTGATTTGGCGGTTTTTCTTTATTTTCCGGCGTATTTGTGCTAAACTTCCCCTTGTGTGCGGGCTTTTTGCGTCTGCTGTTTTTAAGAAGTCCCGCACGGTTTTCCAAAGAGGGAGATTATCTGTTTTACACATCTGGGTTACGTTAGTTTTGTACGATATTTTTAGTCGGGGCGAAACGGTTCGACACGGATAAGGGGTTGTTTTACATGCGTGAGGCTGAAATGACGGAGAAAAGCGAAAGCGGCGACATCTCACAGGGCGAAGTGATGACCGAAAGCGGGGAAATCCTGCGGGAAAGTGATGAAGGCGCCGGCGCCGGATTCACGTCCGGAAATGAGAAAACGATGAGCGAAAGGAGCGTACATACGGGCACAAAGTCCGGGGAGACACTTAACCCGCGGGGCAATGATAAATCGGGAAACGGGGCGGAACATGTCACCGGATCATCCGAAATCGATGTCGCCGGTGAAATAAAGAAGTCGCCGGACACCCCAAAAAGCGACGACATAGCCGCTCAGATGGCGGATATCGAGGCCGCCCTGATAGCGGAAGCCGACGCGATATCGTCCGCGAAATCCTTAAGGAGCGCGGATGAGGAGAACGCCGACACGACACAGTCCGATAAGGCTTCTGAAAAAGTAACTTCCTCCCCGGACGGCTCCGCCGCCGCGAAGGGAGACATCCCGAAAAACTCTGTCGCCGGCGGACAGGTTATCCCGCGCGATAAGTCATCCGACGCGAAGAGCGGGAAAAAAGCACGAAAACATGCGCAGATAAAGCTTCCGCGCATTAAGATCTCAAGGAAAACCGCCGTGACATGCGGTATTGCCGCGGCAGCGGCCGTGTTTGTGCTGCTTTGCGTCTGGCTGGGCGTAAGCCTTCACTATAAAGACAGATTTCTCATGAAGACCACGGTCAATAAATTCGATTTTTCGGGTCTGACCGTAAGCGAAGCCGAGAAAATCATGCAGTCGCAGGTGGAAAAATACGTCCTTACGATTACGGGAAAAGACGGGGCCACCGAGCAGATACACGGCAGAGATATCAATATCAAATATACGGGCTCCGAACGGTTAAAGAAAGCCCTGGAAAAACAAAATCCGTATATATGGCCGAAGGCGCTTTTTGGCGGGAGTCATATTGCCGCCGAAATGCTTTCCGCGTATGACGCGAACAAGCTGGATGATGTTATCGCCGCGTCCGATTTTTTGAAAGATGAGGGAAAGACGGCGGCGGTCTCCGCGACAGTGGTTTTAAACGAAGGGTCGTTTGTCATACAGGATGAGGCGGAGGGCACGCAGGTAGACCGGGAGAAGTTTTTTAAGGCCGTTAAGCGAAGCGTCGAAACCATAAGCTCCGAACTGGATCTTAAAGAGGCCGACTGCTATGTGGAACCCGCGTTTACGAGCGAATCTCCCGAAGTCATATCCGCCAGAGACAGGATGAACGATTTTCTTAACGCGGAGATTATATATAACTACAACGGAAATACCGTGAAGCTTGACAGCGACACCTTCGCTCCGTGGATATCCGCCGACGCTTCCATGACGCCCGTCGTATCGGCCGAGATGGTTAAGGATTATGTCTCGAAAACTCTGGCGGGCGCCTTTAACACTCCCGACAGGGACGGCGTCTTTACAAGTCAGACTCCGGGCAAGCAGGTGGGATTTAAGAGCGCTTCTCTCGGAAGGCTTATTAACACCGAAGCGGAGACCGAGGCCATAATAAAAACGATAAGCGAGGGAAAATCCGTCATAAAGGAACCCGCCATCGCCAGAGAGGAAATGCCGGAAGGACAGTACGTCTGGGGAAATACTTACCTCGAGGTCGACCTCACGGAACAGGAAATGTGGTATGTGGTAAACGGTGCTCCCGTTTTTAACAGCTGCGTCGTAACCGGCGTTCAGACCGCGGCGAAAGAGACGCCCGCGGGGCTTTTTACCATACTTGAGATGAAGAGAAACAAGATAATGCGCGGATACCTGCCGAACGGTCAGCTGGAATATGAGACGCCCGCGAAGTGGTGGATGCGCGTCACATGGAGCGGCATAGGTTTTCATGACGCGAACTGGAATCCGAATTACGCGTATACCAAAACCCAAAACGCGCAAAGTGAGAATTCGCGCAAGCAATATCATGTCAGAAACGGTTCCCACGGCTGTATAAATATGCCTCCCGCTAAAGCAGAGCAGCTTTACGGACTGATACAGGTGGGAACCCCGGTGGTCATTCATTACTGAGTTCATCAGGGGCAATAAGCGCTATGTATCGCATCTTCAAAACGGACGGGCGGGCGAAATGCGCCGAGCTTTCAACCGTCCACGGCGTCATAAAAACCCCGGTATTTATGAATGTCGCCACCAGCGCCGCGATAAAAGGCGCCGTATCGGCAGACGACTTGCGCGGCATAGGCACGCAGGTGGTGCTTTCAAACACCTACCACCTTCACTTAAGGCCGGGCGATGACGTCATAAAAAGTCTGGGCGGTATACGAAAATTCATGGCCTGGGACGGACCGGTTCTCACGGACTCCGGCGGTTTCCAGGTCTTTTCCATGACAAAGCTTCGAAAAATCACCGAGGAGGGAGTATATTTTAATTCCCATATAGACGGCAAAAGGATATTCATGGGGCCAAAGGAGAGCATGACGATTCAGGCGAATCTCGGCTCCACGATAGCGATGGCCTTCGACGAGTGCCCTCCGAGCCTCGCGGATAAAAGTTACGTGCAAAGCTCCTGCGAGCGCACCGTAAGGTGGCTTTACCGCTGTAAGGATGAGATGGATAAGCTTAAGGCAAAGCCTGACGCCGTAAACCCCGCTCAGCTTCTCTTCGGCATAAATCAGGGCGGTATTTACGATGATATCCGCGTAGGAAACGCCCGGCAAATAACGGCGTTAAATCTCGACGGATACGCCGTGGGAGGACTCGCGGTAGGAGAAACCCCCGAGCAGATGTATCACGTGCTTGACGTCACCGTGCCGCGCCTTCCCGCGGATAAACCGACATATCTTATGGGTGTCGGCACGCCGGTTAATATCCTCGAGGCCGTGGAAAGAGGCGTTGATTTTTTCGACTGTGTTTATCCGAGCCGCAACGGCAGGCACGGTCATGTGTATACATCGCGCGGAAAGTTAAATCTCTTTAACGAATCATATAAACTCGACGACGCCCCGATCGAGGAGGGGTGCGCCTGCCCTGCCTGCCGCGGTTCATACGGCAGGGCTTACATAAGACATCTTCTTAAAGCGGGGGAAATGCTGGGGATGCGGCTTTGCGTCCTGCACAATCTTTATTTTTACAATCACCTCATGGAAGAGATAAGAGACGCGATCACGCGGGGGTGTTACCGCGATTTTAAGGAGGAAAAGAAGGCGCACTTTGAAAATACTTGAAGCGGCCTTTGTTATTGTGTATCATATATCGAAATTGCTGTCGGCTAAGAGTCACTTAAGGAGGGAAATGATTTGCAGGTAGTATCATTGATTTTAATTTACGCGGTTTTCTTCGGAGTATTGTGGTTTTTCCTTATGCGTCCGCAGAAGAAGGAGCAAAAGCGTCTGCGCCTTATGCTTTCGCAGATGAAAGTGGGAGATACGGTTCTTACCTCGAGCGGATTTTACGGTGTCGTAATAGATATCTCGGAGGAAGACGTGATAGTAGAGTTCGGTAACAATAAGAACTGCCGTATTCCCATGCAAAAATCCGCTATAGTCCAGGTGGAAAGCGCCGAATCCTCCGCTCCCGCGCCGGCTAAGATCGAGTCCCTAAAGGGCGCGAACACAAAATCCGATGATCCGAAAGCCGTAAGTGCGAAGTCCGAGGACGCCAACGCCGCGGACGCGAAGTCCGGGGAAACATCATCCGCCGACACAAAAAGCGGCGACTCGGGGCAGTCAGGGGACAAAAAGGACAAAAAAGACAAGAAGGATAAAAAGAAGAAGGAAAAAGCCTGACGCGCCCGCGCCTTATCATCCTACGGAGGTTTTTATGTCGAAAAGCATGGAAGATTCTTCAAAAAGTAAGGGCATGAGAAGCGATACAGTGAAAAAAGGTATGCAGCAGGCTCCGCACAGATCCCTTTTTAACGCGCTGGGATTTACGAAGGAGGAGCGCGAAAGGCCGCTTGTCGGCATAGTCTGCTCTTACAACGAGATAGTCCCGGGTCACATGAATCTGGACAAGATCTGCGACGCCGTGAAAATGGGAGTCGCGATGGCGGGCGGCACTCCGGTCATGTTCCCCGCCATAGCCGTGTGCGACGGCATAGCGATGGGACATATCGGCATGAAATATTCTCTCGTCACGAGGGATCTTATCGCCGATTCCACTGAGGCCATGGCTCTCGCTCATCAGTTCGACGCACTGGTGATGATCCCCAACTGCGATAAGAACGTTCCGGGTCTTCTCATGGCCGCGGCGAGGATAAACGTGCCCACGATTTTCGTGAGCGGGGGACCTATGCTCGCGGGAAGGGTGCGCGGTCAAAAAAGAAGCCTCTCAAGCATGTTCGAGGCGGTCGGGGCGTACAGCGCGGGGAAAATGACAGAGGATGAAGTCGCCGAATACGAAGAGAAGGTTTGCCCCACCTGCGGCTCCTGCTCGGGCATGTATACGGCGAACAGCATGAACTGCCTTACCGAGGCTCTCGGCATGGGTCTTAAGGGAAACGGCACGGTACCCGCCGTTTATTCCGAGAGGATAAGGCTCGCAAAGCACGCGGGGATGAAAGTCATGGATCTGTGGAGGGACGACATTCGTCCGAGGAATATCATGACGAAGGAAGCCGTGATAAACGCGCTTACAGTCGACATGGCTCTCGGATGTTCCACGAACAGTATGCTTCATCTTCCCGCGATCGCCCATGAAATCGGCATGGATTTTGATATCACTTACGCGAATGAGATAAGCGAGCGCACGCCGAATTTGTGTCATCTGGCTCCCGCGGGTCCTACGTACATCGAGGACTTAAACGAGGCCGGCGGTGTCTTAGCCGTGATGAATGAGCTTAGTAAGAAGGGCCTTATAAACACGGACTGCATGACTGTCACCGGAAAAACGGTGGGAGAGAATATAAAGGGATGTGAAATCTCAGATACCGATGTCATAAGGCCGATCACGAATCCTTACAGCGAGAGCGGAGGCTTGGCGGTACTGACGGGAAATCTCGCCCCGGACGGCTGCGTGGTGAAAAAATCGGCCGTCGCCGAAGAGATGATGTTTCACGAAGGACCTGCCAGGGTATTTGACTCTGAGGAAGACGCGATAGCCGCCATAAAAGGAGGAAAGATCGTCGCCGGGGATGTGGTGGTGATTCGCTATGAGGGACCGAAAGGCGGTCCGGGCATGAGAGAGATGTTAAATCCCACCTCCGCCATAGCGGGCATGGGACTCGGATCTTCGGTAGCTCTTATCACCGACGGAAGGTTCAGCGGCGCGTCAAGAGGCGCCTCGATAGGGCATATTTCGCCGGAGGCGGCGGTAGGCGGGCCCATAGGATTGGTTAAGGAAGGCGATATCATACGCATCGATATCCCGAATCGCAGGATCGATCTTCTGATATCGGATGATGAGTTTGTGGGGAGGAAAAGAGCGTTTAAGCCGAAAGAGACAAAGGTGCCGCAAGGCTATCTTGAAAGGTACATTTCCATGGTTTCATCCGCGGCTTCGGGCGCCATCCTTAGGGCGCCGAAAGGAGAGAAAGCATGAGGCTTACGGGAGCTCAAGTCGTCATCGAGTGCCTGAAAGAGCAGGGTGTGGATACCGTGTTCGGTTATCCGGGAGGAGCCATATTAAACATATATGACGCTCTTTATAAGAACAGCGACAGGATCACTCATATACTGACCTCGCACGAGCAGGGAGCGGCCCACGCCGCCGACGGATACGCGAGGGCCACGGGTAAGGTGGGGGTGTGTCTCGCGACCAGCGGCCCGGGCGCGACGAATCTGGTGACGGGCATCGCCACGGCTTACATGGATTCGATACCCGTAGTCGCCATCACCTGCAACGTCGGAGTGGCGCTTTTGGGGAAGGACAGTTTTCAGGAAATAGACATTACCGGCGTCACGATGCCCATTACCAAGCACAATTACATCGTAAAGGACGTAAATCATCTGGCGTCGACGCTTAGAACGGCTTTTAAGATATCCCGCTCCGGAAGGCCGGGGCCGGTGCTTATAGACATACCGAAAAATGTAACCGAGGATACGTGCGAGTATGAACCCGACCCGAACGCCGCTAAGGATAAAAAGCCGAATCCAGCGATAGACCCCGCCGAGATCGATACGGCGGTGAAGATGATAGAAGCGTCGAAGAAGCCTTTTCTTCTGGTGGGAGGCGGCGCGTCGCTTTCGGGAGCGGCCGATGAGGTTCGCAGGTTCGCGAAGATAGCCGACGTTCCCGTCACGGATACGCTCATGGGGAAAGGAGCCTTCCCCGGCACGGATCCTTCCTACGCCGGGATGCTGGGAATGCACGGCACGAAGGCCGCCAATTACGGCGTGAGCAGATGCGATCTTCTCATCGTCGCGGGAGCCAGATTCAGCGACAGGGTTACGGGAAACGCGAGGAAATTCGCTTCGAAGGCCAAAGTGCTTCAAATAGACGTGGACGCCGCCGAGATCGACAAGAACGTACTCACCACAGCCGGCATACACGGTGATTTAAAGGAAGCGCTCACTCTTTTAAATGAGAAGCTGCCGGGTCTTTCTCACAGTGAGTGGAAGAAAGAGATAGAAGGATACAAAGACAAATATCCCCTGACTTATCGTAAGGATAAACTCACGGGGCCGTTCGCGGTGGAGGAGATCTACAGGCAGACGGGAGGGGACGCCGTAATCGTCACAGAGGTCGGCCAGCACCAGATGTGGGCGGCTCAGTTTTATAAGTTCACAAAGCCGCGGACGCTTATCACGTCGGGAGGCCTGGGGACGATGGGCTACGGGCTCGGGGCAGCCATCGGCGCGAAGATCGGCCGTCCCGACAAGACAGTCGTAAATATCGCGGGTGACGGTTGCCTTCGCATGAACATGAACGAGATAGCCACCGCGTCCCGATATAACATCCCCGTCATAGAAGTCGTTATAAATAATCACGTGCTCGGCATGGTGCGTCAGTGGCAGGATCTTTTCTACGGTAAGAGATATTCCGCCACGGTTTTGGACGACTCTGTGGATTTCGTGAAAATCGCCGAGGCGATGGGCGCCGTCGGCATGAGAGCGAACACGAAGGAGGAGTTTTCGGAGGCTTTTTCACGGGCTCTTTCGATGAATAAGCCCGTACTCATAGACTGTAAGATAGACAGAGACGATAAGGTTTGGCCCATGGTCGCGCCCGGGTCGTCCATAAGCGAGGCATTCAGCGAGGAAGATTTGTCGGATAAGGAGGACTGATAAATAAGATGAGCAGAGTATATAATTTTTCGGCGGGACCCGCCGTGCTGCCTGAAGAGGTTCTGAAGGAAGCGGCGAAAGAGATGCTCGATTATAACGGCACGGGCATGTCTGTGATGGAGATGAGTCACAGGTCAAAGGCTTTTGAGGAGATCATCACGGCGGCGGAGGACGATTTAAGAGATCTGCTTAATATTCCCCCGAATTACAAAGTGCTGTTCCTTCAGGGAGGGGCGTCTTTGCAGTTTGCCATGGTGCCGCTTAATCTTATGAGAAACGGCGTCGCCGATTATATCGTGACGGGTCAGTGGGCACGCAAGGCGTATCAGGAAGCCTCAAAATACGGCAGGGCAAATAAGATCGCCTCATCCGAGGATCGCACTTTTTCCTATATCCCCGACTGTTCGGATCTTCCCGTCTCGCCTGACGCCGATTATGTCTATATCTGTGAGAACAATACCATCTACGGCACCAAATATAAGACGCTCCCCAATACCAAAGGCAGAGATCTGGTGGCGGACGCTTCATCCTGTTTTCTTTCCGAACCGGCCGATATAAGCAAATACGCCGTTTATTACGGCGGCGCCCAGAAGAACATCGGACCCGCCGGCGTGGTGGTGGTGATTATAAGAGAGGATCTCATTCGTGAGGATGTGCCCGAGAGCACGCCCACCATGTTAAGATACAAGACCCACGCCGACGCGGGGTCTTTGTATAACACTCCTCCCGCGTACGGAATTTATATCTGCGGCAAAGTGTTTAAATGGCTTAAGGCGATGGGCGGCTTAGGCGAAATGCAAAAGCGAAATGTCGCGAAGGCGAAGATACTCTACGATTTTCTCGATGAAAGTCATCTCTTTAAGGGCACCGTGGAAAAGAAGGACAGATCGCTTATGAATGTGCCTTTCGTGACGGGCGACGCGGATCTTGACGCGAAATTCGTGAAAGAAGCCGCTGACGCGGGTCTTGTGAATCTTAAAGGCCACAGAAGTGTGGGAGGCATGAGAGCCAGCATTTATAACGCGATGCCGGCAGAGGGAGTAAAGACTTTGGTCGAATTTATGAGAGACTTCGAGAGCCGAAATATTTAGACGGAAACGTTATTTAGGCGGAAATGCCGGGGAAAGGGGAATTTTTGGATGCAAATATCCAAACTCCCCTGATGACGCGTTAAAGCGTGTCGGAAAAGAGGAAAAATGTATAAATATTACTGTCTTAATTCTATAGCGAAAGCCGGAACGGATGAGTTTGACGCGGATTATGAAAAGACCGATGTCATTGACAATGCCGATGTCATACTCGTGCGCAGCGCGGCCATGCACGACATGAAATTCGGAAAGGATCTAAAGGTCATCGCGAGAGCGGGAGCGGGCGTCAACAATATCCCCCTGGACAGATGTTCCGAGGAGGGAATCGCGGTGTTTAACACTCCGGGGGCCAACGCGAACGGAGTGAAAGAGCTTGTCATAGCGGGTCTTCTTCTCGCTTCGCGCGACATCTACGGAGGCATGAGCTGGATACAGGAGCATAAGGACGATCCTGATATCGCCAAAGACGCCGAAAAAGCCAAGAAGGCATTCGCGGGCACAGAGCTTATGGGGAAAAGTCTCGGCGTCATAGGACTGGGAGCCATCGGCATACGCGTCGCGAACGCCGCTCACAGCCTCGGAATGAAGGTTTACGGCTACGATCCTTATCTTTCGGTAGACGCGGCGTGGAAGCTCTCGAGAGACATAAAACACGCGAAAACGGTCGAAGATCTTTACCGTGAGTGCGATTACATCACAGTGCACGTGCCCGCCGCGGATTCGACAAAGGGTATGATAAGCAAGGACGCCATAGCGGCCATGAAAGACGGCGTCATCGTCTTAAATTTCGCGAGAGACATTCTGGTGGATGAGGAAGCCATGAAGGAAGCCCTTTTATCCGGGAAGGTAAGAAAATACGTCACGGATTTTCCGAACCCGACCGTGGCGGCCGCCGAAAACATCCTCATTCTCCCGCATTTGGGCGCCTCCACTCAGGAATCGGAGGAGAGCTGCGCGAGTATGGCGGCGAAGGAAGTCATGAATTTTCTTAAAAACGGCAATATCAAAAACTCCGTGAATTTCCCCGCCTGCGATATGGGAGATAAGGGAGAAGACGCGAGGGTAACCGTCTTTCATCATAACGTACCGAACATGATAGGTCAGATCACGACGGTTCTCGCGAAGGCGGGACTTAACATCGACAACATGACAAATAAGAGCAAAGGCTCGTATGCTTACAGTATGCTGGATATCCCGGGGGATGTCCCCGCAAATGTCGTATCCGGGATAGAGGGGATAGAAGGCGTCATAAAAGTAAGAGTTATATCCTAAAGACAAACGGAGATATATTTTCTTGAAAACCGTAAGCTTTCCGCCGCGCGGCAAACCGGCTCCGCATGTCATAACCGATGTCGCGGGCGGCAGCATAGCCGAGGAGCTTGGCATAGCACCCGGCGATAAACTCCTTAAAATAAGCGGGCATAAGATAGAAGACGTATTTGACTACCTGTATTACGCCGAGGATGAAAAACTATCGCTCCTTGTGGAAAAGAAAAACGGTAAGAAGCGGGAGTTTGACATCGAAAAGGACGCTGACGGGGATCTGGGGCTTACTTTTGAAAACGGTCTTATGAGTCCGTCACGCTCCTGCGCGAACAGATGTATTTTCTGCTTTATCGATCAGCTCCCCAAAGGCATGAGGGAGAGTCTGTATTTCAAAGACGACGACGCCAGACTGTCGTTTCTCATGGGAAATTATGTCACGCTCACGAATATGAGCGATCACGACATCGACCGAATCATAAAGTACCGCCTTTCTCCGATCAACATCTCATTTCACACCACGGATCCGGCATTAAGATGCATGATGATGGGCAACCGTTTCGCCGGTGACGCCTTAAAAAAAGCCGAACGTCTTTACAGGGCCGGAATAGAGATGAACGGGCAGATAGTGCTTTGCAGGGGCATAAACGACGGCGAGGCGCTTGATAAAACCATATCCGATCTCGCGAAATATATCCCCGTTCTTAAAAGCGTCTCCGTGGTTCCCGCGGGTCTTACGAGACACAGAGAAGGACTTTTCTCTCTTAAAGCGTTCACGCCCGATGACGCGGCCGATGTGATAAGGCGCGTTAAGAAATGGCAGGATGAGCTTTACGAAAAAAAGGGGACTCATTTCGCGCACGCGGCGGATGAATGGTATGTGCTCGCGGGTAGTTCTGTCCCGGAGGATGAGTGTTACGACGGTTATCCTCAGCTTGAAAACGGCGTGGGCATGATAAGGCTTCTGGGCGATGAGTTTGATGAAGCCTTAAGCCGCGAAAAGGGAGACTTAAGGCGTATGGACATTTCCGTTGCGACGGGATACGCCGCGTATGAATGTATAGCGGGCTGCGTTAAGAAGGCCCGGGGAAAATTCCCGAATGTCAATGTGCGTATTTATAAAATCCGAAACGACTTTTTCGGGGAACAGGTGACGGTTGCGGGGCTTATAACGGGCGGCGATCTCATAAGTCAGCTTAAGGGAAAAGAACTGGGGGAAAAATTACTGATACCTTCCGTTATGTTAAAAAGAGACGAGAACATTTTTTTGGACGACGTGACGATTGATAAAGTGCGCGAAGCTTTACAAACAGAGGTCCGTGTTGTAGAATCAGGCGGCCAAAGCCTTCTTTTTTCGATACTCGGAAAAGAGGCGTAGGCGGCGAGGGCTTAATGATTTACGGTTTTTTAAGGGAGATTTATCAGGTATGGCAGGGGCGGTAATGGCTATCGTCGGAAGGCCTAATGTGGGCAAATCCACGTTATTTAACGCTCTCGCGGGAGATGCGATATCCATCGTGAAGGAAACGCCGGGAGTCACCCGCGACAGAATATGCGCGGATGTCGAGTGGACGGGCCGCACCTTTACGCTCATGGATACGGGCGGAATCGAGTCTGAAAAAGGAGACGAGATGCTCGGCCTTATGAGGCGTCAGGCGGAGGCGGCGGTGGCGGCCGCCGACGTCATCATTTTTTTAACCGACGTTCGTCAGGGACCCGTCGACGGCGATTTGACCGTGTCCGACATGCTGCGCCGTTCGGGAAAGCCGGTCGTGCTCGCGGTAAATAAAGTGGATAACTTCGAAAAGTTCATGCCCGACGTGTATGAGTTTTACAGACTGGGTATCGGCGATCCTTATCCCGTGAGCGCCGCCTCAAAGCTGGGACTCGGAGACATGCTGGATAAGGCCGTGTCATATTTGCCCGCGGAAGGCGCAAAGGTCGCGGATGATGACAGGCCGCGTATCGCCATAGTGGGTAAGCCTAATGTGGGGAAATCCTCCATAGTAAACAGGCTCCTCGGGGAAGAGAGAGTGATAGTGTCCGATATCGCGGGCACGACAAGAGACGCCGTCGACACTTCCGTCCGTCACAACGGGCAAGAATACGTGCTTACTGATACGGCGGGACTTCGAAGAAAGAGCAGGGTCAGAGAAGATCTTGAAAAGTACAGTATCATAAGATCCGTCGCGGCCATAGAGCGCTCCGATGTGGCGCTTCTTGTGATCGACGCGAAAGAGGGCGTCACGGATCAGGACGCGAAGATAGCGGGCATAGCGCACGACCGGGGAAAAGGATCTGTCATAGTCGTAAATAAATGGGACGCCGTCGAAAAAGACGCCGCTACCGCCGCGAAGTTTGAAAACGATATCCGGGTAAAGCTTCCCTTTATGAATTACGCCAAAGTGGTATTCGTATCCGCGGTAACGGGGCAGCGCCTTTTTAAGTTATACGACATGATAGACACCGTGGTCGCAAATCGCGCTCTTCGCGTAAAGACCGGAGTCTTAAATGAGATCCTGACAGAGGCCGTCATGCTTTCACAGCCCCCCTCGGACAGGGGAAGGAGACTTAAGATATATTACATCACGGAAGCGGCCGTAAAGCCTCCGACATTCGTCATCTTCGTTAACGATAAGAAGCTTATGCATTTTTCATATGTGAGATATCTGGAAAATAAGCTCAGGGAAGCGTTCGGGTTTTCAGGCACTCCGCTTAGGTTTATTATCCGTGAGCGCGGTGAAAAGGAAGAATAGGCTTTATTGCCCCGGATCTTACGCGCGGGGCAGGCGGCATTTCGGGTAAGGAGTCGATATGCAAAGAGTGATATGCCTGCTTATAGGCTACGCTTTCGGACTGTTTCAGACGGGATACATCTACGGCAGATCGAAAAATGTCGACATCCGCGAGCTTGGGAGCAAAAACGCGGGCACGACGAACGCTCTGCGCACGATGGGCGTAAAAGCCGGGATCCTGACTCTGCTGGGCGATGTCTTTAAATGTGTTCTCGCGGCCGTCATCGTACGCCTTATCTACGCCGATTCTCCGATACGCCTGCTTCTTGTCGGTTACGCGGGTCTCGGCGTCATACTGGGACATAACTTCCCCTTTTATCTCAAATTTCGCGGCGGCAAGGGTATCGCGGCGGGCGCGGGTCTCATGCTCGCGTTAAATCCCGTCATGTTTCTTATAGCGCTCGCGGTATTTGTCGTGCTGCTTCTTACCACGAAGTACGTATCCCTCGGCTCTTTGGCCATGATGCTGGTATTTGCGGTCGAGGTAATCGTATACGGGCAGATGGGCGGCCTCAGCCTAAAAGGAGGGCCGCTGTATGAGTTTTACGCCATTATCATTTTTCTTACGATTCTGGCGTTTATAAGACACAGGACGAATATAAAGCGGCTCATATCCGGCACGGAAAGTAAGACCGACCTTACAAAGTATTTTAAAAAGGACAAGCCGGGCGCAAAGCGCGATAATCCTGATACGAAAGAAAATTAGCGGGTGATAAGATGGCAAAAGTCGGGATATTGGGTTCGGGAAGCTTCGGCACTGCCTTAGCTTTCCTTATGAGTAATAACGGGCATAATGTGACGCTGTGGTCGCATAACCCTGACGAGGCTTCCGTTCTAAAAAAAGAACGTGAAAACAAGTCAAAACTCCCGGGGGTTATCCTGCCGGATGACATTTCATTTACGGGTGACATAAAAGAGGCGACGAAGGGTAAAGACATTCTCGTGCTTGCCGTGCCCTCGGTCGCCGTAAGGGATGTGGCCAAAAGGATTTCGGGGCTTATAAATGACGGGGAAAAGATCGTAAGCGTCGCGAAGGGCATAGAAGAGTCCACTCTTTTAACCGTCTCCGGACAGCTTAACTGGGAACTTCCCCGCGCGGACATAGCGGTTTTATCGGGGCCAAGTCACGCGGAGGAAGTGGCAAGGGCCCTTCCCACCACCTGCGTTATCGGCGCGAAGACAAAAGAAACCGCCACTTACCTTCAAAACCTGTTTATGAGCGATGTGTTTCGCGTATACATAAGCTCGGATATTCTCGGCATGGAGATAGGCGGGGCTCTTAAAAATGTAATCGCGCTCGCTGCGGGAGTAGCCGACGGACTGGGCTTCGGAGACAATACGAAAGCCGCTCTCATAACAAGAGGCATGGCCGAGATATCAAGGCTCGGCGTGAAAATGGGCGGAAATATCGAGAGCTTCGCGGGTCTTACCGGCATGGGAGATCTCATCGTGACCTGCGCCAGCCGCCACAGCAGAAACCGCAGGGCGGGTTATCTGATCGGACAGGGAAAATCCCTGAAAGAAGCCCTTCGTGAGGTGAATATGGTGGTGGAGGGCGTCCATACGGCGAAAGCGGCCCTTAAACTGTCACACAAATATGATGTTTCCATGCCGATAGTGGAGCAGATAAACGCTGTTCTTTTTGACGGGAAAAATCCGGGCGAGGCCGTGCGGGAGCTTATGACAAGAGAAGGAAGATCTGAGCTTACATTCCCGGACTGGAAATAAGGCGTCAGGGTTTACTCGGCCCAGACGGCGGGATTCGTGGTGGATACGCTTATGACGCCGGCGTTTAGCAGCGACACGACGTCTTCTTTATTAGAGATAAGACCTCCAGCTATGACAGGGATCGGAGAGACGGCGCAGACTTTCGATACTATCCTCGGCATGGGAGCCGGCATCACCTCTATGACGTCGGGCTTTGCGGCGCTTATCTGCTTATCTATGTTTTCATAAGCCATGGAGTCGATGAGAAAAAGCCGCAGCACAGTATTAAGGTCAAGCTCACGCGCACGCTTTATAAGGCCGGGATGAGTGGTGATTATCCCGCTTGCGAGTGTGTATTTTTTAAGAAAATCCACCGCTACCTCTTTTGAGGCCAGACCGTTTATGAGATCCGCGTGCACCATGGCTATTTTGCCGCGTTTTCTGACGGAAGCGACTATATCGGGGATGGTGAGCACGTCGCCGTACAGGATGAAGACAATGCCGCTTTCGCACTTCGCGCTTTTATTAAGCCCTTCGTCATCTTTCACTGCGGCGATGACGGGGCTTGCCTCAAGAGCTTCCAAAAATTCTTTCTTCATTTCCGCAACCTGCCTTTTTCTGCCTTACGTCCGCATACGTGTAGGATATTTCCTTTCCTGATGTTACGGTACGCAGAATCGTCTGACAGCATCATTTTCTCTCAAGACGTCTCATCACGTCTCACCTCATCACATCTCACAAGACTGTTACCTTACCTGTACGTTCCCCGCGCAGATGACATCGATCCCGGTGCCCGCGACATTTTTAAGCACCGTATCGCCTATTTTGACGGGCGCCGCGACAGTCACATCCCTTAAGGCATTCACGCACGCGAAGATTTCGGTTTTCGGTATATCCGCGGACGTTTTCACATTGACCACGGGATAAATCCCGCCCGTTACTTTCACGGAGGTGGTGACTGTTCTTCTGGGGTCGGTCACTTCCTTTTCGGCGTAGGCCTTTCCGCGCGGGCAGGTGTAACCCGTTATGTCGATGATTTTGACGCGCCCGGTGTGGTTTATCGGCACGGCGGCCTTATTATCCTCCCGGGATAAGGGCGGCTGATTTGAAATCGGATCCGCACCGCACGGTTCAGACGGGGACAGACCGTTTTCGGAATCGATGTTTTCATATGTGACCGTTATAGGGCACCCCAAAGGACAGCCGATACAGGTAAGCTCTCTTTTTATCATTATACTCCTTTCACGACGAATATTTCACGCCACTTCATTTACGACGGAGATATTTCACGCCGCTTCTTTTTCATACCCGTGTTTCGCGGTCGTAAGGCCCGGACGTTTCCCGCGCAAAGCATATGTCATGATATCAGGGCAGGTAACCCCCGATCCGAGTCATGATTGCGCACGGGCACGACGAATATTTCACACCGCTTCTTTTTTATACCCGTGTTTCGCTGTCGTAGGGTACGGACGTTTCCCGCGCAAAGCATATATCAGGTTATCAGGGTAGCAATCCCCGATCCGCTCCATAATTGCACACCGGCGGGGAAAGGCTTCGGGGAAGTGTCCTGCGAACCCTCGAGCCGCGCCGTGACTGCGTACGGGCGGGCATAATGATTTTCTGTCTACCCGTCCTCGAGTCGGATTAAAATCGAGGAGAGATTCGGATACTCGTTAAGCTCTGTCTTTTTAAGGACGACTTCTTCCATTTCTCCCGGAGCCATCACTGGCCGCCTCTTTCTGTGAAGGGGAGTCCCGTTAAGATATGTGACTATGCTTTTTCCTTTATAAACATTATCCACGCGGAAACGAACTGTAAGTTTATCGTCCATAAAAGAGGGCCGAATAAAGCGGGGCACCGTATAACGAACGCCGCTTCCGGCCTCGACGGCTACTTTTTTCGCGCCTTCATAACCGCCCCGCTTAAGATATGCGGCGGCGTTCTTTCCCGCGAGATACGCCTCGCGCGACACATAATCCACAAGGTCATGTACATGCAGGACGTTGCCGCAGGCGAAGATCCCGTCTACGTCGGTCTCGAGATTGTCACCGACTATGGGACCGCCGGTCACGGTATCCAGTCCCACGCCCGCGCTTTTACTGAGTTCGTTTTCGGGGATGAGTCCGCAGGAGAGCAGGAGAGTATCGCACTCATATCGTACGCGCGTGCCGGGGACGGGCTTTCTGTCGGGACCCACCTGAGCTATCGTGACGGCGCTTACTCTGTCCTTTCCCTCGATATCCACCACGGTATGCGAGAGCTTTAAAGGAATGTCAAAATCATCCAGACACTGAACGATATTTCGCTTAAGTCCCCCGGAGTAGGGGAGAAGTTCGGCGACGAGCTTCACGTGCGCGCCCTCAAGCGTCATGCGCCTTGCCATGATAAGACCTATATCGCCCGAACCTAAGATTACGACTTCTTTGCCCGGCATCACGCCTTCCTTATTTACAAGCCTTTGGGCGCATCCCGCCGTATATATACCCGCGGGGCGAAAACCCGGGATATTAAGAGAGCCTCTCGCCCTTTCCCTGCAGCCCATGGCGAGGATTACGGCCCCGGCATTTATCCTCGTAAGGCCGTGGCGTGCGCTTACGGCGGTGACAGTCTTTTCACGCGTAATGTCGGTAACCATCGTGTCGTATCTGCACTCGATATCGCGCTCTGCGACTTCCCTAATGTAACGCGCCGCGTACTCCGGGCCCGTAAGCTCCTCACCGAAGGTATGAAGACCGAAGCCGGTGTGTATGCATTGGTTAAGAATCCCGCCGGGTTCCCTGTCCCTTTCGATGACGAGTATCCTGTTAACGCCGCTGTCTTTCGCGGCTATAGCCGCCGCGAGACCCGCGGGGCCCGCGCCTATGATAACGAGGTCGTAATCAGTTGATTTATTCATCGCGATTCGCAAAATCCGTCACCTTCCCTATCGGATATTTTTTATGTCGCCGACGATAAGCTCGCTTCCGATGCCGCTTTTCGTCAGGTTTTTTATATCGCGCCCTGTTTCCCTTTTAAGTATCGCAAGCACTTTTGGTGTGCAAAAGCCCGCCTGGCAGCGCCCCATACCGGCTCTTGTGCGTCGCTTTACGCCGTCAAGAGACTTCGCACCCGGCTTTCTTCGGATGGCTTCTGTGATCTCGCCTTCCGATATGCCCTCGCACCTGCAGATGATATTGCCGTAAGCGGGATTTTCGCGGATAAGTTTCTCGCGCTTGTCATACGAAAGGTCTGCCGCGTGCGATATGTCTTTCCCCGTGGAAATAAAATCGGATTTTTCACGCAGATTTAAGATATCCCTTATAAGACGCGCCACGTGCTCGCCGATGGCGGGCGCGCTCGTAAGTCCGGGGGATTCTATGCCGGCGGCGTTTATAAACCCTTTCGCGTCGGGCGCTTCTCCTATTATGAAATCGTCGCCTTCCTCATGCGCCCTTAATCCCGCGAACGAGGTAATGACGCTCTTTAGCGGTATGTTTTTAACGGTTATCGCCGACGCGGACGCTATTTCCTCCAATCCCCGCGACGTGGTGTTTAAAGACTCTTTATCGGGTGTGTCAAGAGCCGTGGGGCCCACTATCAGGTTTCCGTGCACGGTGGGAGATACGAGGACGCCTTTTCCCATCTTTGTGGGAAGGCTGAAAACAGTGTGTCTTACGTATCCGCCTGCGTCCTTGTCAAGGAGCATGTATTCGCCTTTTCTGGCGGTGATGTGAAGTTTCCTTTCGCTTACTTTATTATTCAGTTCATCGGCCGCGACTCCGGCGGCGTTTACCACGATCCCGGCCGTCATTTTCCCGTAAGCGCTCTTTTCCCTGTCAAAAACAGTCAGCTCATATCCGCCGTCACATTTTTTTATGTCCGTAACTTCGGTATTGAAAATAAAATCCACGCCGTTTAAGAAGGCGTTTTCCGCGAGAGATATCGTAAGCCTGAACGGACAGATAATGCCGCCCGTGGGGGCGTAAAGTGCGGCGATCGCGTCATCCGCGGCGTTCGGCTCCATTTGGATAAGTTCATCTCGGCCGATGATTCGAAGTCCCTTTACGTTATTTGCCTCGCCTCTTTTTAAGAGTTCGTTAAGTACGGTTTCATCCTGACCTTTCGCGCAGAGGACAAGCGATCCGTTTCGGATAAAGGGGATGTCAAGAACGCGCGCCAGATCATCCATCATCTCATTTCCTCTAAGGTTAAACCGGGCCTTAAGCGAACCCGGCTCGGCGTCAAAACCCGCGTGCACGATCGCGCTGTTTGCCTTGGATGTGCCGCAGCAGACGTCCTCTTCCCGCTCGATAAGAGTGATGTGCGCGTCATACCTTGAAAGTTCCCGCGCGATGGCGCATCCCGTCACTCCTCCGCCGATAATAATCACATTTTTCATAACGATCTTCCTTTAGCCGCGATTAAGAGGTTTAAAATCCAAACAATGACGTCCTTAAAATCCGGGGCAGAAGTTTAAAGCCGTGTCTTAATCGCGATTTTAAATGAGGAGATTAAAAAAGAGCAAGGCAACTTACGCGAAGCAAATCGCTTCACATAAAACCTTACTCCTAATCTCACGGTTAAATATTTTATTTTTCTCGGACACGTCCCCGAAACGCGCTTAGCATAACACTCTTTTACAAAGTACGCAAGGTCAAAATTTCGTCCAAGCAATCCGAAAAGTAACCGGCGGCCGAAAATCGGTTCGGGTTCGTTTTACTTTGATGACATACGGAAAAAAAGATGATATCATAGGCCGGTACGCGGAGAGGGCCTTTATTATCTTTGACTTTGGGATGGCTTAAGGGTCGCCGCGAGTGAAAATTTTAAAATCGGGAGGATGGATAAATGGCCGCGGTTTGGGATAAGTTTTTGACGGAGTGGCTGCCTGTGATTTTCAGATCGCTTGTTGCGGTCCTCGTCGGAGGATTCATAGGAAGCGAGAGAGCGCGCCACGGCAGAGCCGCGGGTATGCGCACGCATATACTGGTGTGTCTGGGCGCCGCTATGACGTCCATGACCAGCATGTATGTGGCCGACGTACTGGGCCACAGCGGGGACGTTTTCCGTATCCCGGCTCAGGTCATATCCGGCATAGGCTTTCTGGGAGCCGGCATGATAATCCTTAAAAACAACAATATACTCACGGGCCTTACCACGGCAGCCGGCATATGGGCGACAGGCGCGATAGGCGTGGCCATCGGCTACGGCTTTTATCCGGGCGCGGTGGTCGGAACCCTTCTTTTCATGATAGCGATAAAGGTATTCGCCAAGATCGGGCATAAGAGAAATTCGACGACGGTCATTTACATTGAAATCGACGACATGTATAAGACAAATCACATCATAAGTGAGATCAACAATGTGATAACGGAGCCGTTCACATATCAGATGATAGAGCCGAAGAGTAAATGCGAGGGACATGTGGGCATGTACCTTATTATCGAGCGTCAGATACAGATAGACACGGGCAGCCTCTGCAAAATCGATAATGTGGCCTTTGCCGTCGAGGACTAGCGTATGCTTAAAAAATACAGACTTTTTCTTTTCGACATGGACGGCACCATTTATCTGGGCGATAAATTATATGATTTTACGCTTCGTCTGCTTAAGGCCATCCGCGATAAGGGGAAGCGATATCTTTTTGTCACCAACAATTCCTCAAAAAGCGTCGCCGACTACGTAAGAAAGCTGGAAAGGATAGGCATTAAAGCGACGGAAGAAGATTTCCTCACCTCCTCGCAGGCGACGGCTTATTACCTGAAAAAGAGATTCGGATCTGAAGCGAGGAAAGAGGACGGTATACGAAGCGCTCCCGAAGCCTGCGCGTCCGACGTGAAGGAACGCCCGAAATTTACGACGCGGCTTTATGTCTGCGGGACCGAATCGCTTAAGAGGGAGCTTTCGGCGAACGGTTTTGAGGTAACGGGCGACATCGAAAAGACGGACTGCGTCGTGATGGGATTTGACACGGAGCTTACGTTTAGGAAACTGGAGGATGTCTGCAGGATATTATCCGCGCGTCCCGACATCCCTTATATAGCGACAAACCCTGATTATGTCTGTCCCACCCAGTTCGGAAGCGTACCCGACTGCGGAAGCGTATGCGACATGATATATAACGCCACCGGCAAGCGTCCCGTCGTGATAGGAAAACCGTCGCCTCTCATGCTGCGGCTCGCGATGGAAAAATACGGCTGCAGTGAGGATGAGACAGCCGTCATCGGGGATCGCATATATACGGACATAAAAAGCGGGTTAAACGCGGGCGTACTTACGATATTGGTAATGAGCGGTGAGACGACAAGTGAGATTCTTGCCGCTTCGAAAGATAAGCCCGATCTCGTATTAAAAGACGCGGGCGAGATGATTGAGATGCTGTGAACGGAAATTAAAAATGCGTGAGAGACGCGGATGATTGAACGGGAAATCTGACATGACTGTGGACATATATACCGACGGCGCGGCAAGAGGAAATCCAAACGGCCCGGGAGGCTACGGCGTGGTGATGGAATACGAGGACTCTTTGGGCAGACTTCACAGAAAGGAGCTTTCGCGCGGGTACAAAAAAACCACCAATAACCGCATGGAGCTCATGGCGGCCATCGCAGGTCTTTCGGCTCTTAACCGTCCCTGCGACGTTAATCTTTATTCCGATTCCAAATATCTGGTGGACGCGTTTAACTTAAAATGGATAGACGGATGGGTAAAAAGAGGTTGGAAGAGAGGAAAAAACTCCGATGTGAAAAACGTGGATCTTTGGAAAAGGCTTCTCGCCGCGAAAGAGCCGCATAATGTTACTTTTATATGGGTTAAGGGCCACGACGGACATCCGCAAAACGAAAGGTGCGATGAGCTTGCCACCCGCGCCGCGGACGGGAAGGATTTGTCTGAAGATGAGTAGGTAAATATCAAAGTGGGACAGGCGGTCGCGTCCGTCGCGCGTTGGGGCGCGGCGGCCGAGGAAAGTCCGGGCTTCACAGGGCAGGATGCCGGATAACGTCCGGTGGAGGCGACTCCAAGGCAGGTGCAACAGAAATAAACCGCCTGAGGCCTTAAGTTTTAAGGCTTCAGGTAAGGGTGGAAAGGCAGCTTAAGAGACTACCGCCTCTCCGGCGACGGAGAGGGCACATGTAAACCCCATCCGAAGCAAGACCGAAAAAAACATATGTGGCGGCCCGTCACGTTTAGGTAGGTCGCGTTACGAGCCTTTCGGCAACGAAAGGTCAAGATAGATGACCGCTCAACGACATAACCCGGCTTACCGTCCCGCTTTGATTTTTATCCGAATTTTTATTACTTGCAGTATTTTTCCTCGCAGTATACGCAGCGGTATTCGGCTTTCTCGGGATTTGTGAGAGCGAACACGTGATCAAGCTGCGGCTCGGATGAAGTGATGCATCTGGGATTTTTGCATTTTATGACGTTTGTGATCCTCTCTGGAAGCTTAAGGGCCCTTTTCTCGATGATCTTTTCGTCACGGATGATATTTACCGTGATGTTGTGGTCGATAAAGCCCAGTATGTCAAGGTCTATCACATCGACGGGGCACTCTATCTTGATGATGTCCTTCTTTCCCATCTTGGTGCTGGATACGTTTTTTATGATCGCGACGCAGCAATCCAGCCTGTCAAGGCCGAGGTCTTTGTAGATTTCCATGCTTTTCCCGGCCTTTATATGATCAAGTACGACACCTTCCTTCAGAGTGCTGATATTAAGAGAATTTTTTTCCATGAGACACCTTTCTATTCGACTTTAATATCCAGCAGTGTGAGTATGAGAGCCATTCGCACGTATACTCCGTACTGCGCCTGCCGAAAATACGCGGCTCTCGGATCGTCGTCGACTTCCACGGCGATCTCGTTTACCCTCGGAAGCGGGTGAAGCACCAGCATGTGTTCGGGCGCGAGTTTCATCTTTTCGGCGTCAAGTATGTAAAAATCCTTCATGCGGACATAGTCGTCTTCGTTAAAGAATCGCTCCTTTTGCACTCTGGTCATGTAGAGGATATCAAGTTCGGGCAGCGCGTCCTCCAGCCGCTCGACCTCTTTATACGTCACGTTTTCTTTTTGAAGTACGTCCTCGCGTATGTAATCGGGAAGCTTAAGTTCTTCGGGAGAGATAAGTACGAAGCGGATATCGGGATATCGTACAAGAGCGTGGATAAGGGAATGGACGGTGCGGCCGAATTTTAAGTCCCCGCAAAGGCCGATGGTCAGATTTTCGAGTCTTCCGGTAAGAGAGCGTATGGTCAAAAGATCGGTAAGCGTCTGAGTGGGATGCTGATGACCTCCGTCCCCGGCGTTTATGATGGGCACTTTCGAGTGGCGGGCGGCCACCATGGGAGCGCCCTCCTTGGGGTGCCTCATGGCTATGATATCCGCGTAACAGGATACCATCCGCACCGTGTCCGAGACTGTCTCGCCCTTCGCGGCGGAGCTGCATTCGGCGGAAGAAAATCCGAGGACGCTGCCGCCCAGATTTAACATCGCGGCCTCGTGGCTTAATCTCGTTCTGGTGCTTGGTTCGAAAAATAAGGTCGCGAGCTTCTTGCCTTCGCAGGCGTGAGAGTATTTTTCGGGATTGGCCCTGATATCCTCCGCCAGATCAAGAAGATCGTCAAGCTCCTTCACGTTAAAATCAAGCGGACTCATAAGATGTCTCATAATCGGTAATCCTCCGGTGATTTCGCTTCTGTGTCCTCGCGGTTTTTATTGCCGTGAAACCTTAAACATCTTATACTAAACAAAATACGTTTTCAACTTTTTTTAAAAGGAGGCGGCATGGAAAACTGGACTGTCATTAACAGGGGAGCGCCTTTTACGGACATCGCGTCAAAATTTAACATAAGTCCCGTTTTGGCGAGACTTATCCGAAACAGAGGCGTAACAGGCGATGAGGCGATAGAAAAATATCTAAATCCCGACGTGAAAGATCTCTTACCGGCAAGCCTGCTTCCCGACATGGATAAAGCCGCGCGCATTCTGACGGATAAGATAAAGAGCAAAAAGAAGATACGTATCATCGGCGACTATGATATCGACGGGGTGAACGCGTCTTACATACTGCTTCGCGGTATTAAAGGGCTCGGAGGAAGGGCGGACGTCGACATACCGGATCGTGCCTCGGACGGCTACGGACTTAACAGGCGACTTCTAGACGCGGCTTACGAGGACGGAGCCGATACCATCCTTACATGCGATAACGGGATCGCGGCCGCCGATGAAATCAGATACGCGAAGAGTCTTCACATGACGGTCGTGGTAACGGATCATCATGAACCGCCGTTTATTAAAGAGACGAAAAGTGATGAGAAGCCGCGTTACATTCTCCCTCCCGCGGACGCGGTTATCGACCCGAAGCTCCCGCAAAGTAAGTATCCTTTTAGAGAACTTTGCGGGGCCGGAGTCGCTTATAAACTTACGGAGGAGCTGTGGCGTCTTTCGGGACGTGATTTTGGCGAGATTGGCCATCTTATCGAAAATGTCGCCATAGCCACCGTGGGAGACGTGATGAGCATTACCGGTGAGAACCGCGTTTTCGTAAAGACAGGCATAAACAGTCTTAAAAACACGCGCAATTTGGGACTGTCCGCGCTGATGGACATCACGGGCATAGTAAGGAGCCGTCTTTCGACTTATCATCTGGGATTTATCATAGGGCCGTGCATAAACGCCGCGGGAAGGCTGGACTCGGCAAAGCTTGCCTTTAATCTTCTTTGCGCCGATACGAAAGAAGAGGCCGGGCGCCTTGCCGAAAGGCTTAAGGAACTGAACGACTTAAGAAAAGGGATGACTGAAAAGGCCGCGACACAGGCCGCGGGTCAGATAGAAAACTCGTCTCTTATAAATGATAAGGTTCTTGTTGTTTATCTTCCCGACTGTCATGAGAGCGTGGCCGGCATAGTCGCGGGAAGGGTGCGTGAGCGATATCACAGGCCCGCCGTCATCATCACGGACAGCGGGGACGAGGCGAAAGGCTCCGCCCGCTCAGTGGACGGATATCATATGTTTAACGAGCTTACAGGGTGCGGGGATCTTTTTACGAAATTCGGAGGGCACGCGCAGGCGGCGGGATTTTCGCTTCCGCGCGGGAGCATAGATGAGCTTAGAAGACGCCTAAACGAAAACGCGGCGCTTTCAAAAGCAGACATGCGAGAAAAAGTCCGCATAGACATGGAACTTGACCCGGCGTATCTGACTTTGGATCTGGTGGACTCCCTCTCCCTTTTGGAGCCTTACGGCAAGGACAATGAGGAGCCGCTATTCGCCGTAAGGGACGTAAAGACAGAAAAAGCGTATCTTATCGGAAAAAACCGCGATACCTTAAAGCTTACGATACGAACGCCAAGCGGCGCTCTGATGGAAGCCCTGTACTTTAATGACGGGGAAAAACTGCTTAATTACATCGGTGAGAAATACGGCTCAGAGGCTGTAAAGAAACTCTTCGGAAGGTACGCGACCGACGCGGATGTGCGGCTTACGCTTGCCTACCGTCCGCAGATAAACGAGTACGGCGGAAACAAAAAAGTGCAGCTTGTTATAAAACATTACAGGTAAAACGGAAGGAAGCGATGATAAAACCGTCCGCAAAACAGGAGAAACGGTAGATTTCCCCTCGATTTTTAGCCCTTGACATTTGATATGGGGCAGTATATGTTTACATCGCGTTTTAAAATACAGGCGCGGTCAGGTACAGGCAAATATCGGCACGGTCGGGTACGGGGAAAATATCGGCACGGTAAGGCACAGGGAGGAAAACTTTCGAGGTTAATCGTAATGGCGCGCTAAGGCGCGTCGGAAAAGAGGAGAGTATGGGAAATTTAAGTATGGATGAATTATCGGAAAGAATAGAAAAACTCGGTGTGGTGCCCGTAGTGGTTTTAAATGACGCGAAGGACGCATCTTCGCTCGCGAAGGCATTATGCGAAGGCGGACTTAGCTGCGCGGAAGTCACGTTTCGCACGGAGGCGGCGGAGGAGTCGATACGACTCATGGCGAGCGAATTTCCCGATATGCTTATAGGCGCCGGCACGGTGCTTACGACAGATCAGGCGGATCGCGCGGTGGCGGCGGGCGCGAAGTTTATAGTAAGTCCCGGTTTTGACGGGGAGCTTGTGGATTACTGCCTTTCAAAAGAAATACCGGTATTTCCGGGGTGCGTTACTCCCTCCGAGCTTGCTCAGGCGGTGAAGAGGGATCTTAAGGTGGTGAAATTCTTCCCCGCGCAGCAATTCGGGGGAGTATCCACGCTTAAGGCGCTCGCCGCCCCGTATACACAGCTTAAGTTTCTCCCGACGGGAGGAGTGAACGCCTCGAATCTTAAAGATTACCTCGGATTTAAAAAAGTCATCGCCTGCGGCGGAAGCTGGATGGTTAAGAGCGACATGATCGCGGCGGGTGAATTTGACAGGATAAAGGATATGACGGCGGAGGCCGTCGCGCTGGTTAAGGAGATTCGCGGATAAGGAGGAAGAAATGGCAGATCTGAATTTAAGGCCTGAAAGCGAGTGCGCGTTTGACGCGGTTTCATTGGGAGAGGTTATGCTGCGGCTTGATCCCGGAGAGGGAAGGATTCGAACCGCCCGCAGTTTCAGGGCGTGGGAAGGCGGGGGAGAGTACAATGTCATCCGCGGTTTAAGAAAATGTTTCGGCATGAAAACGGCGGTCATAACGGCTTTCGCGGATAACGAGATAGGGATGCTGATGGAGGATTTCATCCTTCAGGGCGGCGTGGATACGTCTCTTATCAAATGGATGCCGACCGACGGTATCGGAAGGATTTGCCGCAACGGTCTGAATTTCACAGAAAGGGGCTTCGGCATCCGCGGAGCGGTCGGCTGCTCCGACAGGGCGAACACCGCGATTTCCAAGGCGACGCCAAAGGATTTTGATTTCGATCACATATTCGGGGAACTGGGCGTCAGATGGCTTCATACCGGCGGCATATACGCGGCCTTATCGGAGCAGTCATGCGAGACGGTGCTTGCGGCCATAAAGACCGCAAAAAAATACGGTACCGTCGTCTCCTATGACTTAAACTACCGGCCGTCCATGTGGAGCGCGATAGGAGGCTTAAATAAGGCTCGTGAGGTAAATAAAGAGATCGCTCGTTATGTGGACGTCATGATAGGAAATGAGGAGGATTTCACGGCCTGCCTCGGATTTGAGATAGAGGGAAATGACGAGAACCTTCAAAACTTAAACATCGACGGATATAAGAAGATGATAAATGACGCCGCGAAGGTCTATCCGAATTTCAAGGTTGTGGCCACCACGCTTCGCGAGGTGAAGACGGCTACGGTAAACGACTGGAGTGCGCTTTGCTGGGCGGACGGTCGGATTTACAAGGCGAAAGATTACAAAGATCTGGAGATACTCGATCGCGTCGGCGGCGGCGACTCTTTCGCCTCGGGCCTCATCTACGGACTTATGACGACGGGCGACGCAGAGAAGGCCGTAAATTACGGCGCGGCTCACGGTGCGCTCGCGATGACCACGCCCGGAGATACGACCATGGCAAGCAGGAAAGAAGTGGAGAAAATAATGGGCGGAGCGGGTGCCAGAGTGGTAAGGTAACGGGGACGGTTGTTGTAAACGGCGACAAAAAAAGATATAATACTTAAGTTTTGCGGCAGCCAACGGTCCGCGATGCTTTTGGAATATTGGGAGGGAAGTTCTATGGAAGGCATAATTGACACCGATTACGGCCGTATCACGGTGGATCCGGAAGTGATCGCCAAGTACGCCGGGACCGTCGCCGTGGAGTGCGCCGGCATAGTCGGCATGGCGGCCGTGAGCATGAAAGACGGCATAGTAAAGCTTCTTAAAAAAGACAGCTTAACTCACGGTATCAGGGTTTTGATTTCCGAGGACAATCGCATCCGTCTGTATTTTCACGTCATCGTTTCTTACGGCGTCAGCATAGCTACCGTCTGCGACAATCTCGCTCATAATGTAAAATACAGGGTTGAGGAGTTCACCGGAATGAAGGTGGATAAGATCAACATTTACATCGAGGGCGTGAGGGTGATCGACTGAAAGAGCGGACGCGTGATATAAGGAGGTTAATGACTTGGCGACTAAATCCATAGACGCCGTTATGATTTCGAAAATGCTGCTTTTGGGAGCGGCAAATCTCGAGGCGAAGAAGGAATTCATAAACGAGCTTAATGTGTTTCCGGTTCCCGACGGAGATACCGGCACGAATATGACGATGACTGTCATGTCCGCCGTAAAGGAAGTAAAGTCACTTGACAAATTGTCCATGAGAAGTCTCGCGAAGGCTGTTTCATCCGGCTCTCTTCGCGGCGCGAGAGGCAATTCCGGAGTTATCTTATCTCAGCTTTTTCGCGGTTTCGCGAAGACCATCGAAGATAAGAGCAGGGTGAACGCCGCCGTTTTATCGAGCGCTCTAGCCAAAGCGAGGGACACGGCTTATAAGGCGGTTATTAAGCCGAAGGAAGGAACCATCCTTACCGTCGCGAACGATGTCGCGAAAAAAGGAGCGCAGATGGCGGCCGCGACGGATGATCTCGAGCAGATATTCCCCGCTCTCATAAAGCAGGCCGAGGAGACATTGGCGAAGACTCCGGATCTTCTGCCGGTTCTTAAGGAGGCGGGCGTGGTCGATTCGGGCGGTCAGGGTCTCCTTGAATTTCTAAGGGGCGCGTATGACGCTTTTTGCGGAAAAGAAATCGACTACAGGAAAGTGGGCCCGGAAGGCGTAAAAAGAGCGGGATTTTCGGCGGACGCAAATGACGATGAGATCAGGTTCGGATATTGCACGGAATTTATCATAAACGCCGAAGATGAATTTGACGCGGATACGGAAAACGGATTCAAATCATATCTTCAGTCGATAGGCGATTCCATAGTCTGCGTGGTTGACGATGATCTCGTGAAGGTGCACGTGCATACGAACGATCCCGGACTTGTTCTGACAAAGGCCCTTACCTACGGTTCTCTTTCGAGAATAAAGATCGACAACATGCGTGAAGAACACAGGGAAGTCCTCTTTAAGCGGGAAGAAAGAGCGGCGGATAACGCGAAGAATGACAAAGACGCGGACGTCTCCGACCCGAAAAACGAAGGGGAAAGCGCGGGAAGCGCTGTCCGGGAAGCTCCTCTTTCAGGCCCGCGGCAGAGAAAGGACTTCGGCTTTATAGCGGTCTGCGCCGGCAGCGGATTAACCGAGATATTTAAAGGTCTCGGCGCCGATTACGTGATAGAGGGCGGTCAGACCATGAATCCCAGTACGGAGGATATGCTAAAGGCCATAGACGCGGTGGACGCGGCTCACGTATTCATATTCCCGAACAATAAAAATATCACTCTCACGGCGAATCAGGCGGCATCCGTCACCGACGGGAAGGACGTATCCGTGATACCGACGGGAAGTGTGCCCGAGGGAATCACCGCCATCATGAGTTTTACTCCCGATCTTTGCGCCGCGGATAACGAGGCGGCCATGAAAGAGAGCATTACGCGCGTGCGCACGGCCGAGGTCACTTACGCGGTGCGGGATACTTCGATCGGCGGGAAGGCCATCCGCGAGGGCGATATCATGGGACTTTGCGGTGACGGCATATCGGCTGTGGGAGACGATCCCGAGAAGGTCGCCGTCGAAGTGATAAAGAGCATGTGCGACAAAGAGTCCGAGCTTATAAGCATATACTACGGCGAGGATGTCTCAAAAGAGAAAGCCGAAGCGGTCGCCCGTGAGGCCGAAAGACTTTATCCCGATAAGGACGTTGACGTGCAATACGGCGGACAGCCCGTCTATTATTATGTGATAGCGGTGGAATGACGGCCACATGATCGATGAGAGTTCATCAGTCGGCGAACTGAAGGGAATAGGAGAAAAAACCGAGGCGTTATTTAATAAGCTCGGGGTTTTTACTGTCGGAGACCTGATAAGGCTCTATCCGAAAAGATACGATGTATATGAAAAACCCGTCTGCGTAAGCGACGCCAAGGAGGGTATGCTCTGCGCGGTTACGGGCGCCGTCTGTTCCGCGCCGAAGACATCGCGCTATAACAACATGACCGTGACCACCGCCTACATCAGGGACATCACGGGCGAGCTTAAAGCGGTATGGTTCAGACTTCCGTATATACAGGGCAAACTTCAAAGCGGCACGGTGGTGACGCTTCGCGGACGGGTGGCCAAAAGGCGAGGCTCTTTAAGGATGGAGCAGCCCAGGATATTTTTCCCGAGCTCATCTTATGCGCAGGTGGAAGATAAACTGCTTCCTGTCTATCCGCTTACCGCGGGACTTTCGGGCAATGTCGTCGCAAAAAGCGTAAAAAACGCCCTGCAATATCTCGATCTTAAAAAAGACCTGCTTCCGCAAAGGATACGGATCGGATATCATCTCGCGGAGTATAATTACGCGCTGAAACAGATACATTTCCCGGACGATAAGAATTCTCTTTATATCGCGAGAGAGCGGCTGGTATTTGACGAGTTTCTCACATTCACGCTTGCGATTCGCAAGCTTAAAAGCGACTCGGAAAGTCTTACTAGCGGGTTTGTGTTTAAAGATGCGGGCGGCGTCGCGGATCTTATAAAGAGTCTTCCTTTTAAGCTTACCGGCGCACAGGAGAGGGTTTGGGGCGAGATAAGCTCGGATATGAGAAGCGGGCGCGTGATGACCAGGCTCATACAGGGCGACGTCGGTTCGGGGAAAACGGTCATAGCGGTTCTGGCGCTTGTTCTCACCTGTCTTAACGGTTATCAGGGAGCGTTCATGGCGCCGACCGAGGTACTCGCGAGGCAGCATTACAATACCGTTGTTACCATGCTTAAAAAGGCGCTTCCCGACATAAGGGTCGAGCTTTTGACGGGTTCTCTCACACTTAAGGAAAAGCGCGCATCTTACGGACGCGTCAGCCGCGGCGAGGCGGACATAGTCATCGGCACGCACGCGCTCATACAGGAAAAGGTCGAATTTAAAAATCTGGCTCTTGTCGTGACGGATGAGCAGCACCGCTTCGGAGTGAGACAGCGCGAGACGCTCGCGGGAAAAGGGGATACGCCTCACATACTGGTGATGAGCGCCACTCCCATCCCGAGGACTCTCGCCATGATCTTATACGGAGATCTGGATATTTCCGTTCTGGACGAGCTTCCGCGGGATCGTCTGCCGGTTAAAAACTGCGTCGTCGGGACGGATTACAGAAGGGCGGCGTACTCATTCATAAAAAGGCAGGTAAAGGCCGGAAAACAGTGCTACTGCATATGCCCGATGATAGAGGAAAGCGAGGCCGTAGACGCCGAAAACGTTACGGATTACGCGAAGACTCTTCGGGAGGAACTCGGGCATGACGTAAACGTGGGCGTATTGCACGGGAAGATGAAGCCTAAGGAAAAAGACTCTGTCATGGAGGCCTTCATAAAAAATGAGATTCAGGTACTGGTCTCCACCACGGTTATAGAAGTAGGTATCGATGTCAAAAACGCCACAGTCATGCTGATTGAAAATTCCGAAAGATTCGGACTCGCGCAGCTTCACCAGCTGAGGGGCCGTATCGGGAGGGGCAAAGACAGGTCATACTGTATATTCATGACGTCGTCGGATACGAAGGAAACGAAGGAGCGCCTTAAGATACTTTCTTCCACCAACGACGGTTTTAAGATAGCGGATGAGGATCTCAGACTTCGCGGACCGGGGGATCTCTTCGGCATAAATCAAAGCGGAATGCCGGGATTAAAGATCGGCGATATATATCAGGATGCCGACACGTTAAGAAAAGCGGCGTCCGCCGCGGACGAAATCCTAAGGAAAGATCCGAGACTTGAGTCTGCCGAAAACGCCGGGTTAAAAGAACATTTAGACCGATATATGGCGGGCAGTATGCCGGAAGCGACGATCTGAATTCGGATGATTTCGGGGGCGCCGGGGATTTTAAATGTCGTGACGGCTCGTGGGACCGCGAAGTAATCCGCGATATATCAAACGCGAATCAAATCATTTAAACGCCGGCGTGTTCGCGCGTGAAAACATTGGGGAGGCGCCCCGGTGATTTCAGACGTTCGCGTGTCCGCATCTTGGACGCGCGGCGAAAACGGGGCAAAAGAAAAAAAGGAGGGCGTCATGCGAGATTACGAGAATCCGGAAAGTACAAGTAAAAACAGGCTTAAGTCCCGCAGTTACTACATCCCGCGAGGGGTATCAGAGTATCACCTTTTAAACGGAGAGTGGAAATTCGCCTATTTTACGAGCGATGTGCAAGTGCCTGATACCGTAACAAACTGGGACACGATATCAGTGCCCTCGTGCTGGCAGCTCTGCGGCTATGACAGCCCGAATTACACGGGCCACCGTTATCCTTACCCCTGTGATCCTCCCTATGTGCCGGATGATAATCCCTGCGGCGTTTACGAGCGGGAGTTTACGTTAGATAAGAAATGGGGGAAGCTTTACCTTATCTTCGAGGGCGTATCTTCCTGCGCCTATCTTTACGTAAACGGCCTCTTTGTCGGACGAACGCAAGGTTCCCATCTGGAAGCCGAGTTTGACATCACGGACTTTATCCGCGAGGGTGTAAACGTCATCACCGTCAAAGTCTTAAAGTGGTGCTGCGGAAGTTATCTGGAGGATCAGGATTTCTTTCGCTATAACGGCATATTCAGGGATATTTACATTTTACAGCGCCCCAAGGGGCATATAACCGACGTGGAAATGATACCCGCAAAGGATCGTATCCTCATAAAGACGGACGGCGGGGCGCATGTGAGGATATACGACGCGAAGATCGAAAATGCCGGGGAGGAAGCGGACGGCGCGGCGGCTTTTAAAGAGCCTCTTTCGGATCCTGGCGAGGCGCCGGCGGACGAGGCCGATTTTTGCGGGACTTATGAGTTTACCCCTGAAAATCCCGTCCTCTGGAACGCGGAAAAGCCGTATCTTTATAGGGTCGAGCTTGAAAGAAACGGTGAAATCATCACTTTATACGCGGGCCTTCGTGAGGTCGGCGTTTCGGATGAATTTGAGCTTCTAATAAACGGCGTGCCGGTTAAGCTTCACGGTGTGAATCATCATGACACGAGCAAATACTGCGGCTGGTGCCAGACGGATGAGGAGCTTTATAACGATCTTAAACTCATGAAGTCGTTAAACATAAACTGTATCCGAACCTCGCATTATCCTCCGACGCCGAAGTTTATGCGTATGTGCGACAGGCTTGGATTTTACGTGATATGCGAGACGGATCTTGAGACGCACGGATTCGGGGCGAGGCAAAGAAACGAGACGGACGAAGAGCCGTTTTTCGATATGGACTCAAACGACTGGCCGGCGAACGATCTGTCATGGAAAAAGGAATTTTCGGAGCGCATGGAGCGCATGGTGGAAGTATTTAAGAATTTCCCTTCCGTCATCATCTGGTCCACGGGTAACGAGAGCGGTCACGGGTGCAATCACGTGGATATGATAAAAGCGACGAAAAGGCGCGATCCTTCAAGGCTCATCCACTGTGAGGACGCGTGCAGAAAGGGACAGTTTCATAATTCCGATCTCTTCTCCGGGATGTATCTTTCCTTGGAACATTTAAGACAACTCGCCGAGTCAAATGACGTAAACAGGCCGGTATTTTTATGCGAGTACTCCCATGCCATGGGAAACGGGCCCGGGGATGTATACGATTACAACGAGCTTTTCGACAGTCATAAGAAGCTTATCGGGGGCTGTATCTGGGAATGGGCGGATCATGTCGTCACGAAAGACGGCGTGGAGAGGTACGGCGGTGACTTTCCGGGGGAACTCACAAACGACGGGAATTTCTGCTGCGACGGTCTCGTCTTTGCCGACAGGAGCTTTAAATCCGGGACATACGAGGCGAAGGCTGCCTATCAGCCCATCAGAACCGCTTACTGTGACGGCTTGCTTACGGTTACCAACAGACTTGATTTCACGAACCTTGATGAGTACGGGTTCGGATACGATATCGAGGCGGACGGAAAGAAAATATCGTCCTTTAAGGATATCCTTCATGTAAAGCCTCACGAGAGCGCCGTACTGAAAGTAAAATACGATAAAGTAAAATGCCGGTACGGAGCGTATCTTACGGCTTATCTTACAAAAGACGGCGTCGAGTACGCGAGGTGTCAACATGAGCTTCCTTTCATCCGCGAGGAGAAGACATGCGCCGCGCCTTTAACACTTACGGAGGATGAGAAAAATATCTACGCCGCGGGCAGCGATTTTTCCTATGTGTTTTCCAAACATTACGGGACTTTCGTCTCGATAAAGACCGGGGGAAGGCAGCAGCTTGCCTCAAGACCTCTTCTTACGGCTTTCAGGGCCCCGACGGATAATGAGAGCCGCGTAAAGTCGCAGTGGCTTAGGGCTCATCATAACGCCGGCGAGGGCCTTCACAGGCCGTTTAACAAGACGTATTCATGCGTCGCTGACGGCAGCACCGTGACGGTTAAGGGCTCTTACGCCGGAGTGTCAAGAAAACCCTTGGCCACATATACAAAGACATATAAATTTTACGCCGACGGCACGGTTCTCATAGAAGTAAAAAGCGATATAAGGAGAAACGCCGTATGGCTGCAAAGATTCGGATTTGAGGCCGCGCTTTGCGGCGATTCGTCCGAGTTTACTTATTTCGGCAAAGGGCCGCGGGATAATTACCCGGATCTTTCACACTCTTCGTATTACGGCTTATATGAAAGCGACGCGGAGTCGGAATACGTAAATTATCCCTATCCGCAGGAACACGGAAATCATTGCGGCGCGAAATTTCTCCGTATCGGAGGATTGCAGTTTACCTCCGAAAAGGGATTTGACTTTAACGTCTCCAAATACGCGACATCGGATCTCTTCGAAGCCTGTCACACCGATGAACTTATTTCCGACGGAAATATACACCTTCGCATAGATTATAAAAATTCGGGTGTCGGCTCAAATTCCTGCGGGCCCGCTCTTCCCGAAAAGTACAGACTGAACGAAAAAGAGATAACCTTCGGATTCGCCATGTCCCCGGTGCGCTGACACTATCTTTATGACGTTATAAAACACGTCGGGAAAGAGGAAAGTTTGGAAGTAAACTTCCAAAACTACCTTTATGACGTTATAAATCACGTCGGGAAAGAGGAAAGTATGAAAATCCCCGTCAAAAAATTAAGCGAAACCG
>CAYLRF010000001.1:42824-84736 GCA_964385995.1 uncultured Faecalimonas sp.
CACGTCGGGAAAGAGGAAAGTATGAAAATCCCCGTCAAAAAATTAAGCGAAACCGCGAAGGTGCCCGTAAGGGGAAGCGATTTCGCTGCGGGATATGACATCTCGGCCGACATAGAGGAGGACATCACCCTTATGCCGCGTATGACGCGCATGATAAGTTCCGGTATCGCGATTCAGATTCCGAAAGGATATTTCGGAGCGGTCTTCGCAAGGAGCGGCCTCGCGTCAAAAGAGGGTTTAAGGCCCGCTAACTGCGTGGGGGTTATAGACGCTGATTATCGCGGAGAGCTTAAGGTGCCTCTTTATAACGATTCCGATACGCCGCGCGTCATATCGCCGGGTCAGAAAATAGCGCAGCTTGTCGTGATACCGTTTGAGCGGCTTGACTTTGAGATGACGGATGAGCTTTCGGAAACGGATCGGATGGAGGACGGGTTCGGCTCCACGGGAAGGTAGATTTTTTTCGGGGCCGCACGCGTGAAGATTACGGACTTTCTTCCAAACATTTTATGATACGCGCGGCGCCTGCTGCTGAGGTAAACACATATGAAACTTGGAATCATAGGACTTCCGAACGTGGGAAAGAGCACGCTTTTTAATTCTCTTACGAAAGCGGGAGCCGAATCCGCGAATTACCCTTTTTGCACGATAGAGCCGAATGTCGGGGTCGTCTCCGTGCCGGATGAGAGATTAAACGTGCTCGCGAAGATGTATAACTCCAAAAAGATCGTGCCCGCCACCATAGAGTTCGTCGACATCGCGGGACTGGTTAGGGGCGCCTCAAAGGGCGAGGGCCTCGGCAATCAGTTCCTCGCGAACATACGGGAAGTCGACGCCGTGATCCATGTCGTCAGATGTTTTGAGGACGGCAACGTGGTGCATGTGGACGGGAGCGTCGATCCGCTTCGCGACATCGAAACCGTAAATCTCGAACTTATTTTTTCGGATCTCGAGGTACTTGAGCGGCGCGTCGTAAAGACGGCAAAGGCCGCCAAGGCCGACAAGGACGCTGCCCGTGAGTTACGGCTTTTAGAAAACATAAAATCATATCTCGAGGAGGGAAATCCGGCGTCTTCTTTCGCCGCCGAAAACGAAGAGGACGCCCTGTTTACACAAAGTCTGAACCTTCTTACCGCAAAGCCTGTCATCTACGCCGCGAATGTCGCCGAGGACGATCTCGCAAACGACTGTGCGTCAAATCCGAACGTGGCGAAAGTTAAGGAATACGCCTCGAAAAATAACAGCGCGGTATATACGGTGTGCGCGGCGATCGAGCAGGAGATAGCAGAGCTTCCCGAAGATGAAAGGAAGCTTTTTCTTGAGGATCTGGGTCTTAAGGAATCAGGACTTGACAGGCTCATTAAGGCAAGCTACAGGCTCCTTGGTCTTATAAGCTACCTCACGGCGGGAGAGCCTGAAGTGCACGCGTGGACCGTGAAAGAGGGGACGAAGGCTCCGAAGGCGGCGGGGAAGATTCATTCGGATTTCGAACGCGGCTTCATACGGGCCGAGGTGGTAAGCTATGACGATCTCATCTCATCGGGAAGCTACGCCGGTGCGCGGGAGAAGGGCCTTGTAAGGCTGGAGGGAAAGGATTACGAGGTGCGCGACGGAGACATCATTCTCTTCAGGTTCAATGTGTGACGCGCGAAAAATTACGCGATGGGAGAAGCGTCTGTGACGCGTGAGAAGTCGTGCGACGCACGGAACGTCATGTGACGCGATAAAATGTTTACGGACACCGAGGCGGTATCATATATGACAAAGTCCATAGATTTCCCGAATTTGGGCATACATCTTAAGAATGTCGGTCAGAGCGTGAGTATTTTCGGCCTTGACATAGCCTACTACGGCATTGTCATCGCCGCCGGGATAATACTCGGCTTTATCGTGATGCTGCGTGAGGCGAAAAGGACAGGTCAAAATCCCGAGACATACTACGACATAACCATTTTCGGAGTTCTCGCCGCTCTTATCGGCGCGAGACTTTATTATGTGATTTTCTCATGGGATGATTACAAAGACGATCCTCTCAGTATCTTTAACATCAGGGAGGGCGGCCTTGCCATCTACGGGGCGGTGATCGCGGTGGTACTGACCGTCTTCATATACTCGAAAGTCAAAAAAATCCCTTTTACACTGATAATGGATACTGGCATACCGAGTCTTATCTTAGGTCAGGCCGTCGGAAGATGGGGGAATTTCTTTAACCGCGAGGCTTTCGGCGAATACACGAATTCGCTTTTTGCTATGCGTCTTCCCGTGGACGCCGTGAGGGCCTCGGATATTACCGAAAAAATGCTCCGGCATATCGAGGTCATTGACGGCATACGATATATTCGCGTGCATCCCACGTTTCTTTACGAATCCGTCTGGAACCTTGCCGTGTTCTTTTTCCTCATGTGGTGGAGAAAACATAAAAAATTTAACGGCGAGCTTCTTTTCATGTATTTTCTGGGGTACGGTCTGGGAAGATTTTGGATAGAGGGTCTAAGGACCGATCAGCTTCTTATCTTTCACGCCGTGCCGGTGTCTCAGCTTTTATCGGCCGTGCTGGCCGTCGGCTCCGCGGCGGCGATAATCGTCTTAAGACGCAGGGCGGGGAAGAAGAAAGAGCCGGAAAGCGCTTCCGATCCGGCGTAAGTTTCGCCACCGAAATTTGTACAAAAAAAGATACAATAAAGAGTTTTGCCGCGCTGGAATATAAAGCGGTGAAAATATATAATGACCGTAAGGTGCGGTTTAGGGATGTAGGTTAAACCACGCTCGTCGAACTTGAGCCGCATGGTCGGTTTTGACCGTAAGGGCGCGGTTTGGGGATGTAAGTTAAACCGGAGGGACATAAAGTCTTAAGGTGTAAAAGGAGGAATCAAATTGTCAAGAAAAATGAAAACCATGGACGGCAACCACGCGGCGGCTCACGCTTCATACGCGTATACGGATGTCGCCGCGATTTACCCCATCACACCGTCATCCGTCATGGCGGAAGCCACTGATGAATGGGCGACGCAGGGCAGGGAGAACATCTTCGGAAGGAAGGTGCAGGTGACAGAGATGCAGTCGGAGGGAGGCGCGGCCGGTACCGTGCACGGATCTCTCGCGGCGGGCGCTCTTACCACGACGTATACTGCTTCACAGGGCCTGCTTCTTATGATACCGAACCTTTATAAGATAGCGGGAGAGCAGCTTCCGGGCGTCTTTAACGTATCCGCCAGAGCGGTCGCGAGCCACGCGCTTTCCATATTCGGCGATCACTCCGATGTATATGCCTGCCGCCAGACAGGCTGCGCGATGCTCTGCGAGTCCGGGGTGCAGGAAGTCATGGATCTTACGCCCGTGGCGCACCTTTCGGCCATAAAGGGGAAGGTTCCCTTCATCAACTTCTTCGACGGCTTTCGCACGTCGCACGAAATACAGAAAATAGAAACATGGGATTATGAGGATCTTAAAAGTCTCGCGGACATGGATGCCATCGACGAGTTCAGGAAACACGCCCTGAATCCGAATCATCCCTGTCAGAGGGGCTCGGCGCAGAATCCCGACATTTTCTTTCAGGCAAGAGAAGCGTGCAATCCGTACTACGACGCTCTTCCCGAAATCGTTCAGACGTACATGGACAAGATAAACGAAAAGATCGGCACGAATTACAGGCTGTTTAACTACTACGGCGCTTCAGACGCCGAGCATGTCATCATCGCGATGGGCTCCGTGTGCGACACGATCGACGAGACGGTGGATTACCTTACGGCCAAAGGCAGGAAGGTCGGCGTGATAAAGGTTCATCTTTACCGGCCGTTTTCCGCCAAGGCTCTTGTCGGCGCCCTTCCGGAGACGGTAAAAGTCATTTCCGTCCTTGACCGCACAAAAGAGCCGGGCTCGGTGGGAGAGCCTCTTTATCTGGATGTAGTGGCTGCTCTTAAGGGCTCGAAGTTCGACGGCGTGAAGATATATACCGGCCGCTACGGACTCGGCTCGAAAGACACCACCCCGGCGCAGATTATCGCCGTATATGACAATGACGCGAAAGAAAAATTCACCATAGGAATTACCGACGACGTCACGAATCTTTCGCTTCCCGTAGGCGAGCCTGTCGTAACCACGCCTGAGGGAACCATAAACTGCAAGTTCTGGGGTCTCGGCGCGGACGGCACTGTAGGGGCGAATAAGAACTCCATCAAGATAATAGGCGACAATACCGACATGTACGCTCAGGCTTATTTCGATTATGACTCGAAGAAGTCGGGAGGCGTCACGATGTCGCATCTGCGATTCGGCAAAAAACCGATTAAGTCCACGTATCTCATTAAGAAAGCCGATTTCGTGGCGTGTCACAACCCCTCATACGTCGATAAATATAACATGGTTCAGGAGCTTGTCGACGGCGGCACCTTCCTCTTAAACTGCCCTTGGGACACGGAAGGTCTCGAGAAACATCTTCCCGGTCAGGTAAAAGCCTATATAGCGAATCACAATATCAGTCTTTATACCATCGACGGCATAAAAATCGGCAGGGAAATAGGTCTCGGCGGCCGCATAAACACCATACTTCAGTCCGCTTTCTTTAAGCTCGCCGATATCATACCCGAGGATAAGGCCATCGAACTCATGAAAGCGGCGGCCAAGGCTTCGTACGGCAAGAAGGGCGATAAGATCGTTCAGATGAATTATGACGCCATAGACGCGGGCGCGGCCCAGGTGGTAAAGGTCGATGTCCCCGAGAGCTGGAAACTGTGCGGGGACGAGGGACTTGCTACTCCGAAGGCCGAAGGCTCACGAAAAGACGCCGTGGATTTCGTAAAGAACATTCAGGCGAAGGTGAACTCTCAGGAAGGAAACTCACTTCCCGTTTCCGCGTTTACAAAATACGCGGACGGCAGCACGCCCTCCGGCACATCCTGCTATGAGAAGAGGGGCGTCGCGGTGGACGTGCCCGTCTGGAACCCCGAAAACTGCATTCAGTGCAACCGCTGCTCATTCGTGTGTCCTCACGCCGTCATCCGCCCTTACGCGCTGACTGAGGATGAGGCAAAGTCCGCTCCGGAAGGGATGAAAACCTTGGACATGACGGGCGTTCCCGGCATGAAGTTTACGGTTGCGGTGAGCGCCTATGACTGTACAGGCTGCGGCTCCTGCGCAAACGTCTGCCCCGGTAAGAAGGGCGAGAAGGCTCTTACCATGGAGAATATGGAAGAAAACGCCGGTTCTCAAAAATACTTCGATTACGCGTGTGCGCTTCCCGAAAAGTCCGAGGTGGTCGGGAAATTTAAGGAAACTACCGTGAAGGGAAGCCAGTTTAAGCAGCCGCTTCTCGAGTTCTCGGGCGCCTGCGCGGGTTGCGGCGAGACTCCGTACGCGAAACTTGTCACACAGCTTTTCGGCGACAGGATGTATATAGCAAACGCCACGGGCTGCTCGTCGATATGGGGAAATTCCTCGCCGTCCACGCCTTATACGGTAAATGAGAAAGGTCACGGTCCCGCGTGGTCCAATTCACTCTTTGAGGATAACGCAGAGTTCGGATACGGTATGCTTCTCGCGCAAAACGCTATAAGAGACGGACTTAAGGCCGATATTAAGACCGTGGCTGAATGCTCAAAAAGCGAGGAAGTAAAGGCCGCCGCGAATCAGTGGCTTGACACTTTCTCATGCGGAGCGACAAACGGCGCGGCATCCGAGAACCTCGTAAAGGCTCTAAAAGACTGCCCCTGCGACGGAGAACTTAAGGCGAAGATATTAAAGAACGCGGATTTTCTCGCGAAGAAGTCGCAGTGGATCTTCGGAGGCGACGGTTGGGCGTACGACATAGGCTTCGGAGGTCTGGATCACGTGCTGGCGTCGGGGCAGGACGTAAATGTTCTTGTATTTGACACGGAGGTTTATTCAAATACCGGAGGACAGGCGTCCAAGGCCACAAAGACCGGCGCCGTGGCGCAGTTCGCGGCGGGAGGAAAAGACATAAAGAAAAAGGATCTGGCGGGCGTGGCCATGAGCTACGGATATATATACGTCGCGCAGATCGCGATGGGCGCCGATTACAATCAGGCGGTAAAGGCCATCGCGGAAGCCGAAAGCTACCCCGGACCTTCGCTTATCATCGCCTACGCTCCGTGCATAAATCACGGTATCAAAAAGGGCATGAGTAAGGCCCAGACCGAGGAGGCTCTCGCCGTAGAGTGCGGTTATTGGATAAACTTCAGGTTCAATCCTGCCGCCGAAGGCGGAAAGCTTACCATAGACAGCAGGGAACCTAAGCTTGACGGCTACCGTGATTTCCTAAACGGTGAGGTTCGTTACAACGCGCTCGCGAGGTCAAATCCTGAGAGGGCTGAGGAACTCTTCAAGCGCAATGAAGATGAGGCCAAAGAAAAGTACGCGTATTTAAAGAAACTCGCCGTGCTTTACGGAGGGGAATAAGTCCCAAGGTAACCCTGTCGAACCTGCCGCCTTGCGGCGTCATAACGCGACCTTTAGTTTAAGAAGAGCTCCGGGATGAATTTTCCGGGGCTCTGTTTTAAATAAACCGCTTTTCCGGGCATTTCATTACCGCGACCTTACCTGTGCGTTTTTCCTGACGCGGGATTTTACGTTTGTGAAGCGGGATGAAAAGGAGATATTATATGTCGGCTCTTACGCCCATGATGCAGGCTTATACGGACACGAAGAAAAAGTATGAGGACTGCATATTATTTTACAGGCTGGGCGATTTTTATGAAATGTTCTTTGACGACGCGCTCACCGCGTCAAAGGAGCTTGAGCTTACTCTCACGGGCAAAAGCTGCGGGCTGGACGAAAAGGCGCCCATGTGCGGCGTACCTTATCACTCGGCGGAAGTCTATATAGCGAGGCTCGTGCAAAAAGGATACAAAGTCGCCGTCTGCGAGCAGATGGAGGATCCGAAGCTTGTCCGGGACAAGGATATATTAAAACGCGAGGTGGTCCGCATCGTCACTCCCGGGACGAATCTCATCACGGAGTCGCTTGACGCTTCGAAGAACAATTACCTTTGCTGCGTCGCGAAATCGGGCGATACATACGGACTCGCGACAGTCGACGCTACAACCGGCGATTTTCTCACGACCGTTTTTTCGGATCCTATAAAACTTACCGATGAGATTATCCGCTACGCCCCTTCCGAGCTCATATGCGACGAAAGGATAGCGGGTGACACCTCGGTGCGGGATCGCGTCAGCTCTTCTCTTAATATCACCGCGTTTCAGGCTGAGGGCGTTCATTTTGACAGGGATGTATGCGAGCGGACGTTAAAGGAGCATTTTAACGTGACGAGCCTTGACGCTCTGGGACTTACGGGAGCGGACGCCGCCGTCGTCGCCTCCGGCGCCCTTTTGCAATATTTATCCGAGACGCAGATGAACTCGCTTTCCCAGATAACGGGCGTCAGGATGTACACGGACGGCAAATATATGCTCCTTGACGCCGCCACCTGCAGGAATCTCGAGCTTACCGAGACTATAAGGGAAAAACAAAAGAAGGGCTCTCTTATATGGGTGCTTGATAAGACGAAGACTGCCATGGGAGCCAGGATGCTTCGAAGCATGATTTTACGGCCTCTTTGTGATCTGAGTGAGATCGGGCGAAGACTGGACGCGGTGCGCGAGCTTAAGGATAACGCCATCATAAGAGAGGAGATACGGGGATATCTGGCGCCCGTTTACGACATGGAAAGGCTCGTCGGACGCATAGCTTATCAGTCCGCCGGCCCGCGCGACTTAATCGCTTTTAAGACGTCGCTTGAGATGCTCTCCCCCGTTAAATGCGTGATGGAGGATTTATCCGCGCCTCTTCTTACAGATCTGAATCGTGAGCTGGATGATCTCTCCGACATCAAAGACCTGATATCTTCCGCGCTGGATGACGATCCTCCCGTCGGGGTGAGAGAAGGCGGGATCATCCGGGCGGGTTATAACGGGGAAGTCGACAGGCTCAGAAGCCTTAAGACGGACGGCAAGGCATGGATAGCGAAGCTTGAGGAAGAAGAGCGTAAAAAGACGGGCATCAAAAATCTGCGAGTCAGATACAGCAAGGTGTTCGGCTACTGTCTGGAGGTGACAAATTCCTTTAAAGATCAGGTGCCCGATTATTACATAAGGAAACAGACGCTGGTGGGAGCGGAGCGATATGTCACGCCGAAACTTAAAGAACTGGAAGATTCGATTCTCGGTGCTCAGGATAAGCTTTACGCGCTCGAGTACGAGCTTTTCACGGATATTCGCGAACGCATTGCGAAGCAGGCGGCCAGAATTCAAAAAACCGCGAAAATCGTCGCGTGCGTCGACGTGCTTACCTCGCTTGCTTTTGTGGCCGAAAGGTACGGTTACGTAAAGCCGAAGGTGCATGATAAGGGTGTCATAAACATAAAGGGAGGGCGTCACCCCGTCGTGGAGCGCATGGCGCCCGCGGATATGTTTATAGCAAACGACACTCATCTTGACTATACGGATAACCGGGTGGCCATAATCACAGGCCCCAATATGGCGGGTAAATCCACTTACATGAGACAGACTGCCCTTATAGTTCTCATGGCGCAGATAGGGTCGTTTGTTCCCGCCACGGACGCCGAGATAGGGATAGCGGATCGCATATTTACCAGAGTGGGGGCGTCGGATGACTTAGCCGGAGGACAAAGCACCTTCATGGTCGAAATGAGCGAGGTCGCGAATATCCTTAGAAACGCCACATCGCGGAGCCTTCTTATCCTTGATGAGATAGGGCGCGGCACCGGTACGTATGACGGGCTTTCCATCGCGTGGGCGGTCGTGGAGCATATAAGCGATAAAAAGCTCCTGGGGGCGAGGGCTCTTTTTGCCACGCATTATCATGAACTTACGGAGCTTGAGGGTAAGCTTGACGGCGTTCATAATTACTGTATTCTCGTAAAGGAAAAGGGCGAGGATATAGTTTTTCTAAGGAAAATAGCAAAGGGCGGCGCCGACAAAAGCTACGGAATACAGGTCGCAAGGCTCGCGGGCGTCCCCAAAAGCGTGATAAAAAGAGCGGGAGAAATCGCCGCAAGGCTTCAAAAGGCGGACGTCACCGCGGATATGCGGGCGATATTTTCAGGGGACGATACGTCAGACGCTTCGCAAACAGGCGCCTCATCCGATGAAAACGTTGCAGTTTACGAAAAGAACATTTTTAAATCCGATACGGATGAACGCGAAGAAAAAATGACAGGTCAGACGTCTGACATGTCGACGAAAGAGGAGAGTGTGATAAAAGAGCTTAAAGATGTCGATATCTCGGCCATCACGCCCCTTGAGGCCTTAAACATACTTTACAGGCTGCAGGGCGAGCTGTAACGTAAAGGGTAAATAGAAGAACACAGGCGGGATTTTGAATATGCCGAATATCAGGGTTTTGGATCAGGTTACGATAGATAAGATAGCGGCCGGGGAAGTCATAGAACGGCCGGCTTCCATCGTCAAGGAGCTGGCTGAAAACGCCATAGACGCGGGCGCGAGCGCGATCTTTGTAGAGATAAAGGACGGCGGGAAATCGCTAATCCGTATCAGCGACAACGGCTGCGGGATCAGAGCCGACGAGGTGCCTGTCGCTTTTCTTCGCCACTCTACCAGTAAGATAAGATCCGCCGACGATTTGCTTTCGGCGACGACGCTCGGATTTCGCGGGGAGGCGTTATCCAGTATCTGCGCGGTATCAAAGGTGGAGCTTGTGACGAAAACTTCGGAAGATGAGACGGGCGTCAGGTATCGTATCGAGGGCGGCGTAAAAAAGGGGTGCGACGAATGCGCGGCAAGAGACGGCTCCACATTTTCGGTGCGAGATCTTTTTTACAACACTCCGGCGCGTAAGAAATTCCTAAAGAGCGACCCTGCGGAGGCGGGTCACGTGCAGGATGTCCTCCTTCATCTCGCGCTTTCCCATCCCGAGATATCGTTTGAGCTTATTAACGACGGAAGGGTCAGGCTTAACACCTCCGGAAACGGCAGGTTAAAGGACGCCGTATACAGTCTCTTCGGCCGCGACACCGCGCTTAAGCTCATCGAGGTAAATTCCGGTAAAGAAGGGCTTTCGCTATCCGGTTTTATCGGGGAACCCGCCCTCGCGCGGGGCAACAGAGGCAGCGAGTATTATTTCGTAAACGGCAGATACGTGACCGACAGATTCATCGCGAAAGCGATAGAGGACGCTTATAAGGCAAGGCTTATGCGGCGCGAGTTTCCCTTTGCCGTGCTTTTGCTTCGGATAGACGAATCGGAAGTGGACGTAAATGTTCACCCCTCGAAAATGCAGCTGCGCTTTAAGAACCCTCAGAGGGTTTACGATTTTGTATGCGACTCGGTTAAAGCGGCTTTTTCTGGACGGGAAGTGATACCTGATATCTCATTAGGCGAAAATAATCCCCTCCGCGCGGAAACGTCCGGGAACCTAAGCCCACGGGACAAAGAAGCGGCATATGCATATAAATCGAACATAAAACGAAGTGCGGACAGCGCCGGAGAGGAAATTTTCGGACGAAGAGGCGCCGGATCGCCGGCGATGGAGGAAGAACCCGCCAGTATGGCAAAACCTGCGGGGGAGGCGTCCAATCAAAATCCCGACCTTGATTATTATATGGGGAAAATGAGGGAGAGAGTGCTTGCAAGATACACTCGCGGACAGGGCGCCGGTTGCGTTTCCCGCGGGGCGGGAGAAGAAAAACCGTTTGATAAAATAAACGGGGGAAATTCAAACGAGCTTAAGGAAGATACAAATTATAAGGTAAATTCATCCGGTCAGGCCGAACTTTTTGACGAAAATTTTCTTACGGGCGTCTCATCGCGAAATTACAGGATTATAGGGCAGGTTTTTGAAACCTATTGGCTTATTGAGAATGGAGATAAGCTCTATATCATAGATCAACACGCCGCTCATGAGAGGGTGCTTTACGAGAGAACCTTACAGAGTCTTAAAACCCGCGAGTATACGTCACAGCTTATTTCCCCGCCGATAGTGCTCAATCTTTCGATGAGGGAGGAGGATGCGCTCCTTAAGAACATGGATACATTTCGGCGGATCGGCTTTGAGATAGAGCCTTTCGGCGATGATTCTTCCTACGCGGTGAGCGCCGTGCCGGGAAATCTTTATCACATCGCGAAGGAGGAACTGTTAAAGGAAATGCTGGATGAACTCGCGGACGAGATAAATCCCAAGGCCGCGCCCGATATCATATCCGCGAAGATAGCCTCCGCTTCATGCAAGGCCGCGGTAAAGGGCAACATGACTCTTTCCGAAAAAGAGGCGAAGGCGCTGATAGCGGATCTTTTGACGCTTGAAAATCCCTACCAGTGTCCTCACGGAAGACCCGCGATTATCTCTCTTTCAAGGCGCGAGCTGGAAAAGAAATTCAGGCGAATAGTTTAAAAGGCGATGAAAGGATATTGACGCATGAAAAAGCCGCTTATTGTTATCGCGGGGCCGACTGCGACGGGAAAGAGCGACGTCGCGGTAAGCCTTGCAAGGCGTATAGGCGGCGAAATCATTTCCGCCGATTCCATGCAGGTATACAGGCACATGGATATCGGAACCGCGAAGATAACACCGGACAGGATGCGGGGAGTAAGGCACCACCTCATCGACGTCGTAAATCCCGACGAGCCTTTTAACGTCGCTCTTTTTAAGGAACTGGCAGTTAAAGCCATAGACGGGATCTTAAGGCGGGGAAGGATCCCCATTATGGCGGGAGGTACGGGATTTTACATACGGGCTGTCCTTTACGATACGGATTTCGCGTCGGCGAAAGAAGACGCCTCTTACCGTGAAAGCTTAAAAAAAATCGCGGATGAAAAAGGAGCGGGAAAGCTTTTTGACATGCTGAGAAGCGCGGATCCGAAGTCGGCCGAGATGATTCATCCTAATAACGTAAAGCGCGTAATAAGGGCGCTTGAATATAAGCATCTTACCGGTGAAAATATATCTGAGCATAACAGATCCCAGAGACTAAGAAAGTCTCCGTACGATTACCGGTATTTTGTGCTGACGGAGGAGAGGAGCAGGCTCTACGGGCGTATTGACGAGCGCGTTTGCCGCATGATGGACGCGGGGCTTATCGACGAGGTGATACATCTTCGCGATATGGGCCTTACGGCTGACATGCAGTCGGCGAAAGGTCTGGGATATAAGGAGATTTTCATGTATCTTGACGGCCGCCTTACATACGACGAAGCTGCGGAGGAGATAAAAAAAGACACCAGACATTACGCGAAAAGACAGATCACGTGGTTTAAGGGGCAGACGGACGCCATAAGGCTTGACAGAGGCGAGTTTAAAACCGACGATCGGATCGCGGATGAGATTTGGCGCCTTGCGGAGCCGATAACGCGGGGATAAAGGGAGCATAAGATTTGGACGGGACAGATAAGATATATCATGACATGGGCATATCCGACGCGGAAATTCGGCTGGTTTCCGAGACAGAGGAAAAATACGCCGAAAGATTCGCCCGCATTGACAAAACCGCGGAATATAACCAGCTTAAGGTAATAAACGCCATGCGCGAAAGCCGGGTGAGCGCGGGATGTTTTAATTTTTCCGGCGGCTACGGCTATGATGACGAGGGAAGAGATAAGCTTGAAAAAGTTTACGCGAAGACTTTTCACACTGAGGCGGCTCTTGTAAGGCCCCAGATATCCTGCGGCACAGGCGCCCTGGCGTTGGCGCTCGGGGCGAATCTTAAGCCGGGCGATGAGCTTTTATCTCCCGCGGGTTCCCCTTACGACACTTTACGGGAAGTCATAGGCATCCGCCCGTCAAGAGGCTCTTTGGCGGAGTACGGGATTACATACAGGCAGGTCGAGCTTTTAAGCGACGGATCGTTTGACTTTGACGGCATAAAAAAAGCGATAAATCCCCGCACGCGGCTTATAACCGTTCAACGCTCCAAAGGATATTCGTTAAGGCCAACGCTTTCGGTCGAACAGACAGGCAAGCTTATCCGCTTCGTAAAGAACGTAAAGCCGGACGTCATTTGCTTGGTTGATAACTGCTACGGGGAATTTACCGAAAAAATCGAGCCGGGCGATGTCGGCGCCGACATGACGGTAGGCTCGCTCATTAAAAATCCGGGCGGAGGCCTCGCGCCCGCCGGAGGATACATAGCGGGCACGAAAGAGTGCGTCGAAAACTGCGCTTTTCGTCTCATTTCCCCGGGACTCGGAAGAGAAGTGGGAGCGTCGCTGGGCGTTTTGCGATCGTTTTATCAGGGTTTCTTTCTCGCGCCTTATACTGTGGCCGCTGCCTTAAAGGGAGCGATCACGGCGGCGGACGTCTTTGAAAAGCTCGGATTTAATGTGGCGCCGTCCGCCGACGAAGAGCGTTACGACATAGTGCAGGCGATAACCTTGGGTAGTCCCGAGGCCGTGATTGCCTTTTGCGACGGCATACAGAAGGCGGCGCCTGTAGACAGTTTCGCTCTCCCGGAGCCGTGGGATATGCCGGGATACGACTGTAAGATCATCATGGCGGCGGGCGCCTTCACACAGGGCTCCTCGATAGAGCTTAGCGCCGACGGACCTTTAAGGGAGCCTTACAATGTGTTTTTTCAGGGCGGACTTACCTACGCGCACGCGAAACTCGGGATACTCATGGCGCTTCAAAGTCTGAGAAAAGCGGGGATAATAAAGTTATGTAACGGAAAGCTTTTTCATGCGCCCTAAAGGCAAAGAAAAGAGCGCGGCATTTAACGCCGGATAAAAGGACAAAAAAGAGATGACAAATAAAACCGTACTCATAGCGGGAGGCGGGGCCGCGGGTCTTGTGGCCGCCATATGCGCGGCAAGGCGCGGCGCGCGTGTCACCGTCATTGATAAAATGCCGCGGCCGGGTAAAAAAATCCTCTCCACGGGAAACGGACGCTGCAATCTGACCAATGAACACATGAGCCCCGACTGCTTTCGCGGGGACGATATCTCGGCCGTAAAAGCTGTGCTTAAAACTTTCGGGAGCGATGAAACCTTATCTTTTTTCGGCGGACTGGGGCTTTTTTTCAGAAGCAAAGACGGATATGTCTATCCCGTCACCTGCAAGGCCTCTACAGTCCTTGACAGCCTTCTTTCCGAGATAAAAAGGCTGAACGTGAATGTCGTGACGGAAGAGAAGATACTTACGGCCGCCAAAACTGAGGGCGGCTTTAATATTAAGACGGATCGGGCCGCATATGAAAGCGACGCTCTTATCATAGCTACGGGAAGTCCCGCGGCGCTAAAACCGGGAGAGGGAAAAACAGGTTACGAGCTCGCGCGGCTTTTCGGACACGGTATATCAAGGGTCGTTCCCGCGCTTACGGGTCTTGAGACTGCCGATAATGATTTAAAAGCGGCCGCGAAGGTAAGATGCCGCGCGAAGATATCGCTTACTGTGGACGGGCGTGTCACGGCAGAGGATGAAGGGGAACTTCAAATAACATCCTACGGCATATCGGGCATACCGGTTTTTCAGGTAAGCAGGTACGCGGCCAAGGCGCTAGGTGACGACGTGGCGGCCGTGATCGATTTTCTGCCCTTCATAAATGAAAAAGACATACGCGCCTGTTTTACGGACAGACTTAAAATACTAGGCTACAGGGACGCCACAGGCTTTCTTTGCGGTATGCTTCACCCTAAGATAGCGGAAGTTATCTTAAAAAAATCAGGGATAAATCCGAGGATGAAAGCCTCGGCGCTTCCGCTTGAAAAGTGGCTTAAATCAGCCCGTATGCTAAAAGCCTTTCCCCTTAAGGTAACGGGCGTCAGGGAGTTTTCCGAGGCTCAGGTCTGCGCGGGAGGCGTTAAAACGGACGGGATCGATCCCGCCACCATGGAGTCTAAACTCGTGAAAAATCTTTATTTCGCGGGAGAGGTTTTGGATGTCGACGGCATATGCGGCGGTTATAACCTGCAGTGGGCGTGGGCCACGGGATACATCGCGGGATGCGCCGCCGCGACATAAATTGATTCTTCTTACTCCTTGCGGCCGGGTGCCGTTCATGCTAGAATACCGTTTGTTCGCAAAATAAATTTCGAGGTGGGATTCGATGAAAAAAGCGGGGACGAAGAACGGATGGGTGCTTCTGCTTATGATGCTCTCGGGCATTGTGCTGGGAAGCTTTGTGGCCATGCTCACGGAGAAGATACCCGCGTTCGCGTGGTTAAGCTACGGGCAGTCATTCGGCTTTGACAAACCGATAGTGTTGGATCTGGGGATCCTTGTAATTACCTTCGGGCTGTCGATTAAGATCACCATCGGCAGTATCATAGGTCTTTTACTCGCGGCCGTTATCTACAAGTTCATATAAAAGTGTCAAAATGAGCCTCATAAACAAGATATGTCCGTAAACCGTAAGGTGCACGACGATGGTAAGATCGCTGAAAGCGCGGGGCAGGTAAGCTGCTTTTCCCGCGGCGTGACGGAAAGAGACGGACGCGAAGGGGTCGGCATCATGCAAATGGCGCAGGCCGACAGACCTTATGAGAAATGTTTAAGGTACGGCGCGTCGCATTTATCGGATGAGGAGCTTTTGGCGGCCATTTTAAGAACGGGAACGAGCGGCATGAGCGCCATCGCGCTGGCCCGCGAGATTCTCGCCACATCGTCGGGCGACGCGGGGATACTCAGCATTCATCGTCTGACGCTGCAGAAATTAAAGAAGATTAAGGGGATCGGCGACGTTAAGGCCGTGCAGATTCTCTGTCTTTCGGAACTTGCCAAAAGGCTCGCGAAAGCCGACGCCGGGGCGGGTCTCATATTCAGCGATCCGGCTACGATCGCCGAATATTACATGGAGGAGATGCGCCATCAAAGTCAGGAACAGATGAAGCTTCTCATGCTTAACACAAAGTCGGGTCTGATAGGCGAGCGCGACATCTCCAAGGGAACCGTAAGCGCATCCATCATCACACCCAGGGAGCTTTTCATAGAGGCCCTGAATCTGGAAGCCGTGTCCATCATACTTCTTCACAATCATCCAAGCGGCGATCCCACTCCGAGCGAATGCGACATAAATCTCACAAAGAGGATCAAAGAGGCGGGCGATATCATAGGTATCACCCTGCTTGATCACATTATAATCGGCGATAACCGCTTTATGAGCTTTAAGGCCATGGGGATACTCTGACAGTATCATATGAGGTTACGAATGTTCGGCAATGTATACGGTCTGGATCTGGGTACAAGTAAGATCAGGATTTATGACGGAAGGACGGACAGCATAATAAAAGAAAAAAACGTCATCGCCGTCATGAACGGGAAGGAGATCATCGCGTTCGGCGACGAGGCCTACGATATGTTCGAGAAGGCGCCCGCGAACATAGAGGTCGTCTTCCCGATGAAAGAGGGCGTCATCTCGCGCTTTTATGACATGCAGGATCTTCTCGCCCATATGCTCGGCACGCAGCGCTTCTTTTCCCTCGGCTCCAAATATCTCATCGCCGTCCCCACGGATGTGACCGAAGTCGAGAAAAGGGCATTCTACGATCTCGTGCTCCATTCGGTCGTGAAGGCCTCAAAGGTAGGCATGGTGGAACGGGCCGTCGCGGACGCCGTGGGCATGGGGCTTGACGTCATCAGATCGCCCGGGATATTTACGGTTAATCTGGGGGCTGAGACCACGGAGATATCGGTAGTCGCTTCCGGCGGTCTGGTGCTAAGCCGCATATTAAAAACAGGCGGTAAAAATCTGGATCTTGAGATTATAAGCCGTGTCCGCGCCGAGAAAGATTTCCTGATAGGCCGGGTGACGGCGGAGGCGCTGAGAGCGGCCTTCGGCGTCGGAAAGTTCGGTAAGGATGAATGTTTATCTGTCCCGGGACGCGATCTGATAACGAGGATTCCGCGCATCGCGGACATTCCCGCTTCAGTAGTGACAGAGGCCGTAAAGAGCCGTGTGTCACAGATCCCGGACGAGATACAAAGTCTTCTGGAGAGGACTCCGCCCGAGGCGCTCTCAAACATCAGAAACAACGGCATATACATAACCGGTGGCCTTTCGCTCATGAAGGGCCTTCCCGAGCTTATAGAGGAGCGCATACACATGCGCGTAAACGTCGCGCCCGACCCGGAATTTGCCACGGTAAACGGTCTTAAGACCATCGTGCGCTCAAAGCAGCTTAAGCGACTTACTTATTCCATGGTCAGAGAAAATGACAGGTGGATGAAATGAAGAAAAAAGGTCAGTCATCTCCCAGGCGAAAGAATTACATATTCTGGATTACGGCCGCGGTTTGCGTATTTTTTATCATACTTTCCGCTGCTACGGATAAGGCGGGCGGACCGTTCAGGTTCATTGCGAATTATACCGTCGTGCCCATGCAAAAAGGGATAAACACGGTGGGAGCGTGGCTTGGCGATCTCGCGAAAAATTTCGAGACGATGAAGGAGATAAGAGCCGAAAATGACGAGCTTTCCGATAAAGTCGCGGATCTCACGGAGAAAAACAATATCCTAAAGCAGGAGGAGTATGAGCTCTCCCGTTTAAGGGAGCTTTTTAAACTGGATCAGCAATACGCCGATTACGAGAAAACAGGAGCGCGAATCACCGCGAAGGATTCCGGGAACTGGTTTAATTCGTTTATCATAGACAAAGGCTCAAATGACGGCATAAAAACCGACATGAACGTCATAGCCGATAAGGGGCTTGTCGGGATAGTGGTAGAAGTAGGCCCCGACTGGGCGAGAGTGAGATCCATCATCGACGATGAGAGCAATGTGAGCGCGATGACGCTTTCCACATCCGACAATTTCATTCTTTCGGGCGATTTAAAATCAATGCAGGACGGTACGCTTCCTTTTTCCGAACTGCCGAACACCGATACCGACATTAAAAAAGGCGAGCAGGTCGTGACGTCAAACATAAGCAGCAAATATCTGCCCGGTATTTTCATAGGATATGTGAGCGACATAAAAGTCGATTCAAATAAGCTCACCCGCAGCGGCCACGTAACTCCGGCGGTCGATTTTAAGCATCTTCGCGAAGTGCTGGTTATTACTTCCCTTAAGAACGAAAACGGCGCAAAGTAATCTTAAATTTTCGCGAAAACGGGTTTTTAAAGAAAGGACTCGGCCTTGTCACAGAAGATAAAAAGGATCGCAGTGACGGCGCTTATCGTCATCGTCGCCTTTTTGGCGGACACATCGATCTTCGAGCGCCTCTCGATAGCGTCCGTGACTCCGAACATCATGATTATCGTAACGGCCTCATTCGGCTTCATGAGAGGCAGCGTAGGCGGGATGACGGTCGGTTTTTTTTGCGGACTTCTTATTGACGTCGTTTTCGGGGATTATATAGGATTTTACGCTCTCTGCTACGCTTTAATCGGATACATAAACGGCTTTTTCCGACGGATTTTTTATCCGGAGGACGTTAAGCTTCCGCTCATTTTGATAGGAGGAAGCGACATATTGCTGGGGCATATCATATGCGTATTTCGTTTTATCGTGCGCTCCAGACTTGACTACGGATATTATCTCGCGCACGTTATCATACCGGAGTTTATTTATACAGTATTGGTGGCCATACTTCTTTATCAGGTGATACTTAAGATAAATACCCGTCTGGAAGAAGAGGAAAAAAGGAGCGAGAATAAATTTGTTTGACCGCCTTAAGGATACTTTAAAAGAATTTTTTAAATCCAGGTTATCTGTGCTTCTCGCCGTCTTTTGCCTGCTTTTTCTTATCGTCGCGATAAGACTTTTTAATCTGCAGATAGTAAAAGGCGAGGAATATCAGGACAATTATACCCTAAAGATCACAAAGACGGTGGAAGTGCCAGCCGCGCGCGGCAACATATACGACAGGAACGGCAACGTCCTCGCGACGAACCGCCTCGCCTACGCGGTTCTGATAGAAGATAACGGTTCCTATGAGGATAACGATCAAAAAAACGAGGTCTTAAACGACACAATAAACCGCGTCATAGACATAGTAAAATCTCACGGCGATAAAGTGACGGTGGATTTCGGGATAAAGCTTGAAAATGAAGATTACGCTTTTGTTCACTCTGAGGGCCAAAGACGTGAGAGATTTCTCGCCGATGTCTACGGGCACGCCTCGGCCGACGATCTTACCGATGAAGAGAAAAATTCATCCCCCGATGATGTCATGGATTTTTTATGCAAGTCGAAGAGAAAGACAAAGGAGGGGACTTCTTACGGTTTCGGCATAGATAAGTCGGCGTACGGTAAGGAGCGCGCGCTTGAGATAGTCTCGGTAAGGTACGCCATCTTTCTGAACAGCTTCAGAAAATACATACCCGTCACCGTAAGCTCTGACGTAAGCGACGAGACCGTGGCGGAGATAAGCGAAAACGCCGTTGACCTTCAGGGAGTCAGCATAGGCCGCGAAAACTTGAGGGAGTACCCCGACAGTATCTATTTTTCTCCCGTGCTCGGATATACGGGAAAGATATCGCAGGAAGAGTACGACGCGCTCGGCGATGACGATAAAGATAAATATTCCTTAAACGACGTGGTCGGAAAAACCGGCATCGAGCAGCTTTTAGAGCCCGTTCTTCGCGGAGAAAAAGGCGAGGAGACGGTATATGTGAACAATGTCGGCAAAGTGATAAAGCGAACGCCTATAAAAGAAGCGAAAGCGGGAAATGACGTTTATCTGACGCTTGATAAGGATCTTCAGATAACGGCTTATAAGCTGATAGAAGAAAAACTCGCGGGCATAATCCTAAGAAAACTTACCGACAGCATGGATGTGACAAAGGATCCAAACGCAGATACCGAAAGCATCATGATACCCGTGGGAGATATTTACTGCGCGTTTATGAGCGGAGGGGTGATAGATACCGAAAGACTCTCCGAAAGCGACGCCACGGATACCGAAAAGTCTGTCTACGCGGCGTTTTCAAAGAGGCTTAACGAGGATATCGCCGCCGTGATGTCGGATCTTAAATCGTCCTCATCGCCCGCTTACTCTAAACTTTCAAGGCCGATGCAGGCTTACATGAATTATATTTGCTCGGATCTTTTAACATCGAAGGCCGGCATCATAGTCTCGGACAGGGTGGATACGAAAGATGAGGTCTATGATAACTGGAAAGACGAGAAGATAAATCTTTACTCTTATATAAATCACGCCATACAAAAAGGCTGGGTCGATACCGCGAAGCTTCATGCCTACATGGAGGGTGACGACAAATACGCCTCAAGCCGTCAGATATACGCCGCCGTCTTAAAATATCTGGAGAACGCTCTTCTTACCGACACCGGTTTTGAGAATCTGGTTTATTATTACATGATAAAGGACGGATCGCTTTCGCCCGCGAAAGTCTGCCTTCTTCTTTACGAGCAGGGAATATTGGATAAAGATAATGATGACTGGTACGACAGGCTGCGATCAGGCTATAACCCGTATGATTTTGTGAGAGAAAAGCTTGCCTCTCTTGAGATCACACCCGGTCAGCTGGGAGTGGAGCCCTCCACGGGCTCATACGTGATGACAGAGGCTCCCACGGGACGCACTCTCGTGTGTGTCTCTTATCCCGGTTACGACGGCAACAGACTCGCGAACAGCATGGACGTATCTTATTATAATCAGATATATAATAACAAATCAAAACCGCTTCTTAACAAGGCCACGCAGGAGCTTACCGCGCCGGGCTCGACTTTTAAGATGGTTTCCGCCTCCGCCGGTCTGGAAGAGGGGGTCATCACGGCATCGACGGTGATCCGCTGCACCGGTACCTACACGAATGTGACTCCGAACCCGAGATGCTGGATTTACCCGTCGGCGCACGGGAACATGAACGTGGTAAGCGCCATCGCGCATTCCTGCAACAGTTTCTTTTACGACGTGGGTTACAGGCTCGGAATAAAGGAAAACGGCGCTTATTCCTCCGCGAGGGGAACCGAAAAACTCGCGAAATACGCGAAAATGTACGGACTCGGGGATAAATCGGGCCTTGAGATATCCGAGATGAGTCCGAATATAAGCGATGAAGACTCCGTGCGCTCAGCCATAGGCCAGGGTAAACACGTGTATACCGTAAGCCAGATGGCAAAGTACGTTCAGGGAGTCGCAAATAAAGGCACTGTCAATGACCTTACGCTTCTTCTTAAAGAGACGTCCCCGGCCGGGAAAACCGTGAAGGAATATAAACCGCATGTATATAAACGTATAACGGAGATCGGCGCGGATACGTTTGAAGTCATTCACGAAGGAATGACCGAGGTCGTAAGAAATGACGCGAGATTTCGGCCCCTTTTTCAAAACGGGATAACCGTGGCGGCAAAGACCGGTACCGCGCAGCAAAGTAAGACGCACCCTGATCATGTCCTCTCCGTGGGATTCGCGCCGCGACAGGCGCCGCAGGTGGCGTTTGCCTGCCGTATCGCGAACGGTTACAGCTCAGGTTACCCGCTGGAAATCGGCTGCGACATGCTGCTTAAATATTTTAATCTCGTAAAGGATGAGAATATCATAACGGGCAGCGCGGCCGCGCTCGGCACCGAGGTTCATCAGGACTAGGAAGGACTTATCTCTCTTTGAAAGCTTTAATCGCCGCTCTTAAAAAATATAATGTGAGAAATTACGGCTTTCTTCTCGTGCTGTCCGCCGTCGCGCTCTCCGTCATCGGTATCTTCGCCGTAAGAAGCGCGAATCCCGCGGCAGGAACGAAACAGATCGCGGGCGTCGCGATCGGTTTTACGCTCATGGTCCTTATCTCGCTTATCGATTATAACAGGCTCCTCGCCTTTCACTGGTTTTTTTACGCCGTAAATATCATTCTTCTTCTCTGGGTGCAGTTTTTCGGCGCGGAGCTTAACAACGCGAAGCGGTGGATCGATCTGAAATTTACCACGTTTCAGCCGTCGGATTTGACGAAGATACTTACGGTTCTTTTTTTCGCCAAATACCTGACGGATCACGAGCGTGAGATAAATAAGCCGATAACGGTGATAAAAGCCCTGCTTCTTGTGGCTCCGTCTCTGATATTGATACTCATACAGCCGAATCTTTCGACCACGCTGTGCATAGCGGGCATATTTTTCGTACTGCTGTATCTCGGCGGGTTAAATTACAAGGTCGTCGCCGTGACGCTTGCCGTCATCGTGACTTCGGTGGCCGCCTTTCTCATCTCCCTGACCGTGGCGGGCCCCGAAAAGGCCGCCTCCTTAAGCAAATTCGGTTATCAGATGGAAAGAGTCTTGGCATGGCGTTTCCCGGATGAGTATGCCACGGACACCGGACTTCAGCAGCAAAATTCCATCATGGCCATCGGCTCCGGAATGCTTAAGGGAAAGGGTCTTAATAACAATTCCTTTACGTCGGTTAAGAACGGAAATTTCCTCATAGAGGCCGACACGGATTTTATTTTCGCGATTATCGGCGAGGAAATGGGATTTGTGGGTTGTTGTATCGTCCTGTTTCTGTTATTATTCATGGTAATACAATGCGTACGCATAGGTATGCGCTCATCAAACACGGCGGGGCGGATCGTAAGCGGCGGAGTGGCCGCCATGATCGGTATCCAAAGTTTCATAAATATCGGAGTCGCGACGGGAGTGCTCCCCAATACCGGGCTTTCGCTTCCGTTCGTCAGCGCCGGCCTCACGTCGTTGGTGTGTTTTTATATCGGTATCGGCCTGGTGCTTAATGTCGGGCTTCAGCCGAAGAAACATTAGAGGGGTAACATTAAAATATCACATAAATAAGGAGAGTAGATTAAAGATGAACATCGGACTTATCGCGCACGACTCAAAGAAGGCCCTTATGCAGAATTTCTGTATCGCTTATCAGGGTATCTTAGGCAGGCATACGATTTTCGCCACGGAGACCACGGGGCGTCTCATAGAGGAAGTGACGAACCTTTCTGTACACAAGGCTCTTTCGGGGCCTTTAGGCGGGATGCATCAGCTCGGCACACAGATACAAAACGATGAGATAGACGCCCTGATATTCTTAAGGGATCACATGAAATCGGGCCCGCACGAGGCGAATTTTAACGACGTCGTGCGCCTTTGCGATGAGCACAACATACCGGTCGCCACCAATCTCGCGACGGCCGAGATACTGGTTCGGGCCATAGACAGAGGCGATCTTGATTGGAGAGAGATGTATAAATGACCTCATCCGCTCGCGCGTCGGGGCGAAGGGCCGCGTTGCGAAAAAAGAGAAATAAGAAAGATCGCTCAAAGGTCGTTTTTTGTTCCGTCATTTTGTCGGTGCTCATATGCGCGTGCGTCGCCGCAGCGCTTATTATTTACGTATACAATAAAAATAAAAAAATTGTGTCGGATCTGGAGGCCGACCGGTACGGAAACGGCGTCTTAAAACTTTCGCAAATAACAGACTCGCTGTGCGTGGCGGATGGAGACGTTGCGCTGCCGGGTTTCAGCCGCGGCGGGGACGACGCTTTTCGCGCCGCCGGTCTTTTTGATGTCGAAAGGGGCATTACTCTTTACGCGGATCATCTCTTCGATAAGGTATACCCCGCCAGCACCACGAAGATACTTACGGCCATGCTCGCTCTTAAGTACGGGAATCCGGGCGATATCGTAACGATCACGGACTCGATCTATTCCATCCCCTCCGACTCGTCAAAGGCCCGCCTGATATCCGGGGATAAGCTTACGCTAAGCGATCTTCTTTACGCGATGATGCTTCCCTCGGGAAATGACGCCGCCGTCGCGGTGGCGGAGCACATAAGCGGAAGCGTCGAAGCCTTTGTCGAACTTATGAACTCAGAGGCGTATAAGATCGGCGCGACTTCATCTCATTTCGTAAATCCTCACGGATATCACGACGAGAACCACTATACCACGGCATACGATTTGTATTTGATTTTTAACGAATGCGTCAAATACGACGCTTTTCGCAAAATCATAAGCTCACCTTCTTACGAGACCGTCGTTCAAAGGCCGGACGGCACGTCGCGCGGCGTCGTTTGGAGGCAGACGAATCAGTTCGTAAACGGTTCTTTTCCCACGCCGCAGGGCGCGAATCTGAAGGTGATAGGCGGCAAGACCGGCACCACCGACGAGGCGGGGTGTTGCCTTATTAACTTAAGCGCGTCGGACGGGCACCCTTTCATCTCCGTCGTCACCGGCGCGAAAGATTACGGCGTTCTTTACGGCTCGACGCAAAAGCTGACAGAGCTTGGAAGCGTAAACGGATACGTCGCCTTGACCGCCGCGGGCTTTTAGGGATCCGATGAGCGTAAGGCTCGGGCGGGCGGGGCGCGATGAAGTATGATATCCGGGTAAGAATCGCGGATATAAACGGGGATTGAAATTTTGACGGATAACGGCAGCGGCGCTGACATAATCGAATTTAAAGATAAGAAGTCACGGGCGCGGGCGGGACAGGATTTAAGATCCGAACGCGCGTCCGATAAGGGCCGGGGGAAAAATAAGTCCGCGAAAAAGCCGTCTCATTGGTTTAACATAGGAACCGTCATATTCGGATTGATATTCATCTATCTTATCGCCACGCTTATCATTTACGTCACATCTGCCCACATCGCGCCGTATGAGGTTTTAAAGGGTTCCGTCTTAAAAAACACGACCTTCAGGGGACTTGCCGTGCGCGAGGAAAAGGTTTCCCGCGCCGCCGCGGACGGATACGTAAACTATTTCACAGAGGATTTAAGTAAGATTAAGGCCGGCGAGAGGGTCTGCCTTGTCACGGATGAAAAGCTTTTGCCGGATAAAGAAGCGTCGTCAAAAGAATCTTCAGACCCCGAATCCGCGGACGGCGATGCGTCGGAGGCGGGCGAATCTTCCGATACGGAGCGTTACCGTGAGGAAACGGCCGAGACTGAGAAATTTCTTTTTGATTTCGACGAAAGCTCCTTTTATAAGGTATATGATTTTAAGGATTTAGTCACGGCCCTTTTGGGGTCGGAGCAAAAAGCAGCCCTGGCGGGTATGCTCGCGGATGAAAGCAACGGGGGCGCCGGTATTTATCCCGCCGAGGAAGACGGGATTTTCGTGAAAGCCGTCGACGGGCTCGAGGACTGCTCGGCGGATACGGTAACGGCCGATATCATATCTCCCGACAAATATCAAAGCCGCGAAGTTACGGACAATAGGAAGGTCTCCGCGGGCGACGCGGTATATAAGGTGATTACGAGCGAGAATTGGCAGATTGTTCTGCTGCCTGACGCCAAGACGGCGCGGGCATTAAAAGACATGGACTCGGTGCGGGTAAATCTTCTTAAGGATCGAGAGACACTTATCGCGTCGCTTAAAGTAGACAAAAGAGACGGCCGCGACATAGCCGTACTTAATTTTAACGATTCCATGATACGCTACGCGAAGGACAGATATCTTGACGTGGAGCTTGTTCTGGAAGATATGAGCGGCCTTAAGATACCGAAAAGCGCCGTAACCGGAAAGGATTTCTACGAGATTAGCGCCTCCTATGTGACGGATAAGGATAAAAATGTCCTTGACAGCGTGCGTGTCGTCTCAAAGGACGAAGAAGGGCGCGAGGTCGTAAGTGAGATTTCCGCGAGCATCTATTATCCCGACAGTGAATCCGATACGGCATATCTTGATCCGGACGAGATAAGCGGAGCCGTGCTTCCCCCAAAGGACGGCGATGAGGACGCGCCTTTTAAGCTTTCCGCGAAAAAAAAGCTAAAGGGCGTCTATTGCGTAAATAAGGGTTACGCCGTTTTCAGGCACATACAGATACTCGGCGAAAACGAGAATTTTTACATAGTAAAGACAGGCACCGATTACGGACTGTCGCTTTATGATCATATAGCGCCCGACGCCTCGAAACTTAAGGAAGACGACCTTGCTTTTTAAGGAGATGAGCCTATGCTTGAAGAAAATCTTAAGGCAGTGGAAGAGAAGATTGTCGCCGCCTGCGAGAGAGCGGGAAGAAAACGCGGAGACGTGACTCTCCTCGCGGTCGGAAAGACAAAGCCCGCCGCCATGATAAAACAGCTCTACGATCTGGGGGTACGCGATTTCGGAGAAAATAAAGTGCAGGAGCTGTCGGAGAAATACGCGGTTCTTCCCCGCGACATATCATGGCATATGATAGGGCATCTGCAGCGAAATAAGGTAAGACAGCTCCTTGAAAAAGCGTCGCTTATTCATTCCGTGGACTCACTTCGGCTCGCGCAGACCATAGACGATGAAGCGGGAAAGAAGGGTATAAGCTCTGACATTCTCATTGAGGTAAATGTCGCGGGGGAGGAGACTAAGTACGGATTTTCGCCAGATGAGGTCTCAGAGGCCGTAAATAAAATCTCGCTTCTTAAAAATCTTCGCGTAAAAGGCCTCATGACGATAGCTCCGTATGTCACGAACCCGGAGGAAAACAGGCCCGTATTTGCCGCCTTGAGGAAAATCTCTGTTGACATAGGCTCGAAAAACATTGATAATGTTTCTATGGATATTCTGTCAATGGGCATGTCGGGAGATTATGAGGTAGCGATAGAGGAGGGTGCCACCATCGTGCGCGTGGGCACCGCCTTATTCGGCGCCAGAGATTATGATATCGCGTGACGAACATCCGTAGAAAATAAGGGGAGATAATTTTACGGCGTCCGGCCTGATGTGTCAAAAAATCTCAACCGCCGCGGAGAGGATGAGTTTTTCGGGCGGTACGGGCTTAGACATTGAGGGAACTCAAATTTCACAAAGCCCGGCCTGATGTGTCAAAAAATCTCAACCGCCGCGGGGAGGATGAGGTTTTCGGGCGGTACGGACGTTATGATTTCGGGGGTATAACATGAATATAATAACGAAGTTTATGAACTGGATGAAGATAGGCGACGATGAGATAGAAGATGAAGATTATCCGTACGACGATGACGATGATGACACCGATGAGTACGATAAAGGAAAGCGCGGCAGGGGGCGACGTTCTGATGAACGACGTGATTCCGACGACGAGGTTTACTCGGACGACGCCGGCGGCAGATCACAAAGAAGTTCCGAGCGGACTTCAAAGGTAACTCCGATAAGACAGGCCTCAAGAAGGGGAAACATGGAAGTATGCGTCATAAAACCCACCACGGTGGATGACTCGAGGGAGATCACCGAGACGCTTCTTTCGGGAAGCACCGTCATACTTAATCTCGAGGCGCTGGACCTTGAGATCGCGCAGCGCATCATAGACTTCACGTCGGGAGCCACTTTCGCCATAAACGGCAAGCTGCAGAGGATTTCAAACTATATTTTCCTTGTCACGCCGACGAACGTGGATATCTCGGGGGATTTACAGGATTTGCTTAACTCCTCATTCGATGTGCCCTCCATAAAGACCCGGATCTAAAAGGGGAACACAGCGGATGTCAATGTATCTTATAAGCCTTCTGGGAGTCGCCGCCTGCGTATTTACGGATCAGTTCACCAAATATCTGGCGGCGGCACACTTAAAAAATTCGCCTCTTGTCCTGATCGACGGTGTGTTCGAACTCAGATATCTGGAAAACGGCGGCGCCTCGTTCGGGATTCTTCAAAACAAACAGTGGCTGTTTCTCATTCTCACAGTTATATTGCTCGCCTTCATCATACGCGTATACTTCATTCTGCCGCGAACGAAAAGGGCGCTTCCTCTTCGGGTTTGTCTTGTTCTTATTTGCGGCGGGGCCGCGGGAAACATGATCGACAGGATACGCCACGGATATGTAGTCGATTTTCTGTACTTTAAGCTTATAAATTTTCCCATATTTAATGTCGCGGATATGTTTATCACCACTGCGGCGCTTGTCACCGCGGCGCTTCTTCTCTTTTACTACAGGGATGATGAGCTTAACATAACTGTGCGCGGGATTTTCGGGCTGTCGGATAAGAAGAAAGACAAATGACACCTTCCTTTGACGAGATGACGCTGCTTGCGGATGAGTCCTGTGACGGAGAAAGACTTGACGCTTTCGCGGCAAAGCGGGCGGCTCCTCTTTCCCGCTCATACGTAAAGAAGCTTACGGATGACGGACTTGTGACATTAAACGGCAGTCGCGCCAAAGCCTCCGGCAGGATAAAGAGCGGGGATGTCGTACAAATTTTCATCCCGAAGCCGCGCGAAGCCGGGATTCTTCCCGAGAACATACCTCTTGACATCCTGTATGAGGATGACGACATACTCATCGTAAATAAGCCCAAAGGTATGCCCGTGCACCCTTCGGCGGGACATGAGAGCGGTACGCTTGTAAACGCGCTTATGTATTATTGCCGTGATAATCTTTCCGGCATAAACGGCAGCCTTCGCCCCGGAATCGTTCACAGGATCGATATGGACACGTCCGGCTCTCTTGTTGTCTGCAAAAACGATTTCGCTCACCGAAAGATAGCAGAGCAGCTTAAAAGCCATTCCGTAAAGAGGGTTTACGACGCGATAGTCTGCGGCGACATTAAAGAAGATCGCGGCATAATCGACGCTCCCATAGGGCGTCATCCCATAAAGCGAAAGCAAATGTCGACTCACTCCAAAAGCCCCAAACGCGCCGTCACTCACTACGAAGTGATAAGCAGATTTAAAGGCTATACGTATATAGAGTGCAGGCTACAGACCGGACGCACTCATCAGATTCGCGTGCATATGGCGAGCATCGGCCATCCGCTTCTGGGGGATCACGTTTACGGATCGGGCACGAATCCTTTTAACCTTAAAAGTCAGGCTCTTCACGCGAGGATTTTAGGCCTTATTCATCCCCGAACGGGAGAATACATAGAGGTAGAGGCGCCGCTTCCCGCTTATTTTCGTGAGCTTTTGGAGAAACTTTCAAAGCAGGGGTTTTAAGACGCCTTGCGCGTCTAAAACATAAAAAATGAAGGGAGATGACCTTACGATGACTGCATTTACCAACAAAATGATTGTCACTATCGGAAGACAGTACGGAAGCGGAGGCCTCGAGATAGGAGCGAAGCTGGCCGAAAAGCTGGGTGTTAAAATATACGGCAAGGAGATGCTTAAAAGAGCGGCCCAGGAGAGCGGACTTGCCGAGGAACTCTTCGAGGCCCACGACGAGAAGCCGACAAACAGTTTTCTTTATTCGCTGGTGATGGGAAATTACACATTGAGTTACTCGGGTTCGGGGCGTACGGAGCTTCCCATAAACCACAAGGTCTTTTTGGCGCAGTTTGACACGATTAAGAACATAGCAAAGGAAGGCCCCTGTGTCCTGGTCGGAAGATGCGCCGATTACGCGCTGGAGGAGCTGGACAATGTCGTAACGGTGTTTATTTATTCGGATATGGACGCCCGTATCGAAAGAATTTGCAAAAGACTGGGGCTTCCCGAGTCAAAAGCAAAAGACATAATCCAAAAGACCGATAAGAAGAGAGCGAATTACTACAACTATTACACGAATAAACAGTGGGGAGACACATCAAGCTACGACCTGTGCATAAACAGCGCGAAAACGGGAGTTGACGGAACTGTCGAGGCGCTCCTTGAGTATGTAAGGATAAGAAATACCAGCGCGAACGCGGCGCAGGACGAAAATTAGCGGTTGACCGAAACGGGCCTTAATGCTAGAATATCACGGTGTGCCGCACGGCGAGGCCTGTAAGACCCGTAAGATACACACATACGGGCGCCGAAGCCGGCGAGTAAAGATGACGGGAGGTGTTGTCCTATGTACGCGATCATAGCCACGGGCGGCAAGCAGTACAAGGTTTCGGAGGGCGACGTTGTCAAGGTCGAAAAACTCGGACTTGAAGTCGGCGAGACCTGCACGTTTGACGAAGTGCTGGCGGTCAGCGACGGCGCTCTTACGGTCGGAAGCCCAAAGGTTAAGGGCGCTACCGTGACGGGAACCGTAGTGGAAAACGGCAAGGCGAAAAAAGTCATTGTTTACAAATACAAGCCGAAGACCGGTTACCACAAAAAGCAGGGTCACAGACAGCAGTATACGGCTGTAAAGATTGACAGTATCAATTCTTAAGGCATAGCAGTGTTTTATGGTCGGGGTCACCGTTTATCATAATAAGGATTACGAATACGTGGGTTTTAAGGTGGCGGGTCACGCGGGATTTGCCGAATCCGGAAAGGACATTGTCTGCGCGGCCGTCTCGATACTCGCCGTAAATACCGTAAATTCGATCTCGAAATTCACCACGGTTCCCAACAAACTTAAGGTCGATGAGAAAAACGGCGTCGTTAATTTTAAAGTGCCCGAGCCCGACGCGATCGCGCGTCTTTTCTTAAGGTCGTTTGAGCTGGGTATCAGCACGCTCACGGATGATCCCGAGTACGGGAAGTATGTGCGATTGGAATTTAAGGAGGTGTAAAAGCCATGATGAAACTGAACCTTCAGTTCTTCGCCCATAAAAAAGGTGTCGGTTCCACAAAGAACGGCAGAGATTCCGAGTCTAAAAGGCTCGGCGCGAAGAGAGCGGACGGACAGTTCGCGAAGGCGGGCAATATCATTTACAGGCAGCGCGGGACGAAGATTCATCCCGGCACGAACGTCGGCAGAGGAGGAGACGATACGCTTTTCGCGCTGACCGACGGTGTGGTTCGCTTCGAAAGATACGGGAAATATAAAACGAAGGCTTCCGTTTATCCCGTATCCGTCAAAGAGGACTAGAAAAAAGCGTTAAAAGACGTTTATAAGGCCGCTTAAAGAGGCGGATGGTTTCGGCTCCAAATCATTTTACGGTTTGGAGCCTTTTTAAAAGCCCGAAAAGTCACGGAAAGGGCCGGATTAGCGTATCGCGGAAGGTAAACATCATGTTCGCGGATCAGGCGAGGATTCACATCAAATCAGGCGACGGCGGAGACGGCCTCGTAAGCTTCAGAAGAGAGCTTTATGTCCCGAACGGCGGCCCAGACGGCGGAGACGGCGGCCGCGGCGGCGATGTGATATTTGAAATCGACGAGGGATTAAATACTCTCTATGAGTACAGGCATAAAAGAAGATATACCGCGATGAACGGCAAAACGGGAGGAGCCGCGAACCGTCACGGAAAGGACGGCGATGACATAATCCTTCGCGTGCCGCGAGGGACCGTCATAAAAGACGCCGCCACAGGCAAAATCATAGCCGATATGTCAGGCGACATAAAAAGGCGCGTCGTACTAAGCGGCGGAAGGGGCGGCTTAGGAAACAGGCATTTCGCGACGGCCGCGATGCAGGTTCCGAGGTACGCGAAGCCCGGACAGCCCGGCAAAGAGCTTGACATAATTCTCGAACTAAAGATGATAGCAGACGCGGGCCTTATAGGTTTCCCGAACGCCGGCAAGTCGACATTTCTCTCAAGGGCCACAAACGCGTCGCCTAAAATCGCGGATTATCATTTCACTACCTTAAGCCCGAATCTCGGCGCGGTTGATTTCGGATTCGACGACGGTTTCATACTCGCGGATATACCGGGTCTTATAGAGGGAGCCTCCTGCGGAGCGGGTCTAGGCCATGAGTTTCTGCGGCATATCGAAAGGACGAAGATACTCATTCACGTGGTCGACGCCCCTTCGACGGAAGGCAGGGATCCCGTTGATGACATTTATAAGATAAACGCCGAGCTTGCCTCTTACGACGCAGATCTCGCGAAAAAGCCTCAGGTGATAGCGGCGAATAAGATCGATCTTTTGGGCGATGAAGAAGGTCCCGTTATCAGGCTTAAGGAGACTTTTGAGCCGCTCGGGGTGAAGGTATTTCCCGTATCCGCGGCCACCGGGAAAGGCTTAAAGGAGCTTTTATATTATGTAAAGGCGCGCCTTGAAGAACTGGGCGGGGACGACGCGGTATTTAAGTCCGAGTATGACCCCGATAAGGAATTGACGCCCGAGGAATTTTCATATACGGTAGGTAAGGATGATGACGAATATGTCGTCGAAGGGCCGGCCATCGAAAAAATGCTCGGATACACGAATCTTGACTCTGAAAAAGGGTTCGCCTTCTTTCAGGATTTCCTGAAAGAAAAGGGAATCATCGACGCGCTAAAAAGAGCCGGCATAAATGAGGGCGACACGGTCAGAATGTACGGACACAGCTTTGAGTATTACGAGTAGCCTTAAAATGAGAGCGGATTGATGTCATTTCTTTGCATACAGGCAGCTTGCGATATGCCCTTAAAGAAAAGTGTCATAAAATCTGGTAACCTGAAAGGATCGAAACAGGCATGAAGATCGGTATACTGGGAGGGACATTTGATCCCGTTCATCTGGGACATCTCATGCTGGCTTCGTCCGCTCATGACGAGTATCATCTTGACGAGGTTTGGTTTGTGCCGAACGCGAATCCTCCGCACAAATCCGCCATCTTAGCTTCCTTTTCGGACCGCGCCGAAATGATCCGGCTCGCCGTCAGTGAAGCCGCGTTAAACGGAGAAGATTATTTAAGATTAAAGCTTTTTGAGAAAGATTGCGGCGCCGTGCATTATTCCTATCAGACCATGCGTCACTTAAGGGAAGAATTTCCGGATAACACGTATTATTTCATCATAGGGGCCGACTCGCTTTTTAAGATATCGACCTGGATGAGACCCGAGATACTGCTTAAGGACTGTGTGCTTCTCGCGGCGTCCAGAGACAAAAGCGCGAAGGATACCATGCGCCGGGAGGCCGAAAAGTTAAAGAAAACCTATGGCGCCGACGTACGCTTTTTGCATACAAATAAAATGAGTGTTTCGTCGGAAAAAATCCGACGGGAAATAAAAAACGGCGATTCGGTAAAAGGTGAGGTGCCGGCATCGGTCGCTAAGTATATGGATGAAAACAGTCTGTACCGATAAAACATACCGATGATGTACCCATTTGAAACATGGATGACCGAACTTAAAAATACATTAAGCGCTCATCGCTATATGCATACGCTCGGCGTCGCGTTTACCGCGAGTATGCTCGCCCATCTTTATGACGGAGATCCCGATAAAGCCATGGCAGCGGGTCTTCTTCACGACTGCGCGAAGGATCTGACGAAAGAGGAGAGAAGCGCTCTTTGCGAAAGATATGATATCCGCGTCACGGATGAGCGAAAGCAAAATCCCGAGCTTCTTCACGCGCCTCTCGGTGCGGCCATCGCCGAGGATAAGTTCGGCGTGACGGACAGGCAGATACTGGACGCCGTAACTTATCATACGACGGGACGGCCCGCCATGGGGCTTTTGGAAAAAATCATCTATGTCGCGGATTTTATCGAGCCCGGCAGGAGACATATAGAGGGCATGGACGAGATAAGGCGCCTCGCAATGAGGGACCTTGACAAATGCCTTCTTCGGATCCTGGGCGACATAATGGAATATCTGAAGGCGACGGGAAAGATGACGGATTCCTTGACATCGGAAGCGTTTAAATATTACAATAAACGGGAACTTCACGAGACAAAATAATTATCGCGTCAGTTTAATCGCGCGACTTTTATGATATTGTGCGACAGGTCTCTAAGAAGGGTAATATTTATCAAAAAGGTCCTAACAATATTAGATTTAATTATCGCAATAAATTAAGGGTACGGAAAGGATACGAGACAGGATGGAAGCAAGAGAGCTTGTCAAATCGGTCTGCAAAGCCCTAAACGACAAAAAGGGCGAGGACGTAAAGGTCATAGACATATCGAAGATCTCGGTGATGGCCGATTATTTCGTGATAGCAAGCGGGCGCAATAAAAATCAGGTGAACGCCCTGGTGGATGCCGTACAGGATGAGCTTGAAAAAGAAGGCGTCACCCCAAGACAGCGCGAAGGCTACGGCCTCGGCAACTGGGTGCTGCTTGACTTCGGCGACATCATAGTTCATGTTTTCGACAGGGAGAACCGCCTTTTTTACGATCTGGACAGAATCTGGAGCGACGGCGTGATTGTGGACGCCGATGAGTTTATGTAAGCATGGACATAATAAAGCGTAAGGCAAGGCAAAAGCATAAGGATTTCATCCGCCGGGGATTCGGTAAGGGCGTCTGGGGATAAACCAATCTGTACGACAAATGCCGATTTTTCCAACAAAGAGCCCCGAAAAACGTCTTATAACGGCAATAACGGCAAATTCGGGAAGTTCCTGTCCCGTATATGGCTTTCCGCGTTATATATGTTTTCTACCTTATGAGTTCACTTTACGGCCGCTTCGGGGCGCATTTTCACACGGCATTATTTTAGGGAGGTAAACGCGTATATGGCTAAGGATATCCGCACTTATTATGAGCAAACCTATATCGATAACACCAAACGTCTGCGCGAACTTTTAAAGACGCTGCCGCCTTTCGTGAAGGATTATTTTCGCGCCATAGAGCCATCCACGTCGTCACTTACGCGCATTTCCTACGCGTACGACCTGCGTGTCTTTTTCAGGTTCCTTATCGAAAACAACCCACAGTTTAAGGACCGGAGCCCTGATCAGTTCGTGTGCGGCGATTTGGAGAAATTAGAGGCCGCCGATATCGAGGAATATCTGGATTATCTGAAGGTTTACGATTACGCAAACGACCCTTCGGGTACCCGACAGGTGACGAACGCCGAGCGCGGCATCGCGAGAAAATTCTCCTCCGTCTGCAGTCTCTACGCTTATCTTACCCGTCACGAGTACATTGTTAAAAATCCAACAATCTTTGTCGAAAAGCCCAAATTACACGAAAAAGCAATCATACGCCTGGAGGCCGACGAAGTCGCGATGCTTCTTGATTATGTCGAGAACGCGGGCGAAAATCTGACCGGGCAGAGAAAAGTCTACTATGAAAAGACAAAGACTCGCGATCTGGCCATTATCACTCTCCTTCTGGGCACCGGCATACGTGTCTCCGAGTGCGTGGGGCTTGACATAAACGACGTCGATTTTAAGAATAACGGAATCACCGTCACGAGAAAAGGCGGAAACCAGATGACGGTTTATTTCGGCGAAGAGGTAAGAAACGCGCTTGAAAATTACCTTGAGACGACAAGAGCCGCAACTGAGGCGCTGCCCGGCCATGAGAGGGCTCTCTTTCTTTCCACACAGCGCAAGAGAATAGGCGTGCAGGCGGTCGAGAATTTGGTAAAAAAATACGCGAGGGAGGTAACTCCGAACAAGAAAATAACGCCGCATAAGCTTCGAAGCACCTACGGCACAGCGCTTTATAAGGAAACAGGCGACATTTACCTCGTGGCGGACGTTCTGGGACATAAGGACGTAAATACCACCCGCAAACATTACGCCGACATAGACGACTCGAGGCGAAAGATGGCGGCCGGCGCGGTCCGCTTAAGGGAAGACGCGCCGCGCAAGGAATAACGCCCGCGTCATCTTTATTTCTTTAGTTTGCTTCCCGTCCCCGCGCGGCTCTGGATCTTAAGTCTGTTTAATGTAAGCTCACGCTCGTTATATATTATCTTCGTCTCTTTTCCTTCCTCGAAGAGATATACCTTATCGACAGAGTCGTTTTTTTGCAATTTTATCCCCTTTACGCCGGCGGCCGTCTTTTTCATCTCCGGGATCTCACTTACGCGAAAACGGAGCAGATATCCGCCCTTTGTGCGGATGACGACATTTTGCGATAAGACGACGGGAAGAACGCACCTTACTTCGTCGCCGTCCGTAAGCTTAGTGGACGCCACGGTCCTCTTTGACACGTTAAACTCACTTCCGCTTACGATCTTAACAAGCCCCGCCTTAGTCACGAAAATAAATTTTCCCGCGGCAAGCTGCCCGGCGTCACATACGCAGACCGTTTTTTCACCGGAGCTGTCGAAATTACTCACATTGTCGATGGGGATACCTTTTCCCCTGAAATTCCCGTAGGGGATATCTGAAAGCTTCACCTGATGCATTCTGCCCGTGTCGGTAAAGACACACAGTTTCCCCGTATTTGCCGTAAATATGACGTAACGGCTCTCCGCGTCGGCCGCCTCCTTATTCTTCTCGTAGACGGAAGGGTCCACGCACCTGGCGTAACCGAAACGGTCGATTAAAAGCACAGCGTCGCGGCTTTCTGCTTCTTCCTCGACGTAGACAGCCTCGGCGGCGTTTTCGATCGTCGTCTTTCTGGGCTTTTGATACTTTTCCTTTATGGCGAGAAGGTCTTTTATGATAACGTCCGACATCGTATCGTAATTATTCAGGATATCGGCGTAAAGAGCGATGTTTTTAAGCGTCTCTTCATGTTCGCGGCGAAGAGCGTCTACTTCAAGGCCGATAAGTTTGTAAAGTCTCATCTCAAGTATGGCCGTCGCCTGTTTTTCGGTAAATCGAAGCAGCGCGGCCATTTTTTTCGAGACGGGGTTCTTAAACGTGATGTTTTCCGTGACTCCGCGGGTAAGGCAGGCTTTCGCGTCGCCGATGTTTTTGCTTCCTCTTAAGATCTCTATGATCAGGTCTATGACGTCGCAGGCTTTTATCAGGCCTTCCTGAATCTCGCTTTTTTCCCGTTCCTTCGCAAGAAGTGTCCTGTATTTTCTGGTGGTAAGCTCAAATTGAAAGTCGACGCACCGCTCTATTATGCTCTTTAGTCCCATGGTCTCCGGTCTCCCGTCGGCCACGGCGAGCATATTGACGGCGAACACGTCCTCAAGAGAGGTTTTCTTATAGAGCATATTCGTTATCTTATCGACATCCGCTTCTTTCTTCAGCTCAAGCACTATGCGAATGCCTTCCTTGGAGGACATGTTCGATATGTCGGTGATGTCGGGAGCCTTTCTCTCCTCGATAAGGCCCGCGATGTCGTTTAAGAGTCTTCCTATCCCCGAGCCTATCAGGGTATAGGGAATCTCCGTGATGACGAGTCTTTTTTTGCCGCCTTTTGTTTCCTCCAGTTTAACGCGTCCGCGTATCTTTATCTTTCCCGTGCCGGTTTCGTAAAGAGACGCGAGATCGTCTTTATTTACCACTATGCCGCCAGTGGGAAAATCGGGGCCTTTAATATATCTCATAAGCCCTTCGGTGGTTATGTCATTGTCCTTCATATATGCGATGACCGCGTCTGTCACCTCTCCCAAATTATGCGTCGGGATACTCGTCGCCATGCCGACCGCGATACCCTCTGCGCCGTTTACGAGTATGTTCGGTATTCTTACCGGCAGAACCTCGGGTTCCTTCTCCGTCTCGTCAAAATTCGGCACGAAATCGACCACGTCTTTATCAAGATCACGCAAAAATGTGTCGTTCGTAAAGTTCGTAAGCCGCGCCTCGGTATATCTCATGGCGGCGGCGCCGTCGCCTTCTATGGAGCCGAAGTTTCCGTGGCCGTCCACGAGCGTCATGCCCTTTTTAAAATCCTGCGCCATAACGACAAGCGCCTCATAGATGGAGCTGTCGCCGTGGGGATGATATTTGCCCATGGTATCCCCAACGATACGGGCGCATTTGCGGTAAGGCTTATCGGGCCTTATGCCGAGCTCGTGCATGTCGTAAAGGGTCCTTCTTTGAACCGGTTTTAAGCCGTCGCGCACATCCGGGAGGGCTCTGGCGACGATGACGCTCATCGCGTAGTCTATATAGGATTTTTTCATAAGCTCCGAATATTCGGTGTTTATTATCTGTCTGTCGGATAAAGTCTGCTGTCCCTTAATCATATGTCAAGCTCAGCCTCCTTCGCGTTCTCGTATATGAAATCCCGCCTCGGCGCCACGTCGCTTCCCATAAGCATCTCGGTGACGTGTGAGGCCATTCTCGCGTCTTCTATCTCTATTCGCCTCATGACGCGGGTATCGGGGTTTAGGGTAGTCTCCCACAGCTGGTCGGGATCCATTTCGCCAAGCCCTTTATATCTTTGAAGTGTGAACGCGCCCGTGTGATGCTTTCTGTACCTTTTAAGCTCGTCGTCGTCGTAGAGATATTCGTTCTCGCCGTTTTTGGGCATGGCTTTATAAAGCGGGGGCATGGCCACGTATACATGGCCCTCATAGATGAGATCGGGCATGAAGCGATAAAAAAGAGTCAAAAGAAGCGTGCAGATGTGCGCCCCGTCCACGTCGGCGTCCGCCATGATGATGATCTTGTCATAGCGAAGTTTTGTGATGTCAAAATCGTTGCCGTAGCCTTCGGAAAAGCCGCATCCGAAGGCGTTTATCATGGACTTTATCTCCGCGTTCGCGAGTATCTTATCGATGCCGGCCTTCTCGACATTTAAGATTTTCCCGCGTATGGGAAGTATTGCCTGAAAAGATCTGTTTCTGGCGTTTTTCGCCGAGCCTCCGGCGGAGTCTCCCTCCACGATGAAGATCTCGCATTTGGACGGATCCTTACTCTCGCAGTTTGACAGTTTGCCGTTGCCGTCAAAGGAGTATTTTTGCTTTGAGAGCAGGTTCGTCCTCGTCTTTTCCTCTGTCTTTCGTATCTTCGCGGCCCTCTCCGCGCATGAGAGAATCTTCTTTAACGTCTCTAAATTCCTGTCAAAATAAAGGACGATCTCATCTCCCGTCACTTTTCCCGTCGCTCTCGCCGCGTCGGGGTTATCAAGCTTCGTCTTTGTCTGACCCTCAAACCTCGGATTCGGGTGTTTTACGGAAACGATGGCCGTCAGGCCGTTTCTGATGTCGGCCCCCGTAAAATTCGGATCTTTTTCTTTAAGGACGCCCAGTTCTCTCGCGTACTGATTCATGACGGTGGTCAGCGTCGTCTTAAAGCCCGTGAGGTGAGTGCCGCCTTCGGCGTTGTAGATATTGTTGCAAAATCCGAGTACATTTTCGTGAAATTCGTTCACATACTGCATCACGACTTCGACTTCTATGCCTTCCGACGCGCCCTTAAAATATATCGGCTCGTGAAGAGTCTCGCTTTTCTGGTTAAGCTCCTTTATGTAACCTTTTATGCCTTCCTCTTCGTGATAGACGGCGCGTCGCGTCTCGCTTCCTCTCCTGTCCTCGAAAATGACGGTGAGCTTCGGATTTAAGTAGGCCGTCTCATGGAGCCTGCTTTGGATCTCGTCGGCCTTAAAGTACGTTTTTTCAAAGATCTCGTCATCGGGCAGGAAGTTGACCGTCGTGCCGGTTTCGGATGTCTTCCCGATTTTCGGCAAAAGTCCGTCCTGAAGTTCGATTACCGGTACTCCCCTCTCATATCTGTCATGGTGTATGGCGCCGTCGCGTCTGATTTTAACATCCATGTACTTTGAGAGAGCGTTTACGACGGACGAGCCGACTCCGTGCAGTCCGCCGCTCGTCTTATAGGAAGAATCGTCGAATTTCCCGCCGGCGTGCAGCGTGGTATAGACGACTCTGGCCGCGGGAAGACCCGTTTGGTGCATGTCAACGGGAACCCCGCGCCCGTTATCCGTGACGGTCGCCGAGCCGTCCCGCTCAAGATAAACCTCTATGGTATCGCAGTAACCCGCCAGATGCTCATCCACCGCGTTATCGACTATCTCGTAGATTAGGTGATTTAGGCCCTTGGTCGAGACGCTTCCTATGTACATCCCGGGTCTTAGGCGTACGGCCTCCAATCCCTCCAGAACGGTTATGCTTTTCGCCGTGTAAGTATTATTCTTTGCCATGTAACCTCTCTTTTCGCGTATTTTTCCTTTTTATGAGCTTGATGTGACGGGACGAAGTCGCCGATGATTTTTCATCTCCGACAGCGTGACACGGTGACTAATCATAAAGCCGACACATAATCCCAATTGATTATAAATGCGCTCATAAGCGTTTTCAACAAAATTTTTTTGTTCCAAATAGCGGCGTTATCTGTTAGAATTAGATTCTAATGCGCGATATCACTATTTGCCCCTACATCATATAGGGTTCATGCGAGGTAGCGTAGGCGAAATTGCCGACGATTATCACGACAAACCTACCGACATCATATGCGGCTCAGCTCATGCGAGGCAGCGTATCATAATATATTCGATATGGCGCGTTTAGGATCTGTAAGGCGAAATAAGAAAGGATAGACATATGTGCGGAATAGTGGGATATATAGGCGGCCGTCAGGCGGCGCCGGTGCTTCTTGAGGGACTTTTAAGGCTCGAATACCGCGGCTACGATTCGGCGGGGCTCGCCGTGAGAGACGGCGACGGCAGGATCGAGATAGTAAAAGCGAAAGGCAGGCTTAAGGCCCTCGCCGTTAAGACAAATGACGGCGCCGCGCTTAAGGGACATTCGGGTATCGGACACACGCGCTGGGCGACTCACGGCGAGCCGTCGGAAGAAAACGCTCATCCGCACTGCAGCGCGAATGAAGCCGTGGTCGCCGTCCACAACGGCATTATAGAAAATTATCAGGAGATAAAGACGAAGCTTTTAAAGCACGGATATACCTTTTATTCCGAGACGGACACGGAGGCCTGTGTCAAACTCATAGATTATTATTATAAGAAATACGGTCTCGGACCCGCCGACGCCTTAAACCGCACTATGGTTCGCATAAGAGGCTCATACGCGCTCGCCGTTATGTTTCACGACTACCCGGGTGAGATCTGGGTCGCTAGAAAAGACAGTCCCATCGTGATCGGCGCGGGTGACGGCGAGACATTCGTCGCTTCCGACGTTCCCGCCATCCTCGAATTTACCCGCAAAGTTTACTATATAGATAATCTCGAGATCGCAAGGCTCAGGGCGGACGCCATCACCTTCTACAACCTTGACGGGGACGAGATAGAAAAAGAAATATCCGAGATCGGCTGGGACGCGAAAGCCGCCGAAAAAGGCGGATTCGAGCATTTTATGATGAAAGAGATCCACGAGCAGCCAAAGGCCGTCTCCGACACTCTTCACTCGCTGGTAAAAGACGGGAAGATCGATCTTTCAGCGGCGGGATTGACCGACGATGACTTAAAAGCCGTCTCTCACATCACCATGGTCGCCTGCGGCTCGGCCTATCACGCGGCTCTGACGGCGCAGTATGTGATCGAGGATCTTTCGAGAATCCCGGTCAGAGTCGAGCTCGCGTCGGAATTTCGCTACCGCTCTCCCATCCTCTCGGACGGCGAACTGGTAGTCGTGATAAGCCAGTCGGGAGAGACCGCGGACAGTCTCGCCGCTCTTCGCGAATCAAAGAAGCTCGGCGCGACGACTCTCGCGGTGGTAAATGTCGTCGGAAGCTCCATAGCAAGAGAAGCCGATCACGTCCTTTATACACTCGCGGGCCCGGAGATAGCGGTGGCCACCACCAAAGCCTACAGCACGCAGCTCTTGGCGGGTTACATCCTCGCGCTCGAATTCGCGAGAGTACGCGGCAGCGTCGAACCCGATAAATATACATCGCTTATCGCGGAGCTTGAGACCATTCCCGCGAAGATAGAGAGGATCTTAGAGGATAAGGAACGCATTCAGTGGTTCGCGTCCAAATTCGCGAACGCGAAGGACGTCTTCTATGTGGGGAGAGGCCTCGATTACGCGGCCTGCATGGAAGGAAGCCTTAAGATGAAGGAAGTAAGCTACATACATTCCGAGGCATACGCTGCGGGTGAATTAAAACACGGCGCCATAAGTCTCGTCGAAGACGGCACGCTCATGGTCGGTGTACTTACTCAATCGGGACTCTACGAAAAGAGTATCAGTAACCTTATCGAGGCCAAAAGCCGCGGCGCCTATATCATGAGCCTTACCGTAAGCGGAAGATATAATGTAGAGGACTTCGCGGATTTTACCGTCTATGTGCCGAAGACCGACGATCATTTCACGACGAGCCTTGCCATCATACCGCTTCAGCTTATGGGATACTACTTAAGCGTGGCGCGGGGACTGGATGTGGATAAGCCGAGAAATCTGGCAAAGAGCGTTACGGTAGAATAAAACACGTTGAATCCGACAAAGTGCGTTACGGCGGAATAACACGTTGAATCCGACAAAGTGCGTTACGGTGGAATAACACGCTGAATCCGACAAAGAGCGTTATGCCGGAAATAATCCGAAAGTTGACAAAAATCCGAAAATGACGTAAGATTTAGGTCGTTAAAGGAAATCCGTCGAAAGAAATCCCGCTCCGATTCGATCGGCGCGTGGGACGAGATTTGCAGGAGTCGTTTATAAGAGTTCGGTCTGTTAGCTCAGCTGGGAGAGCGTCTGGGTCACAACCAGAATGTCGGCGGTTCGAGTCCGTCACAGACCATTTCATTTATCGTCACGCGGAACGTTTCATTTCATTTATCTCATTTATCGTT
>CAYLRF010000002.1:0-48525 GCA_964385995.1 uncultured Faecalimonas sp.
CGCGGCCTTAACCCGCATTCGTGGGGTTCGGGCTGACGCCCTCCTTGCTCATGCGGGTTAGCGTTTCTAATGGACAGACGGTTCGGACTGCAAGCAGTCCGACCGTCTGTCCATTGAAACCGGGCTTTTATAGCAAAATACGGACAAATCGGGGTTGCCCAACTTGTCCGTCGCGATGCCTTTTAAGCTACCTAGCGGACTTGAACCGCCGACCTCATCCTTACCAAGGATGCGCGCTACCGACTGCGCCAAGGTAGCATACCGTTCCGCAAAAAACCGCTAATCATACTACTATACGCAACCGTGATTGTCAAACTGTTTTGACGCGCTGGCCCCGGGCGCCTCTTACAGCAGCTTTATCGCGTCCCCTATCCGGCTGACTCCGATTAGTTTTATGCCGTCGACGCCTTTTACCGACGTAAGCGACGCCTCCGGCATAACGCATGTGTGAAAGCCAAGTTTTTCGGCCTCGGCGACTCTCTGTTTTGCCATGCTGACGGCCCTCACCTCACCGCTTAATCCCACTTCTCCGAAGACCATGGTTTTCTCGTCAACCGGCGTATTTTTATAACTTGAGGCTACTGCCATCACTATGCCGAGGTCGATAGCGGGCTCGCTTAGTTTGATGCCGCCCGCTATGTTCACGTAGGCGTCCGAGGTCGAAAGCCTAAGCCCCTCCCGCTTTTCAAGCACCGCCATAAGAAGATTGACCCTGTTGTAGTCGGTGCCGGCGGCCGTGCGTCTGGGTATGCCGAAGCTGCTCGGACACACAAGAGCCTGAATTTCCAGCAAAATGGGCCTCGTGCCTTCCATGGAGCAGGCGACGACGCACCCCGGGGCGTTTTTCGGCCTTCCGCTCAGCATAAATTCCGACGCGTTCTTCACTTCGGCGAGGCCGTCCCCGCGCATCTCGAAAACGCCTATCTCATTCGTAGAGCCGAAGCGGTTTTTCACGGCCCTTATGATTCTGTAAGAGGCGTGGCGATCTCCCTCGAAGTAAAGCACCGTGTCCACCATATGTTCGAGGACTCTGGGACCCGCCACCTGTCCTTCCTTGGTGACATGACCCACGATAAATATGCTTATCTCCAGTTCCTTCGCGATGGCGAGAAACGTGCCTGTCGCCTCGCGCACCTGAGAGACGCTTCCCGGCGCGGAGTCCACTTTTTCGCTGTACATGGTCTGTATGGAATCTATGACCACGACCTCTGGCTTTAATTTTTCTATGACGGAGCTTATCGCCTCAAGGTTTGTCTCGCAAAGAAGGCACGTTTTGTCGGTAAATTCCCCCATGCGGTTCGCGCGAAGCTTTATCTGGCGAAGCGACTCTTCTCCCGATATGTAAAGCGTTTGTCTGCCCGCGCGGCCCAGCGTTCTGCATACCTGCAAAAGCAGTGTGGATTTTCCTATACCGGGATCTCCTCCCACCAGGATAAGGGAGCCTTTCACAATGCCCCCTCCCAGCACCCTGTCAAGCTCATTTACCGATGTGCTTATCCTCTGCTCATCCGCGTCATCCACATCGGTTATCGGCACAACCCGCGCTTTTTTTCTTTCACCCGCGGCGACGCCGCTTTTAGCGGACGCGCTTTCCTCCACGAACGTGTTCCACTTCCCGCAGACCGGACACTGACCGAGCCATTTGTGCTCCTCGTGCCCGCAGTTTTCGCAGAAAAAACTCGTCTTTTTCCCGGAAGCCGCCACCTCTCATCCTCCCGTATGAATCGTGAAAAATATCTTATACACTATTCCGACAGAGCGTGGAACCGCTTTCCCGTCGCCGTTATTTACAAGATGTAATATCACTTTCAGGTCCGACGTTATTACATTATGCAATATCATATTCCGGCCCGACGTCATTTACATTATGCAATATCATATTCCGGCCCGACGTCATTTACATGATATCAGACGGAAGAAACACGCCGCCCTCACACTGACTTTCATACCAGATGTTTCGCCACGGGAATCTTTCGGACAACATAAGTTATGAGCCAGCATACGCCCAACGTCATGGCGGTCTCAATTATCGGTGACAGCCATATATTGGTTATATCGTTCAAGAATCCCGTAATGCCGACTTTTCCGAAAACCGTAAGTACTATGACATGCAGTATATAAATTCCGAAGCTGTATCTGGAAAGCGAGGCCGCCGCCCTGCGCAATCCTTTCGGTATCCGGTCAAAAGGAATACGCCTTGCGGCATCGAATATCAGTATCGCCATAGCAAACGTAAACAGGCTTCCGTATCCGTACCATTTCTCTACGATATCGTAATGTCCGGTCGCGATCCCGCAGGCAAACCCCGCGACGTGCGCCCCGAAAATCACAACCGCGATACGCCGCAGGATTTTCGGCAATCCCCACCGCCATATAAACTGCCCGCAGAGCGCGTAAAAAAGATAAATCCAAAATACGGTGAAGGCTCCCTTCCACACGGTATCCTCTATTTCAAATATCCCCTTCACCGTGGAAATCCCGACAGACAGGAGCGCGAATATACCAAAAGTCAGATAACACTCTTTACCCGGAGTTTCCCCGGTCATATATTTATCCGCCCAAGGCTTTATAAGCGGCAGGCACAAATATAACCCGACCAGCATATACAGATACCAGAACTGATAGCAAAAACTCGTGTCCGCCGCAAATACCATCCTAAGCGATTTTAGGAAAATCGACAAACTTACGCCATGCCCGATAATGACATTGGAGACAAAATTGTAGAAAAATCCCCAGAAAAGCAGTATCACAAGGATACGCGGGACATATTTTTTCAGCATCCCTTTCGTCGTGATTTCGCGTTCTTTTCGTAAGAAGAGAGCGCCGCTTATCATTACAAATACGGGCACGCACCAATTAAGCAATATGGATATCAGCTTCGCGGGGAGACCCTGTGAGCCGCAATGGTAAAAAATTACACCTATTGTAGCCCCCCCCCGTATCAGATCCAGATACTCCACCCTGTCACCCTCTTGTGCCCGCGCGTTACCCGTCTGTCTCATCTGTCCCCCCGCTGTCCTTGGACGTGAAAATAACCCGTCCGTCCTTCATGCCCGCTTCCACATCCTGTCCGCGTTTTATCTCGCCGTTTAATATAGCCTGGGCCAGCCCGTCTTCTATCTGAGTCTGCATGGCGCGTCTTAAGGGTCTGGCTCCGTATTTTGCGTTCGTGCCCTTTTGGATGATATGCTTCTTCACGGAATCCCTTACCGTAAGTTTTATGTCTGCCTGCGCCTTCAGCCTTGCGGACAGCTCCCGGCACATGAGATTTACTATCTTTTTAAGCTCATCCGCGTTTAGCGCGTGAAAGACTATGATCTCGTCTATACGGTTCAGAAATTCGGGGCGAAATATCCCCTTTACCTCATCCAGGACACCCGACTTCATTTTTTTGTAGTTGTCGGCGGCGTCTTCCTTGGCCGTAAACCCCAGCTTTTTAGGCTCCATGATGGTGGTGGCGCCCGCGTTCGACGTCATGATGATGACGGTATTTTTAAAATCCACCTTTCGTCCCTGCGAGTCGGTGATGTGCCCGTCGTCAAGCACCTGAAGAAGGATGTTAAACACATCGGGATGGGCTTTTTCCACCTCGTCGAACAGGATCACCGAATACGGATTTTTCCGCACCTTTTCGCTTAACTGTCCGCCCTCTTCATATCCCACATATCCCGGAGGAGAGCCGATAAACTTCGAGACGCTGTGTTTTTCCATGTATTCCGACATGTCTATGCGGATCATGGCGTCATCGCTTCCGAAGAGCGCCGCGGCCAGAGCCTTTGAAAGCTCGGTCTTTCCGACGCCCGTGGGACCCAAAAACAGAAACGATCCTATCGGCCTCTTCGGGTCTTTTAAGCCCACCCGGCCTCTTCTTACGGCTCTCGCGACGGCGCTTACGGCCTCATCCTGTCCTATCACTCTCTTATGAAGCGTTGACTCGAGCCTGCGAAGCTTCTCATTTTCCTCTTCCGTAATCCTCTGAACCGGTATCTTCGTCCATTCGGAAACCACCTCCGCCACGTCCTCGCGGGTGACGACGGGTTTCTTCGCGTCCGCGGCCCTCTCCATCCTTTTCTTCATGGAAACGACCTTCTTTTCCAAGGCCTTTTGCCGGTTTTGCAAATCCGAGGCCGCGCCTATATTCCCGAGCATTAAGGCCTCTTCCTTTTCGGCCTTAAGCCGCGATATCTCATCTTCCGCCGCCATAAGTCCCTCGGGGACCTTAAATCCCCTGAGAGTGACCTTGGAACATGCCTCATCCAGCAAATCTATGGCTTTGTCGGGAAGATTCCTGTCGTTTATATATCTGCTTGAAAGCTCGACGCAGGATCTTACGGCATCGTCTTCCACCTCGACGCGGTGAAATTGTTCGTATTTCGGGCAGACGCCTTCCAGTATCCGAAGGCAGAGCTCCTCTGACGGCTCCTCTACCGTGATGGGCTGAAAACGTCTCTCGAGAGCCGCGTCTTTCTCTATATGTTTTCTGTATTCGTCGGCCGTGGTGGCCCCGATGAGCTGAAGATCTCCTCTCGCGAGCGCCGGCTTTAAAATATTCGCGGCGTCAAGCGCCCCTTCCGCTCCTCCCGCGCCGATGATCGTATGAATCTCGTCAAGGAAAAGAATGCAGCTTTCATCGTTTGTGACTTCCTGAATTATCCTCTTTAACCGTTCCTCGAACTCTCCGCGGTATTTCGCGCCCGCTACGAGTCCGCTAAGATCAAGCGTAAGCACTCTTTTGCCCTTCATACTCTCGGGCACGGTATTTTCCGCCAGCCGCCTCGCGAATCCCTCCACGATGGCAGTCTTTCCGACTCCGGGTTCGCCGATGAGACAGGGATTGTTCTTCGTCCTTCTTTGAAGCACCTGCATCATTCGCTCGATCTCTTTTTCCCTGCCGATGACGGGATCGCTTCGGCCTTCCATGGCCCGCGCGGTGAGATTTTCGCAAAACTGCTCGGTAAGATTTCCCCCCTGACCGCGCTCGGAGCCGTATACCTCCTCAAAATACTCCCTGGGGTTCACCCCGATGACCTCCAGCATGTCGGCCTGAATTTTGATAAGATCCGCTTCCAAAGTGACGAGAATCCTCGTCGCCACGCAGTCCGTGTCCCTTATCATGGCGAGAAGCAAATGCTCCGTCCCCACTTTGTCGCTTTCAAGAACCATACTCTCCTGCTCGGCGTTATCAAGGATATACCGCAGTCTCGGGCTCATCTGCGGCTTTTTCGCGGGTACGCCCGCGTCGGATGATACAAGCTCCACTATGACTCTTACGATCTGCTCTTCCTCGACATGATTCTCGGCGAGCGCCTGTCCCGCGACCGACGTATACTCCTGCCTTAACGCGAGCAGCAGGTGCTCCGTTCCCACATAGGGATGATTAAATTTTTTCGCGAGCAATCTCGCCATATTGACGGCGTGGGCCGCCTGCGGCGTATACTTTTTCTCCATGTTTTTTCCTCTTTCCCGACACTCTCTTACGCCTCGTCTATGGCCTTTCCGATGTCATGCCTCATGTATTTATTGGCGAAATCAACCCACCCGGCGGCCCTGTATGCGTTATCCCGCGCCTCCTTCAAGTCGCTGCCCTTCGCGGTGATCCCGAGCACCCGCCCGCCGTTTGTCACGGTACTGTCGCCGTCAAAAGCGGTGCCCGCGTGGAAACAGTAATATCCCTCGCGACCCTCGAAATTTTCAAGTCCGCTTATCGGATATCCCTTTTCGTACTTCACGGGATATCCCTCGGACGCGAGTACCACGCATACGGCGGCGTTGTCCTCAAATTCCAGCTTGATATCCGCGAGAGTGCCGTCGATACAGGCATCGAAGACTTCCGTGATGTCATTTTTCATTCTCGGAAGCACGACCTGCGCCTCCGGATCGCCGAACCTCGCATTATACTCAAGCACTTTCGGGCCTTCATCCGTGAGCATGAGCCCGAAGAAAATAACTCCCTTAAACTCTCTGCCCTCGCTTCTCATAGCGTCGACGGTGGGCTGATAAATCGTCTTTTCGCAAATTTCATCTATCCGGGCGGTATAAAACGGACTCGGGCTGAATGTTCCCATGCCCCCGGTATTCGGGCCTTTATCGCCGTCGTAAGCTCTCTTATGATCCTGAGCGGACGTCATAGTCTTTATCGTCTTTCCGTCCGTAAAAGAGAGCACCGACACTTCCCTTCCCGTAAGAAATTCCTCTATCACGAGGCGATCTCCCGCTGAGCCGAACTTCTTTTCTTTCATGATGACGCGGACACCTTCTTTCGCCTCGGAAAGCGTCTCGCATATGAGTACGCCTTTTCCGAGCGCGAGCCCGTCGGCTTTAAGAACGACCGGCATTTTCGCCGTCTCAAGATAACGGCAGGCAGCGTCCGCGTCGTCAAATGTCTCATAAGATGCCGTGGGTATCCTGTATTTTTTCATGAGATCTTTGGAAAAAGCCTTTGATCCTTCCAAAATCGCGGCGTTCTTTCGCGGTCCGAATACTCTTAAGCCTTCTTTTTCAAACACGTCGACTATACCTCCGACTAAAGGGTCGTCCATACCGACCACCGTAAGATCGACCGCGTTTTCCTTCGCGAAATCTTTAAGGCGTCCGAACTCCATCGGGGAAATAGGCACGCATTTCGCGACCTTCGCGATCCCCGCGTTTCCGGGAGCGCAATATACAGTGTCGACTCTTTTACTTTTTGCCACGGCGCACGCTATCGCGTGCTCTCTTGCTCCCCCTCCGACTATCAGAACTTTCATGACGTCACCGTGCCTTTCATATCCCGTACGTAATAAACTTAACTTTCAGGAATCAATGACTACTTTCCCGCCGCATATATGCACCCTGCCGTTTGCGATAAGATCGATCGCCTTCGGCAATATGACCCATTCGGCCTTACGCATTACCCGAAGCTGCAGACTTTCGGCCGTGTCATCAGGCTTTACCTTCACGGCCTTTTGCAGGATGATGGGACCAGTGTCTGTGCCCTCATCCACAAAGTGCACCGTCGCTCCCGTAATCTTTACCCCTCTTTCAAGCGCCGCTTCATGCACCTTAAGCCCGTAAAAGCCTTTCCCGCAAAACGCGGGGATAAGCGAGGGGTGGATGTTTATTATTCTGTTACGAAAAGAGGCGATCATTTTCGGGGGGATAACCGTCAAAAATCCCGCAAGAACAATAAGATCGGGATTAAGCGCCTTTGCCGCCTCATAAAGAGCCTCGAAAAAATCTTCCCGCGCGCCGTAATCTTTCGGCGACACGCACGCCGCGGGTATCCCAAAGTTTTTCGCTCTTGTGAGAGCGTAGGCGTTCGGGTTGGAGCTTATGACGCCCGCTATGACCGCGTTCGTGATACGGCCGTCCCTCACGGCATCCATTATGGCCTGAAGATTGGTGCCCCCGCCCGATACCATTACGGCGACTCTCAGCATAGATCGACTCCCTTTTCGCCGGATATTATCTCACCGACCGCGAAAGCCTCTTCCCCGGCGGCCTTTATCGCCCCGATCGCCCGATCGGTATCGCCGGAATCGACCGCCACTATCATCCCAAGCCCCATGTTAAATGTGTTATACATCACCCGCTCGTCTATATTGCCGTCCACGGCGAGCATATCAAATATCGGCGGTATGGGGTATCCCACCTTTCTTATCCTGGCGCGAAGGCCGTCGGGCAGCATACGCGGGACATTCTCGTAAAAACCACCGCCGGTGATGTGACAGGCAGCCTTTATCCTTATGTTCGCCTCCCTGAGGCCCGAGAGTGCCTTTACATAGATCTTTGTGGGCCGAAGAAGCGCATCGCCCAAGGTAGTTCCAAGCGAGTCGTACCGCCTGTTTAAGGCCTCGTCTGTCATGGAAAATACCTTTCTCACCAGTGAATATCCGTTGCTGTGTATGCCGGATGAAGCGATACCTATAAGTACGTCGCCGGCTTTCAGATCCTTCCCGTCCGTCATGTCCCCTTCATCGACGATACCTACCGCGAATCCCGCGAGATCGTACTCATCGGGCGGGTAAAACCCGGGCATTTCCGCCGTCTCCCCGCCTATTAACACCGCGCCCGACATAATACAGCCGCGAGCCACTCCGCTTACCACCGCCGCGATCTTCTCCGGCTCGTTTTTCCCGCAGGCTATGTAGTCCAGGAAAAAAAGCGGCTCGGCTCCCGAACATATGATGTCGTTGACACACATGGCGACGCAATCGATACCCACCGTGTCATGCTTATCCATGAGAAAAGCTATCTTAAGCTTGGTGCCCACTCCGTCGGTTCCGGAGATTAGGGTCGGTTTTTCCATGCTCTTATATTTTTCTATGTCAAATGCTCCCGAAAAACCTCCGAGGCCCCCCTTCGCTTCCGGCCTCGCGGTGGCGGCCGCGTATTTTTTTATGAGATCCACCGCCTTATATCCCGCCTCTATGTCCACGCCGGCGCTTTTATAATCCATGCTGTATTCCTCCCCGACTTTCGCCTAAAATCCATATCTGCCGTATCTTACAAACGGACGCTTTTTACCGCTCAGGCGTTTTCCGAAAACAAAAACTTAAGACTCATGTAAAATGATCTCAAAATACGCACCTGTATCGGCCGGGCGAAGCTTTAATTAACTTAAGATCCCTTTTCCGCCAATATAGTGCTTCACTGACGTAGCAGAAATCGCGTATCGGCCGGACAAAACTTTAACTTAAGATCCCCCTTAAGAATATGCCGATAAGAAGCACAAGTGTGAATATATTTACTCCGATCCCGAATCTGCACGTGACATATCTGCTGTCCCTCTCGCGAAACCCGCGAACCCCCAGGTAAATGCCGACGCACGAGAGAACCGCCGCCGCGAGTCCCAAAACACCCGTGTATATGCCCGACTCTCCCCCGCTGCGGTAGGCTAAGGCTATCATGAGCAATGTCACGAAAAGCACCGTCCCCGCTATCGTAAGCGACATGATGCCGCGCTTGGCGTGCTTTAACGGCGCCTGTCCGTATTTGCGGACCGTCCCGCGTTTTCGTTCTTTCTTTTTTCGTCCTTCGCTTTTATTTGCGGACATGCTTTCGCCTTTTAAATCATGATTTTAAAGTGTGTTTACGAGGGCCTGATAAAATCCGTCAAATGGTCAGATCTTCTTTTCGCCTCATAAGACTTGCCCCGCTGATAACGCAAAGCGTGCCTGTCGCCACCCCGATGATAAGGGAGACTATGCCGATGGCGATATTCGCGGCCCCGATAAGTTTCATGGTTTTATATGTCGTCTCATTCTCATTCATTTAAATATCCTCCCTCATACTTCCCTCTTTCCCGACGCGCTTTAACACGTCATAAAGGCGTTTTGGATGCCTACCTTCAAACTTCTTTCCCGACGCGCTTTTGTACGTCATCAGGACAGTTTTAGATGTTTACTTTCAAACTCCCCCCCCCCCCCGCTCGCGCCGGACTCTCCGAAGAAGCTTTGAGCGGCGGGTAAGACTGCCGGCGGGAAAAGATTTGCTTCCCGCCATCATTTAATTTGCGGGATTTTCTCCCGACACGCCGTGGATTTTATAATAAGCCTCTATCCTCGCCATAGTGTCATCGTCGATTATCATACGTCCGCCGATTTCGCGATCGTAAAGATAATCCGTAACTTCTTTCATGGTAACTATGGCGCGGGTCTCAAACCCGTAGCGGTCGCGTATCTCATCCAGAGCTTTTTTATCCCCGTCTTTTCCCGCTTCCATACGATCCAGCGACACCATAAGGCCTATGATGTTCACGTCGGCGGCGGCTCTTACAAGCGGCACCGTCTCCTCCATGGACTTACCTGAGGTCGTGACATCCTCTATCATGACCACTCTGTCTCCGTCCTTAAAGCGCGCCCCCAAAAAGCCCCCCTTATCGGCTCCGTGATCCTTTGCCTCTTTTCTGTCCGACGAATACGCGACTTTCCTGCCGTAAAGCTCATAAAAAGCCATGGCTGTCGACACCGCCAGAGGTATGCCTTTATAAGCCGGCCCGAAAAGAATGTCAAAATCCGTCCCGTAAGCGGCGTATATGGCCTGCGCGTAAAATTCCCCCAGCCTTGCGAGACGATCTCCCGTGACAAACGCTCCCGCGTCCATGTAGAAGGGGGACTTTCTTCCGCTCTTCAGCGTGAAATCGCCGAATTTTAACGCGCCGCTTTCCGTCATAAACTCGATGAATCGTTCCTTATATGTTTCCATCTTTTGTACCCGAGACTTCTTCGTAATCCTCGTGAAATCGTCATCCGTGACCGCGCGGATAATTTCAAGGCAGAATCTCAAGGCTAAAACATCATCCGTGACCGCGCGTGTTCTCCCGCACCGCGCCCGTCATCTCTTTTACCGAATGAAAGCCTTCCTCTCTCATATACTCTTCAATGCCGTCTATGATATGAACCGCCGCGGACGGGTCGTGAAAATTCGCGGTGCCGACGGAGACGGCGCTCGCTCCCGCGAGAATCATCTCCACGGCGTCATCGGGCGTCAGAATCCCTCCCATACCGATAATAGGTATCTTTACGGCCCGCGCGACCTGATAGACCATGCGCACGGCGATCGGGTGAATCGCGGGTCCCGAAAGTCCACCCATCGGGCGCGACAGAGCAAATTCACGGCGCCTTACGTCTATCTTCATGGCAAGCACCGTGTTTATAAGCGATACGGCGTCCGCGCCCGCCTCTTCCACCGCTTTCGCGATTTCGACTATGTCGGGCGCGTTTGGACTAAGCTTCATGATGACAGGCTGACGCGCGACCTTTTTTACGGCCCGCGTCACGAGCGCCGCCTGCCCGGGATCCGTGCCGAATGCCATCCCACCCTCGGACACATTAGGGCATGAGATGTTGATCTCGAGCATATCGACGTCTTCACTTGCGAGCCTGCAGGCGACTTCGCGGTATTCTTCCACGGTTTTACCGCAGACATTTACTATGATCTTCGTGTCGTATTTTCTGAGAAACGGTATGTCTCTTTCGCAAAAATGCCCGATACCCGGATTTTGAAGACCGACGGAATTTATCATGCCGCCGTAGGTTTCGGCTACGCGCGGAGAGTCATTTCCCTCCCACGGCACGGCTGACACGCCTTTTGTCGTCACGGCGCCCAGTCTTTCGATATCGACAAATTCGGCGTATTCCTCCCCGGAGCCGAACGTGCCGGAAGCGCAGGTCACGGGGTTTTTCCATGTGACGCCCGCTATGTTTACCGCAAGATCCGTCAAAGCAAAACCTCCGTGGACAAAAATACCGGGCCGTCCTTACATACTCTCTTCTTTTTGACATTCAGACGCGGATCCGTATCCGCAGCGTCGCAGACACATCCGAGGCAGGCGCCGATACCGCACGCCATCTTCTCTTCCACGGATACGTAACATTTAACGCCTCTTTTCGCGGCATACCCGGCGACGGATCTTAGCATCTTAATCGGCCCGCATGCAAAGATGACCTCGGATCCCGCGCCGGGAGCGCCTGTCTCATCCTCAGGCGCCATCTCATCTCCGTACAGAGCCGGCCTGACTTTTGCCGAGACTTCATTTCCGGCCGCCGACTCACCTTCTGACGGGTTCTCATTTTCGGCCGCCCTCATGTCCGCCTCCCGAAGTTGATTTCCGACCGGTGCCCTCAAGCCTTCCGCCGCGTCGCGCGTCATCAAATCGACTACGTTTCCCTTAAATCCCACGCTGCCGTCATCCGTAGCCACACGCGTCCCCGCGATCGTCATAAACTCATCCGCCAAAAATGTCCGTGAGTTTTGATATCCGAGATAAATTTCTTTTTCGCCCTTTATGTTCTTCGCGAGTTCGAGAAGAGGCGGTATCCCTATTCCCCCGCCCGCGATGACCGCCTTTTTCCCGACGGCCGCTTCTATGGGAAATCCGTTTCCGAAAGGCCCCGCCGCCTCGATCTCATCCCCCGCCTTAAGTCTCGAGAAAATCTCCGTGCCGGTTCCCTTTCCCGTAACTTTATATACCACCCGAAAGGCGCGTGCTTTCTTATCTGTCTCGCAGACGCTGATCGGCCTCGGAAGAAGTTTTGAGGCGTCACCCGTATATACGGCCGCAAACTGTCCGGCTCTCGCGGTCAGCGATATTTCGGATTTCAGCCACATGCTGAAAATCCCTTCCGATATTTCTTCCTGCGAAAGTATAATCGCCTTTTTCTTTTCCCGCGAAGTCAAACTTTCCTCTTTTCAGGCGTGTATCTCACGCCGCGTCCTCTTACCTTTCAGCGTCCCTTCGCTGCCTTTGCCGCGGAGGCGACGTCGGATATCATGTCCTTCACGGCGGATCTGGCAGCGTCCCCGAAGCGCTCCTCGCCGTATGAAGCGTATTTGGCGCTTTTATACGCGGCGATGATGCCGCGTGATGAATTTACGATAGCTCCGAGTCCGTCGGCATTAAAAAAGGGCACCAGATCTTTTCCCGTGCCCCCTTGAGCTCCGTAACCAGGTACCAGTATATATGCCCTCGGCATTACCTTCCTTAAGGCGGCGCCCACTTTGGGATAAGTCGCCCCCACGACCGCTCCCACGCCGCTGTAATCGCAGTCCTTACAGGTAAGCTCTTCTCCCCACGCCGTCACACGCTCGGCCACATGCTCATACAGGGGCTTACCCTGCGATATGAGATCCTGAAACTCGCCCGCAGAGGGGTTTGAAGTCTTAACAAGGACGAAAATTCCTTTTTTCTCCAGCCCGCAGACCCGGATGAAGGGCTCAATCCCGTCAGAGCCGAGGTAGGGATTTACCGTGACGAAATCCTCGTCGAAAGACGAAAATGAATGTCCTCCTATGTCCACATGTCCCAGATGTCCCTCGGCGTAAGCCAGCGAAGTCGATCCGATGTCTCCTCTTTTTATGTCGCCTATGACGATCAGATCCCTTTCTTTGCAATAATCAACCGTTTGCTTAAAGGCCTTAAGTCCCGGCACTCCGAAGCGCTCGTACATGGCAATCTGGGGTTTCACGGCCGGAATCAGATCGTATATGTGATCTATGATCGTCCTGTTAAACATCCACAGGGCCCACGCCGCGGCCTCTAAAGTGTCGCCGTATCTGTCTCGGGCCTTATTTAACACAAAGGGCGGCACGAAATCAAGCTGAGGGTCAAGCCCCGCGACCACGGGTGCGTTTGTCTTTTTTATCTTCTCAATCAGGCGTTTAATCATCTTTCGGCTTTACCTTTAAGGCGTTTAATCATCTTCCGGCTTTACCTTTAAGATAATCCACGGCGGCCTGAAGCTGGCTGTCGGCGTCGGGATCGGCTTCGTTATACTTATATTCCGCTTCTATGTCGGGCTTAATGCCTTTCCCGTGGATGTTTCTGTCCTTTGGCGTGAAATACTCGCTGGTGGTAAGCTTAAGGCTGGTGCCGTCGCCCAAATCGAAAATGCTCTGCACTATGCCTTTCCCGAAGCTTGTCTTGCCGACGATGGCTCCGGCCTCGTAATCCTGCACGGCCCCCGCGAAGATTTCCGAGGCGGAGGCGCTGTTTTCGTTTATGAGAACCGCCATCGGGATGTCAAGATAATTCTCGGCGTCCGAGGAATATACCTGCTTCACGTTATGCTTATCCTTGGTATAGACTATGGTTCCCTCGGGCAGGATGTAATCGAGCATCTCACAGACAGTGGAAAGATTGCCGCCGGGATTGTCACGAAGGTCGATGACAAGCTTTTTCATCCCCTGACTTTTAAGCTCCGTGATAGCGTTTTTAAACTGATCCGCCGTCACGTCCTCAAAGCCCGAGACGGCGATATATCCGATTAAGTCCTCCTTCATCTCATAAGACACCGTCACCGCCTTTATGGTGGCTCTCTTTACCTTGCACGTGTATTCCTCTCCCGTGCCGGAGCGCAAAACGGTGATCTCAACCTCGGTTCCCTTTTTACCCCGGATCTTTGAAACCACATAGTCGAGTTCCTTGCCGGTTATGTCCTTACCGTCCACCTTATAAAGCATATCGCCGTCTTTAAGGCCCGCCTTATCCGCCGGGGAATCCTTATAGACCGTGTTAAATGTGATGAGCATGGTGTCGATGTTTTGCGACACGACCACTCCTATGCCGCCGAATTCGCCCGACGTGGACTCCATGAGCGCCTTCGTCTCCGCCTCGTCATAATATACCGAGTACGGCTCCGAAAGGCCCTCCACGTATCCTTTTATTATCCACTGCTGCAGGACGTCTTCGTCTATGTCGTCGCTGTAAAGATACGACTCTTCGATGATCTGCTTTAGGATCGATATTTTCCGCTGCGTTTCTTTGCTGACAGTCGCGCCGTCGCCCGATCCGTTTCGCTGGATGATGACTATGGCTATGGCGAAGACGGCGGTCATGATAAGAGCCCCGACAAGAAGTCCCTTTAAAAAAGTGCGCTTACCCGGCGTCTTTGAAGCCGCGCCAGGTGGCTCTTCCGGCGGTGTCGGATTTTCTTTCGCGACGACACTTTCTTCGCTCACGATTTTTTCATCATTATCCACGGCCATTCCTCCCGTTTAAGACCTGTGCGATATTTCGCCAAATACCATCCGGCGACCTATACTTTCTTACACCTTCAAGTGTTTTTTAATCGTGACGAAACTTCCGAGAAAACCTATCCCCACGCCGAGCGCGAGACCTATCGGTATCAGTATCTTAAAGAGTCTGCCCGCCGGCAGGAAATCCATCACGGTATTTAAGACGGAGAATCTCTCCATGATGGCTCTTACCACTTTGTTGTACGCGAAGAAGATGATGACAAGCGGTATGGATGAGCCGATAAGCCCGATGATTATGCCCTCGGTTATAAACGGAGCCCTCACAAACGAGTCCTTGGCCCCGATATATTTCATGATCGCTATCTCCTCTCTTCTGATCGTGATACCCATCGACACGGTGTTGCTGATAAGAAAGACTGCCACCACAAGAAGGATCAGGATGATGACGCCGGAAACAATGGTAAGAAGCCGGTTAAAACTGATAAGAGCCTTCGCCACCAGATCGGAGCGGCTCACGCTTCTTACGCCCTTTAGACTTTCCGCGTATTTTACGACTTTGTCCTGCTTCTCGACGGAATCCAGATAGACTTCGTAGTTGTCGGAGTTCGCGAGGGGATTGTCGTCTTTAAAGCCCTCGACGGCCTCGGGATTGTCCCCGAAATAATCCTTGGAATACTGCGCCCACGCGTCCTCCGCGGAGACATACTTCACTTTGAGCACGCCGTCGTATTTTTTAAGCTTTTTGCCTATATCCTTAATCTGCTCGTCCGACGCGTCAGGTTTAAAGAAAACCACCACCGCCACGCCTTCCTCGGCTTTTTTGACCACGTAATTTAAATTGCCGATCACCGAGAAAAATATGCCGAACAAAAAAATACAGGCCGCCATCGTGGCGATGGAAGCTATAGAAAACATCTTGTTTCTCGATATGTTCTTGAAACCCTGTTTTACGGAATATTTAAATGTGCCGAATCTCATTTATCCTCTACCCGCTTTCCCGTCGTTTATGATTTTACCGTCCTGCATCCTGATGACGCGTTTTTGCATTCTCTCGACGATCTCATGGTTATGCGTCACCACGACGACGGTCGTTCCTCTGTCATTGGCCTCCTCTATAAGATCCATGATCTCCCATGTGTTCGACTGATCAAGGTTTCCCGTAGGCTCGTCGGCGAGCAAAATGGCAGGCTCGTTTACTATGGCTCTGGCTATCGCGACACGCTGCTGCTCCCCTCCCGAAAGTTCGTTCGGAAACGATTTGTATTTCTGCGCGAGTCCCACAAGCGAGAGAGCCGCGGTCACTTTTTTCTTTATCACTCTCGTCGGCGCCTCCGTCACAAGCAGAGCGAAAGCGACATTTTCGTATACGTTTCGATCCTGAAGAAGACGAAAATCCTGAAAGACCACGCCTATGCGCCTGCGATAATAGGGGATCTGCTTGTGAGGCATACTGCCAAGATCCTGATCCATGACAGTGATCTTGCCCGCGGTCGGCACAAGCTCACGCAGCAGCAGCTTTATGAGCGTGGACTTGCCCGAGCCGCTGTCTCCCATCACGAAAACAAACTCACCCCTGTCGATATCGATATTTACTCCGTTTAACGCCGGGATACCAGGCGTATATTCCTTCGTTACTTTTTTCAGTGTGATCATCCGCTCCTCCGTCCGTCGCCTGACGTAAGATTACCCTTCGCCGTCCGGCCTTTCACATCCCTCACATCCGCAAAAATGACGCGTCTAAATTCGCCGCCCCGCGGCCATTATTAGTATACCCCGCAAGCGGCCATATATTCAAGACATTTCCTCATTACATTTTTATTTCCCTTCTCATTGCGAGGGAATATATGATTTTCTCCCTCACGGTTTTTCCGGTTACACGGCTTAGCGCCATGGCGTAATAATCAAGCTGCAGGCCGTATTTTTCCCTGAATTTATCCTCATCAAAGATACGATCCGTCTTGTAATCCAGAACCGTAAGATACCCGTCCTCCTCGAAAAACGCGTCGATGATCCCCTGCACCAGCCGCTTCCCGTCGTCTATGACAAAGGGCTGCTCTCTTTTAAGCGTTCCCGCGCGGGCCGCGCTTTTCACCCTCTCTCCCGCGTCCGAGCGCGTGAAAGCCAGGATGTCTGCTATGTCCGCATCCGATAAGGCGTCCCGAAAGAGGAGACCTTTATTCGACATCTCATCTATGGCGCCTTCTAGTTTATCATAATCATAATCCGCGGTGAAATCCAAAAGTTCCAGCACACGATGGCAAGCGGTGCCGCGCTCGCCGGGGAGCGTCTTTTTCTCTGTGCCCGCGAATTTCGGAAGAAGCGGAATCACTTCCTCTTCCTCGATCTCATCTTCTTCCATGTAAAGCCTTTTTTTAAGCTCGGACACGGTAAACTTCTGTCTCGCGCCCACATCTTCCTCATAGGGGTATTTATAGGAAAACTGCTCCTTAATCTGCTCTCTCATGCGTCTGTCATAGACTTTGTCCGCGGACAGACTGCTTAGCGATGCGGCGCTTAAGAAGGAGACTTTTTTCTCCCGCTCTGACGCGGCCGCAAGATCCCGGGAGGTTATCACGCTCACTTTGCACAGACATTTCTCATTTTCACACCCGACTTCCGTCCTCTCCCCGGAATATATAAGATAACATGACCCTCGATTATCCGCATCCGTATCCGAGTCCGAGCCCGCATCCGAGTTCGCGTTCGCATCCGAGTTCGCGTCCGTACCCGTATCCGCGCCGCGCGGGTTCATCAAAGCGCCATCCTCTCCCGCGGCATATTCTCTTCCCCGGCCGGCGCTATCGTCCCGGATCCTGCCGCAAAGAAGCGCCGGCATGATCCAGTCAAGGTAGCGTGCGGCGCCGCTTATTTTTGCCTCGCGAAGCGCCGCGCTTTTATCCGGCGCGCTCATCCGCCACCCATCAGCGCTCTTTTTCAGATCGCGCGCGGCTCCCGTAATTATGAGCTTTTCTCTCGCGCGGGTCATGGCCACATAGAGAATACGCAGCTCCTCGGCCGCGTTTTCATCTTTTATGGCCTTTTTTATGACATTTTTTATGAGAGTGGGCGCCTTTTCCCTTGTTTTTACATTTACGGCGTCGATACCGAGGCCCAACGCGGAATGCATCAACACCTGCTGTTTATTATCCTTGCCGCCGAAGGGGGCCTCGGCCGCGCATAAGAAAACTATCGGAAACTCCAGACCTTTGCTCTTATGAATTGTCATTATGCGAACGGCGTTATCCGCCGCGTCGGCTGTATCCGCCCCGCCCCGGTCGATCTCGTATTTTTGAAGCTCCCCGATATAGCGCACAAAATTAAAGAGCCCCTTATATCCTGTGGATTCATACTTCACGGCCATTAAGGAGAGCATTTTTAAGTTCGCCGATCTTTGCGTGCCCGACGGAAGCGCCGCCACATAATCCCCGTAACCCGTAAGATCCGATATCTCATCGATCAGGAGCCTTATGGGCGTATAAGGGCTTTTTTCGCGAAACGAGTAAAGCGTGTCTAAAAATGACGCGAGTTTTTCGCGAAGATGCGGCTCACTTCCGTTCTTCGCGTAATCAAAGACACATTCGTAAAACGCTCCCTCTCTCTTAGCTCTTATCAGGGCCAGCTCATCCGCGGACAAACCGACAAACGGCCCCGAAAGAACCGCCGTAAGGGGAATGTCCTGCCTGGGATTGTCGACTATACGCAGATAATCAAGCATTCCCGCCACTTCACGGGTATTAAAATATCCTTCCGTGACCACGCTTTGGGCGGGTATCCCCTCGTCGTTTAAGACTTTCTCGAAAATGTCGCCCCAGCCCTTTAAGTTTCGCATAAGGATCACGATGTCGCCGTATTTCGCCGGTCTGTATATGTCTTTTTCTTTGTCGTAGACCGTGTAATTACCCGCGAGGGAGCGTATTTTTTTCGCCACGGCATAAGCTTCGATTTCCTTCGCGCTTTCGCTGCCGTCAAAATCCTTCAGGTCGACTAAAAGCACCTCGGGTTCGTTTCCGCCGGTATCCTCATAAGAGGCCCCGGGATACAGGGCCGCCTTATCGTCATATCCTATGCCTCCGAAATCACAGGTCATGACGCGGCGAAAAATAAAATTCGTGAAATTTATGACTTCGCTTCTGCTTCGGAAATTTCGGCTTAAGTCTATTCTTACATGCTCTTCTCCTCCGTCGCCGAAGCTTTTATATTTTTGCGTGAAAAGTTCGGGTCTCGCGCGTCGAAATCCGTATATGCTCTGCTTTACGTCACCTACCATGAAGAGATTGTGTCTGCCGCTTTCGGAGGATGAGACGGCGTTTAACACCGCTTCCTGCACGTAATTGCTGTCCTGATATTCATCGACCATCACCTCGGCGAATTCCGAGCGGTACTCAAGGGCGGCGGGCGTGGGGATAAGCTCCCCGTCCTCTTTTCGCGTCAATATCCTTAACGCCAAATGCTCCATGTCGCCAAAATCAATGATCCCGCGACTCCTTTTTTTCGCCTCGAAGGCCGTAGCGAAATCCCTGACAACATCGATCAGGGTAACAGCGTTTGAAAGCGCCGTCTTAAAATCCGAAATGATATCGTCCGTATCCTCAAAGAAAAAGTCGTCTTTTAAGGAAGTGATGTTGTCTTTACATTCATTTCGTATTGATTGAACCAGGCTTTTCTTTTCCGCGTCCGTCTTATCGGACCTACCCGAATTAAGGCGCTCAAAACTGAAACTTTTAAGGAGCCCTCTTATCTCTGCGAAAGTATCCTTGCGCGTTATGCTGTCCGCGAACTTCATCTCTGATTCTATGATGTCTTTGTATTTTAAGGGTCCGTCTTCCTCCATGCAAAGCCTAAGCGCGCGGCCGAGGTTCTCTTTCGCGTCGGCGGCCGCGGCCTTAGCCAACCGTACCGTTTCCCTGACAAACGGAGCCTCTTCAAACTCCTTCTCGTTTGATATCCCGTAAAGATTTACGCAACTTGAAAGATAGTCGTCGGGGTCGGGGTAACTTTCTGCGTATTCGTAAAGCCGAAGGATCACATCCTGCAAATTCTCATCGTTATTTTTCGCGTCAAAGCTCTCCGTGAGATTTACGAAGTCATCATCCGCGCCGGTATATCTTTTTTCAAGCACCTCGTCCAACACATCCCTCTTTAAAAGATCGATCTCGGCGTCGTCCGCGACCCTGAAGGAGGGATCCAAGTCTATCGTATGAAAATATTCTTTTATGACCGACAGGCAAAAGCCGTGCACGGTGGTTATCTGGGCCCGGCAAATAAGCGCCTCCTGCCTCGTAAGACGGTCATTATAAGGATCAGCGTCCAGTTTCTTCGCGATGGCTTCGCGGAGCTTTTCTTTCATCTGCGCCGCGGCCGCCTCCGTGAAAGTGACGATGAGAAGCTCGTCCACGTCGATCGGATCCTTCTTGTCGCAAAGCCTTGACATAACGCGCTCCACGAGCACCATGGTCTTTCCGGAGCCCGCCGCCGCGGAAACAAGGATATCCTTATTTCTTGTCTCCACCGCCTGCCGCTGCTCATCCGTCAACTTAACAGCCACGCTTAAACGGCTCCTTTCCCGTCTTCGTTTTCCTCGCGCATTTTACTTAAAAGAATCTCATCGGACATCTTTTCGAGTTTTCTTCGCTCATATCCCCGCAGTTTCTCGTCGAATCCGCAGATCGACTTGTAGATGCAATACTTGCAGCCCGTGTCATTTGTCATCTCGTAAGGGGAGATATCGGCCTCCCCATCCGTTATCCTCTGCGCGAACTCGCGCATTTTGCCGTCCGCGAAAGACAGCAGTATGTCCATATCCCCGCCGCTTACGACGCTTGACTTTTTCGCGATCCGACCGTCTTTGTTTACGGAAACTGGGATCACGTCCGAATCGCACCCCGGCGCGAGGGATCTGTCCAGACGCTCAGGCACGTTCTCATCAAGATTTACCAATCCGCAGGGCATAAGCTCACGCAGGAGGGCCTTCTCTCTGTCGGCGTCGCTTTTCTGCCTGGGTATGAACATATCCCGCGATCTTTGGAAGCAAAGCCCCGCGGGGAGACTTATCTTGCCGGCGTGCTTTTCGGAAGCTATGTTAAGAGCCGCCTTCATGTATATCACAAGCTGCATCTGCACACCGTAGTAGAATCTCGTAAGATCGAATCGGGGCGATCCCGTCTTATAGTCGACGACTTTCACATACACCTTCTCGCCGTCCTCGCAGATATCGATTCGATCGATCTTCCCGCGGACCCTCATTTTGGCTTCGCCTTTAAGGTTCGTCACTCCCAGATCGTAGGGCGCCTCGAAAAATTCAGGCTCAAAGTCCCCCGCCTCAAGCTGTTTTGATATGCCCCATACCAGGCGCTTTAATATGCGCGTAAGCCGCGTAATAAAGTAGGCGTCACGACTGGAGGCGGCGAAAAATTCCCTTCCGTAACTTTCGACGCTTTCATCGACGCTTTCTCTTATAAGTATCTCACCTATATCTTCGGGTACACGCGCGAAACGATATCCTCTTTCCGTTACCTTTCGTGAGTATCTCTCTATCGCGTCATGAAGGAGCGTCCCGGTATCGGCACCGTCCATCCGGAAGGTTTGCCTTTCCCGAAGTCTTAAGCCGTAATTTAAAAAATGCGCGAAGGCGCACTTCGCGAACGTCTCGAATCTCGATACGCTCCCCATGAGTACGTCTCCGTAAAGTTTTTTTGCCGTCCCCGGAGAAAGCTTTGTCACGGGCTTATTAAAAAACGCGGCCTCAGTGATGTTTTTAAGCGCCAAAGCCGCCTTCGGGTCCCGTCTGCAATGCGCGTAAAGCTCAAGCCACGGTGCGCTCATCCTCTCATCACTGTTTCCGATGGCAGAGGCCATCTTAGTCATCGCTATTTTCGGTGTAAGTTCCGTGTCATATATGTTCTTCGGCGCTTCCCGGACGGTAAGTTTGGGATAGAGCCTTAGGATATCCCTGATAAGAAACGCCGGCCGCGCGGGCTTTCCGTCCCCGTCGGTCTCGCTGTATGTAAGCGTAAGGCTCTCTGAAGGTTTGGTGAGCACGAGATACAGATGAAATTTCTCATCCAGGGCTTTCTCCCTCGATCCCGGCGCTATCCTGACACCGCCCGCGGCGAGCTTTATCCTGTCATTGTCGGAAAGAAGGCCGCCTCCGCTTAAATTTCCGGGTATGTATTTGTCATTCACGCCCGCGAAAAAGAGAGCCTTCACGTCTTTTATCCTGCTGCGTGAGATATCTCCTATCACAAGCCTGTCCGCGCTAAGCGGCACAATCCCGACCTTAGCCTCGCTAAGTCCCGCGTCCAAAAGCTCCCTGTACTCTTTAAGGGAAACCCTCTCATCTCCCAAAAGCTCCGTAAGCTGATCGAAAACATCTATCACTATACGGTAAATCTGAGCGTATTCCTTCTCCATCGAAAGATCGCCCCGCGCGGCGAACCGAAGCTCTTCGTCATGGAGCTTTTGCTGAGAATTATTCAAAAGAAAATGCTCATGCAGGGCCGCGGTAACCTGCGCCACCGTCTTATGCCTGCTCTTTAAGACGTCCGTCACCGTCCCGACGCTTTTTATGAATTTTTCCCTTAAGTCGTTTATCTCCTCAAGCTTTACCTGTTTCTCTCCTTTCATGGGAGTCTGCCACTTCTCGCGCCACTTTTTATAACCCCGCACACCCATGGCGATACAGTAATTATCGAGTTTGTCCGTCTCTTCTCCCGTAAGAACCGAAAATCCGGTGCGCAGATAGCGAAAAACGCTCTCATATGAGAAATTTTCTTCCGCCATGGCGATAAGTGCTCGAAGATACTCGATGAAAGGATTAAAAAGAACGCTTTTCTTTTGATCCGTGAAGACGGGAATGTCGTAATCGGCGAAGGCTTTTTCGGCAAACGGCGCGTATTTATCCATGTCGCTTACTATGACGGCCATGTCGCGGTAGCGAAGGCGCTTAGTCCTTGCGGCGCGTCTTACGCTCTGCGCGATAAAATCCATCTCCCCGGCGATAGTTTCGGCTCGTACGATCCGTATGCGATCTGATGATAATGTATCTCCTGCATCGCCTCTGTCAGAGCCCTCACCATCCTCATATTTATCGGAAGAATATCTGAATATGTGCGACTCCAGAAAAGAAAGCGCGGGACTTTCCCTAAAGCGGTACGGCGTGCCGTTATAAAGCGTCACGGGCTCGTCTATCGGAACGCGGCACTCACCCGCTATCTTTATAAGCGAGTTTTCGGTCCTCCTGCTCGGTCCGAAAAGCGCCGAGTCCCTTTTTTCGTCCGAAGCCGTAACCGTGACCGCGACCTTCCGGCAGGTAAGCATAAGCTCCCGCAAAATCACGTTCTGAACGGGAGAAAAATCCACGAATCCGTCCAGAACGACAGTGCTGCCCTTTAGCATCTTTGACTTGGGGATGGCAAGGCTTAACGCGTCAAGTCTTCCGTCGCCCGTGATATACTTTCCCTCAAGATAGTCGTTAAAAGCCCCGTAAATAAGCCCGATGTCGCTTAATTTAAGCGACAGCGCGCCGGACTCGCCCGCCGCCTCCATGAGACGCGAAAATTCCTCTTCCTTGATCTCATATCTTGAAAACTCGGAGATGACATCCTTTACGGCTTTTATAAACCCCGGCCTTGAAAGACTTGAGCCTAGGACGCGCATCTTACCCGCCACGGCGCCCGCAACCTTTCTAAGCACGAAGCTTTTTCCGACTTCGTCAAGCAATACCTCCCCGCTTTCCCCGACCTCGGAAAAGACTCTGTGCGCGAGTCGGTTAAAGCTGAGTACGTCGATATTCATGATCCCGCGCTTAGGACTCATGCTCACCAAATCTTTCTGTGTCTGCATGGTGAACTGCTCGGGAACTATGACGAAATATTCCCTCTCGGGATGTTTAAGGGATTTAGATATGACGGTTTTATACAGATAATGCGATTTTCCCGCGCCGGCGCGGCCTTTGATAAGCTGAAGGCTCATCCTTTTATCTTACCTCGTCTCCAGAAAGTCAAGTGTCTTTTTTATCCTGTAGTCATCAGGGTATTCTTTCACGTACCGCTCGGCAAGCTTACGGGCCTTTTCCCACTCGCTCATTCGGGTCAGTACGGATATCTCGTTGCCCAGGATCTCGCGTCTTAAGCTTTTTGTGCAGTCTTTAAGATCTAAAGCCTCTTCGTAAAATTTTAAGGCGTTTTCGTAATCCTCTGTCTTCGCGTACGACGCGGCCATCATCGAGCAAAGATCCGCGGTCTTTTTCGCGCCGCAACTTACCGCGCTTTTAAGGGCGTCAAGCGACTTATCGTACTGCCTAAGCTCGAATCTTGCCATTCCCAGGCCCAGGTATGACTCCGCGAGGCTTTCGCCCTTTTTTATATCTTTCTCAAAGCTTTTCGCGGCTTTTTCGTATTGCTCTTTCTCAAGATATACTGCGCCGTCGCTTTTTCCCATGTCACAGCCCGCGGCGAATGTGACGGCAAAGACCGCCGCGGCCGCCGCGAAAAATCTTATGACGAATCTTTTAATCTGTTTACTCCTTTTGCTGCCTCTCATTTACTAAAGTCCTTTTTGTCATTTCCACCCTCAGCCCATCCCCCGGCTTTACGCGCCGCGGTAACTTAGGCTTTACGCGCCGCCGGTAAATGCCTTACTCCGTGATATGTTCCATACCCTGACTTAAGATCCCCCGGATATGCGAGTCATCCAGCGAATAATACACTGTCTTTCCGTCTCTTCGGTTCTTTACGAGTTTCATCTGTTTTAACAGGCGAAGCTGATGAGATATCGCCGACTGTGTCATGCCGCAGACTTTTGCCAGATCGCACACGCAAAGTTCAGAGATAAGCAACGCGCAAAGTATCTTTATCCTCGTGGGATCTGCGAACACCTTGTAAAAATCGGCGAGGGCCCGCATGTTTTCTTCCCCCGGAAGCGTCTTTTCCACAGTCTTTGTCAGACTTTCGTGCACATGGCGCACCGAGCATGTCTCTTCATAATTCACATCCTCTTTCTCATTCATGTAAATAAAATCCTTTCATGTCAACCGAATGAAGCCGCCTTACGCCGCGGCCGTCTTTGGATGCGGGTTTATCATAAACGTGTTTGGTCTATGATGAGTATGCCGCGCTTGATCTTCGAGTTTGTGATTTATCTTCCTTCCCCGCGCACCCGGCGGATTTGCCCGCCAACCTCCTGATCGGAAATCATCATCGCTTACCGGTCTGCCCCGCGCGCCCCGCGATTTTGCCCGCAAGCAGGCGTACCGAATTAAGCACGCATAAAAGAGCGACCCCCGTGTCGGCAAATACCGAAAGCCAAAGAATCGTTTTCCCGAATAAAGTCAGGATCATGATCACGGCCTTCGCCAAAAGCGCGAAAACGACATTCTGCGCCGCGACCCGGGTCGCCTTTTTCGAAAACGCGATCGAAAGCGGCACCGAATGCACGGACGGATTCATAAAGACCACATCCGCGGCGCAGATCGCGGCGTCGGCTCCGCTTCCCATCGCCGCTCCCACGTCCGCTCCCGCGAGCACCGGAGAATCGTTTATCCCGTCTCCCACGAACATCGATGGTCCGTACTTAGCGCGGACCTTTTTCAGTATCTCAAGTTTATCTTCCGGAAGAAGCTTTGCGTAAACCTCTTCGATACCGATCTTTCGCGCCGCTTCCGTGGCCGGCTCTTTTTCATCTCCCGTCAGCATTACTGTCCTTAGGCCTGACTTTTTAAGCTCTGACACAGCACCTGCGGCGTCCTTTTTCACTGCGTCCCCGATATATATTATTCCTGCCGGATGTCCCTCACAGGATACATATACGGCGGTTTTGCCTGGCTTAACGGACGACTTTTCCGCATCTTCAACCGCTTCCGTATCCGCGTGATAAAGCTTAAGAAGTCCCAAGCTCCCGCAAAGCACTTCCCCGCCGTCTATCACGGCGCGTACGCCTTTGCCCGCGATCTCCCGGACCGACTCCGCCTTTTTTCGGCGGACATTTTCACTTTTTGCCGCCTTTATGATGCCGGAGGCTATGGGATGAGTAGACTCCGCCTCGCAGGCCGCCGCAAAAGATAATACATCCTCTCGCGTATATCCTTCACTTAGGCAGACTGTATCCGTCACCTTAAAGCGTCCCTCGGTCAATGTCCCCGTCTTATCCATGACTACCGCCTTTACGCGGCTTAACGTCTCAAGCGCGATACCGTCCTTAAAAAGTATGCCCCTTTTCGACGCCGCCCCGATGGTGGCGAAAAAGGCGAGAGGAACGGAAATCACCAGCGCGCAGGGACAGCTTATAACCAGAAGATTTACGGCGGTATAAACCCATCTGTGCCAATCTCCGGTGACAAAAGAGGGTATCACGGCTATGACAGCGGCGAGCGCGACTACGATCGGGGTGTAAATCTTTGAAAACCTTGTGATGAAACGATCTATCCTCGGCTTTCCCTCCTCGGCCTGTGTGACCGAACGAAGGATACGGCTTACCATGGAGTCACTAAGCTTTTTGCGGACCTTTAGCTTCACCGATCCCGTAAGATTTACGCAGCCGCTTAACACTTCGCTTCCGGGCGCGATGTCGACCGGGAAAGGCTCTCCGGTAATCGGCGCGGTATCCATACTGCTCTTTCCCGAGACGATTACCCCGTCAAGAGGAATCCTGTCGCCCGCCCTTACAAGGAGAATGTCCCCTATCCGCGCGTCCCCGGCGGGGATGACAGTAACGTCACCTTCATCCGTGTCGGGAAAATGACCTGCCCTATCAGCCGCCTTTACAAGAAGTACCGTCTCCGGACGCATATCCGCCGTGTGCGTGATACTTTCGCGGCTTTTACGCACGGCCAGGTCCTCGAAGAACTCGCCCACGTCGAAAAAGAGCATCACTCCCACAGCCTCGGCGTATTCTCCGATGATAAAGGCGGCGACGGTGGCCACGGTCATGAGGAAATTCTCATCGATAAGTTTCCCCTTAAAGACATTCTTAACGGCATCCGCCACGACTTCATATCCCAATATCAGATACGAAATCAAATACCCGGCGAGCGTCACATACGTCGGAAAACCAAGTTTATCCAGGACGCCCGCGACAACCAGTAATATACCCCCGGCTACGATCTGAAGTATCTGCCTTACACTTTCGCTTCCCTCTTCCCTTGAGTCACTCATCTCATCGACCTCCGCTCACGAAAATATGAATGTTTGCTCATATGTTCATATAAGCACGTATCGATTCGATTGTCAAGAGTAAGTTTAAATCTCCCAGTCTATCCGCCGCTCACCCTGCCGGATAAGAAACTCATTTGTCCTGCTAAACGGCCTGCTTCCGAAAAAACCCCTGAAGGCGGAAAGCGGACTGGGGTGCGGCGCCGCGAGGACGAGGTGCTTCGGATTCGTTATCATGGGCCTTTTCATCTGAGCCTGCGATCCCCACAGTATAAATACGATGGGACGATCCTCACCGCACAGCGCGCGAACGGCGGCGTCTGTAAATTCCTCCCAGCCTATGCCTTTATGCGAATTTGCCCGATGAGCCCTCACCGTGAGCACGCTGTTTAAAAGCAATACTCCCTCGCGGGCCCATTTTACGAGGCATCCCTGCTTCGGTATCTCACAGCCGATATCGTCGTGAAGTTCCCGAAAAATATTCTCGAGGGAAGGCGGTATCTCGACTCCCGGATTTACGGAAAAAGAAAGTCCGTGAGCCTGACCCGGCTCATGATAAGGATCCTGTCCCAATATGACCGCCTTTACCTCATCAAACTGTGTATAGTGAAATGCGTTAAATATATCCCCTGCCGGCGGATAACAGACATGAGTTTTGTACTCCTCCCGCACCCTGTCAAAGAGCTTTCCGTAATACTCCTTATGAAACTCGCCGCGAAGTTTTTCAAGCCACCTGCCGTCTATGGCCGCCATCAGTACACCTCCCTTACGGGTATGCCGTTTCGGGCAAGGTAGGCTTTCACCTCGGATATCTCAAGTTCCTTAAAATGAAAAAGCGACGCCGCGAGAGCCGCGTCCGCCTCCCCCTTAGTCAGAACCTCGCGAAAATCCTCCAAACTTCCCGCGCCCCCGGAGGCTATGACGGGGATATCCACCTCACTGGCCACCGCTCTCGTAAGCTCTATGTCATAACCGCTCTTCGTGCCGTCGCGATCCATCCCGGTAAGAAGTATCTCTCCCGCTCCCAGCTCCTCTACCTTGCGCGCCCAGCTTACGGCGTCTATCCCCGTGTCGATCCGTCCGCCGTTTTTATATATGTTCCATCCGTCTCCCGCGGGGCGCCTCTTCGCGTCGATCGCCGCCACCACGCATTGACTTCCGAATTTAAGGGCGGCCTCGGATATGAGTTCGCATCTTTCTATCGCCGCGGAATTTACCGACACTTTATCGGCTCCCGCCCTCAGGATATTTTTAAAATCATCCACAGTGCGGATCCCTCCGCCTACCGTAAACGGTATAAACACATTCTCGGCGACGCGTCTTACCATATCCGTCACAGTGGCCCTGGCGTCCGAAGAGGCGGTTATGTCAAGAAAGACGAGTTCATCCGCCCCCGCCGCGTCATAGGCCGCGGCCGCGGCGGCGGGATCACCCGCGTCCACGAGATTTACGAAATTTACTCCTTTTACCACCCGTCCGCGATCGACGTCGAGACAGGGAATTATTCTCTTTGTAAGCATATTTTTTCTCTCATTTCCAGGAAATTTTTTAACATCGAAAGCCCCGTTTCGCCGCTTTTTTCCGGGTGGAACTGACAGGCGACGATGTTTCCCTTCTCAACGGCGGCATGGATATTCACACCGTAGTCGCATGTAGCGGTCACGATCTTTGCATCTTTCGCTTTCAGATAATATGAGTGTACAAAATAGACATACGCTCCGTCCTTTATGCCGCGAAAGAGCCGTCCGCCGGTGAAAGACTCCCCGCGCCTTCCATGCTTTTCGCCGCTACATGAGCCGTCGACCGCATGATGGCTATTCGAGGGTCCGCCCGAAATCCGAAGCGAGTCCCAACCCATATGCGGGATTTTATTTCCTTCTGACCGGGGGATCTTAAGTATCTCCCCCTTCAATATGCCAAGGCCTCCTACCCCCGGCGACTCCTCGCTTTTTTCAAAAAGAAGCTGCATTCCGAGGCAAATCCCGAGAAGCGGTTTTCCCCGCGCGACGGCGCCTTTTATCGCCTCCGCGAGGCCTCTTTTTCTAAGGCTTTCCATCGCGGCCCCGAAGGATCCCACGCCCGGGAGTATGAGTTTATCCGCGGCTTTTATCTCGTCCGCGTCGCCCGTCACTTTTGTCTTCGCTCCCAGACGGTAAAGCGCCCGCACCACGCTCATGATATTTCCCGCGTCGTAATCTATGACAGTAAGCATATCAGTCCCGTCCCCGTATTTGTTATGATTCTCTCCGCGTCAGAGCCCGCTGTCCGCTTAAGGCGGGTCCTACGCGCTAAGCTTATCACTCCGCCTTAAATTTATCCAACTCAAACCAGAACATGACGCCGTTATCGTAATTTTGCACGCCGTAATCCTTATGGGCGGATTCCATGATCGCCTTTACGATGGATAAGCCTATGCCGTTGCCGCCGTACTCACGGGTCCTGGCCTTATCCACTTTATAGAACTTTCCCCATATCCTGTCCAGATCTTCCTTCGGGATCTGACTTCCTGTATTAAAGACAGAGACGCGCACCGTGCCTTTTTCGTCGTTTTCGATCACCTTTACGTCTATGACCTTCTCTCCGTCCGCGTGATTTAGGGCGTTTACGAAATAATTGCGAAATACCTGCTCCGCCTTCCACTCGTCGGCCCATACATAGACGGGCCCGGATTCGCTTACGCGCACGCTCACACCCTTTTGTTCCGTTAGGATACGGCTGCTCTCGACGATGCCTTTTATCATCTCCGTCACGTCGAAACGCTCAAGCTCGTCTCCTGTGCCGCCGCTTTCAAGCTGCGTGAGCGTCAGGAGATTCTGCACCGTCTTATTCATCTTTTCGGCCTCGTCGATGATGACATCCAGATAAAAGCGTCTGCCCTCCTCGTCGTCCGTGACGCCTTCCTTGAGGCCCTCGGCGTATCCCTGTATGAGCGCTATGGGAGTTTTTAATTCGTGGGAAACATTTCCTATAAACTCGCTTCTTCCGGCCTCTGCCTCTTCCCTTTTTTCGATATCCTCCTGCAATTTACTGTTCGCGTTTTTAAGCTCGCAGACGGTCTTTTGCAGCCTGTCGGACATGGTGTTGAAATTTTTGCCCAATATGCCGATCTCGTTCGTGCCTCCGCTCGTGTACCTCGCCTCGAAATCAAGATCCGTCATCCGCCTTGAGATGTCCACGAGTTCCTGTACCGGGCTTGTTATCCTCTTTGAGAAATACCAGACAAACACGCCGCCCACCACCAATATTATCACCATGGTGCAAAAGAAAAAGCGGTTCGAGAGCTTTACGCTCTCCTGTATGCTCTCAAGCGGCGTCCTTATGATAAAGGGGCTGGCGTCATCAAGGTATCCCCACATTTCCACATATTCCTCGCCGCTTAAGACGCTTCTCGTTCTTCGTATCTGATAGTTCTCCTTTTCTTTAAGGAGCTCGCCGTGTCTTTGATTTATCTGATAAATGTAACCCAGAAGCTGAGAGCGCATCTCTTCGATCTGCGCCTCGCCCGACGTGGCAGCGACGAGGTCGTTCGCGTCATCCGTCATGATGACGAACATGATATTTCCGGCTTCCAGGACGGACGACAGATCCTCCGTCATGTCGTTATAAGGATCGGGGCTTTCCCTCACGGCGCGCTGCATCGCGTCATAGACGTCGGTGAGCTCGGACTCCTTGTACCGGATGTAATAACGAGAGAGAAAGAGACTGTTTATCACTATGGAAATTATCATTATCGCGGCCACCAGTCCCATAAACACGGTGACTATCTGTTTGCGAAGAGATCCTTTCATGAATAATATCCTTTTGTGACAAATCCTTTGTAATCCGACTTAAATCGCGATAACCGGCTAAACATCTTTGCTTTCGACCTTTCGTTTACTCCGGATCGAATCTGTATCCCATGCCCCAGATGGTCTTAATCAGGGCTCCCTTTTCACCGAGCTTGCTGCGCAGTTTCTTCACATGCGTGTCTATGGTTCTCGCGTCCCCGAAATAATCGTAATCCCAGACGTTGCTTAAAATCTTCTCCCGCGTGAGCGCTATGTTTTGGTGTTCCAGAAAATAAAGCAGCAGCTCAAATTCCTTTACGCTTAAGTCCATCCTCTTTCCGTCGACGCTCGCTATATGCGCGGCCTTATCGACCACTATGCCGGATACGCTCACGGGTGCGTCCGAAGAGTCGTCTTTTTTTCTTCGAAGAAGGGCGTTCACGCGCGCGACCAATATCTTCGGGCTGAAAGGCTTCGCTATATATTCGTCGGCTCCGGCGTCAAAACTTTTAAGCTCGTCGCGCTCCTCACCTCTCGCGGTAAGCATAAGGATCGGGATGTCGGAAACAGCCCTCACCTCGCCGCAGACTTCCCAACCGTCCATATCCGGCATCATGACATCCAATATGATAAGAGAAATATCCTTATCGTTTCGAAAGATATCAAGCGCCGTCTTCCCGTCGCCCGCCTCGCTTATCTGATATCCCTCGCGTTCGAGAAAATCCCTTATAAGCTTTCTCATCCTGCTCTCATCGTCGACGACGAGGATCTTTTTTTTATCCTGCATTTACGCGCGCTCCCTTATTCTGTTCTTATGATGTCGGGGCGGAAAGTGATAATACGTTTTCGGGCGCTGTGCGCTCTGCGGATCCTGCCCCGATGTCATTTGATTATACGACAAATACCGCTTAAAATGTCGGAAATTTTTAAGGCCTCTTACCGTTCCCGATAAGAGGCCCGTTTTATTTCCTTCCCGACGAGACGTCCGCCGCCCCGCGTGGCCCGCCTTAGCGTATCCCGCGCGTACGCGCCGCTTACCGTCGCGGAAAGTGCCCGATAAACGGCTGTCTTTTTGGCAGTATCCCGATTTTCACGCGGCGTCCGTTTAAAAAGCACGTCAGGGAAGTTATTTTCCCGCCAAATATCCTATGATGTTTGACGCGTTCGCGTAGACATCAGTCTTTCCGTCCTTTACGACCACGAGCGTCGGCGCCTGCCTGATCCCGTATTTTCTGACGAGATCCGGGGATTCCTCGGCGTCCACCTTCTCGTACTCGACGTTCGCCTCGTCAAGGTGCATACCCACTATCCTGCAATTCGGACATGTCTTCGTGGTAAAAAGCAGCGTCTTAACCTCGTCTTCGGGGACATCCGCCTTGCTTATCACTTCCTTCGCGGCGGCGCTGCGCGGTTTAAAACGTGAGTTTGAGATATCGTACACCTTCCTGTCGACAAATTCCTGCGCCTTGCCGTCGTTCCAGTTCTGCACCGGCCTGTAATATCCCGTGATACGGCTGTAAACCTCCGTCGCCTTACCGCAGTGAGGACAGGTATACTGCTCTCCCGCGATATAACCGTGATCCCTGCATACAGAATACGTCGGCGACAGCGTATAATACGGAAGTCTGTAGTTCTCCGCGATCTTTCGCACAAGGGACGCCGCCGACTTCCAGTCGGGAAGCTTCTCTCCCAGAAACGCGTGAAAGACCGTGCCGGACGTGTAAAGCGTCTGAAGCTCGTCCTGCACATCCAGGGCGTCGAAAATATCCGACGTATATCCCACCGGCAGATGCGTGCTGTTCGTATAATAAGGCGTGCCGTTCTCCGACGCGGTGATGATATCCGGGAACTGCTCCTTATCGTGCTTCGCGAGACGGTAAGCCGTGGACTCCGCGGGAGTCGCCTCAAGGTTATAAAGGTCTCCGTATTCTTCCTGATAGTCCGACAGCCGTTCGCGCATGTGATTTAACACTTCTTTCGCGAATTTCTGCGTCTTTTCATGCGTCATGTCGGCTCTTATCCACTTCGCGTTAAGTCCCGCCTCGTTCATGCCCACCAGACCGATCGTGGAGAAATGATTCTCAAATGTGCCCAGATATTTCTTCGTGTAAGGATAAAGGCCCTCGTTTAAAAGATTCGTGATGATCTTACGCTTCACGCTTAAGGATCTGGCCGCGACATCCATCAGATGATCCAGCCTCCTGTAAAACTCAGCCTCATCGTTTGAAAGGTAGGCTATCTTCGGCAGGTTTATCGTCACGACGCCCACGGAGCCGGTGCTCTCTCCGCTTCCGAAGAAGCCTCCCGATTTCTTGCGAAGCTCCCTAAGGTCCAGACGAAGCCTGCAGCACATGCTTCTCACGTCGCTCGGCTCCATGTCGCTGTTGATATAATTTGAAAAATAAGGCGTGCCGTACTTGCTGGTCATCTCAAAGAGCAGCCTGTTGTTTTCGGTATCCGACCAGTCGAAGTCCTTCGTGATGGAATATGTGGGAATGGGATACTGAAAGCCCCGCCCGTTCGCGTCGCCCTCGATCATGATCTCGAGGAAGGCCTTATTTACCATATCCATCTCTTTTTTGCAGTCCTTATATTTGAAGTCCATCTCCCTGCCGCCGACGATGGCCGGAAGCTCGGCAAGATCCGCCGGCACCGTCCAGTCAAGCGTGATATTCGTGAACGGTGACTGGGTACCCCATCTGCTCGGGGTATTGACGCCGTAGACGAAAGACTCCACGCATTTTTTTACCTGATCGTAGGAAAGATTGTCCGTCTTTACGAAAGGAGCCAGATACGTGTCAAACGAGGAAAACGCCTGCGCACCCGCCCACTCGTTCTGCATGATGCCGAGGAAGTTTACCATCTGGTTGCATAAGGTTGCGAGGTGCTTAGCCGGGGAGGATGTGATCTTACCCGGCACGCCGCCCAATCCTTCCTGTATGAGCTGCTTTAACGACCATCCCGCGCAATATCCCGTAAGCATGGAAAGGTCATGGATGTGGATGTCTGCGTTTCGGTGAGCGTTACTTATCTCCTCGTCGTAAATCTCGGAGAGCCAGTAATTCGCGGTAATGGCTCCGGAGTTGCTTAATATAAGGCCCCCGACAGAATAGGTGACAGTGGAATTTTCCTTCACGCGCCAGTCGTTCACATGGACGTAATTATCCACTATCTCCTTATAATCAAGAAGCGTGGATTTCATGTTGCGGATCTTCTCCCGCTGCTTGCGGTAGAGGATGTATCCCTTCGCGACGTCGCCGTATCCGGCCTGTATGAGAACCGACTCCGCGCTGTCCTGTATGTCCTCCACGCGGATAAGTCCGTCTTTTATCTTCGGTGCGAAATCCGCCGTCACCTTAAGCGCGAGCATGTCTATGATATCGGGATGTGTCTGTGTCTGCTGCGCCTCAAACGCCTTCGTAAGCGCCGCCGTGATCTTCTCAAGCCTAAAGTCAACCGTCTGTCCGTCTCTCTTTTTAACTCTGTACATATACGTCACCTCTCCGTAATTTATTGAAATTAACCCGCGCCAAAGTCCCGTACGGCCGTCCTGAAAAAAGCCGGTCTTCGCGAAATGCCGCCTTCGTCCCCGGCGGGTTTGCTCGGCTATTCTAACACTATAAATTGTGCCGGTCAATAGGAAAATATCAAGATATTGTGGATTTCGAGGTGAAATTTTTGATTTTATGACGGCGGGACGCGCGTCTTTCTCACATTCCCCTTAATTCGGCCCGCGGCACGTATTTTCTCGCCGCGAGGAGCATCCGCCTCATCACGTCATCATCGACGGGCTTAAGTACATCTTTCGCGTCGTCTTTCGCGTTCCCGATAAGATCGCCCGAATCCACGAACTTCTGCAGAAAATATCTGTCCGCGCCCGCTATCTTTTTCGCGATCTTTTCTATACCCTTCTCAGTGTGAAAGCCTTCCACCACGGTCGTCCGAAATTCGTAGGGACATCCCGCCTTAAGAAGAAAACGGACGGACTCGCCTATCGCGTCAAGATCCACTCTGCTTCCGCAGGTCTTCTCGTACAGAGAGTCGCAGTTTTTTATATCCATCGCCACGTAATCGACCAGCTTTAAGTCTGCCATTTTCTTTAATCTGTCCGGGAAACTGCCGTTGGTGTCAAGCTTCACGAGAAAACCCATGTCTTTTACCCTTTCGGCGAATTCCTCCGTCCCCGGCTGCATGAGCGGCTCTCCGCCCGTGATGCACACACCGTCAAGCACTCCCCTGCGGCCGCGAAGAAACCGAAATATCTCTTCCTCATCGTATCCCTCATCCTCGTCTATATGCGTCACGAGAGACGCGTTGTGACAAAACGGACACCTGAAATTACAGCCGGGCGTGAACACGGTGCAGGCAAGCTTTCCCGGATAATCAAGCAGCGTGAGCTTTTGAAGGCCCTGTATCTTCATAAATAAAGATCTCCCTTTCAGAAGCCAAACGGCGCGAGACTTCGTTCAAGTATGCCTTTCATCTTCGCGATGGCCATGCCGTAATTAGTCATCGGCACGCCCTCCTCTTCGGCTTTTCGCAGTCTGTAAGACATCTCGCGGTCATTTAGCATACATCCCCCGCAATGAACGATAAGACGGTACGATTTAAGATCATCCGCAAATCCGCTCCCGCCCGTAAAATCAAAGGCGATCCTCTTCCCCGTGTAATTTTTTATCCACGCGGGAAGCTTGACCGTGCCTATATCGTCGCATTGGCGGTGATGAGTGCAGCCTTCCGCTATCAAAACCCTGTCCCCGTCCTTTAGCCTGTCAAGCGCCGCCGCGGCGTGAGCCTGACTTTTAAGATTTCCCTTGTACCGCGACATCAATATGGAAAATGAAGTAAGCGCGATATCTTCAGGCACGATCTTCGCGACTTTTTCAAAGACCTGACTGTCGGTGACGACTATCTGCGGCTTTACGCGAAGATTTTTCAGCGTCGCCGCAAGCTCGCCGTCTCTTGTTACCGCCGCGACGGCCCCGGCGTCCAGTATGTCGCGCAGAACCTGCTGCTGGGGGAGTATGATCCTGCCCTTCGGCGCCGCTTTATCTATGGGTATGACAAGAACGACCGTGTCATCCGGTTTTAATAAATCCCCTATCAGCCTTTTCTCTTTGTCCGTATTGATGAGAGAAGATATCGTTTCCTTTAAAAGCCCTATATTTTCCCCGGTCTTCGCGCTTACATAGACGATTGGGTCTTTTTTCCCCTCGCCCGAAGAGCGCTGTGCGTCACAGTCCGTTTTCAGATCGGCCTTATTCATCACGATGACGCGGGGAATATTTTTCTCTTTGATCCGCGCGATCATTTTCTCATCCTCAGCCGTGATTCCGACCGAGGCGTCCGCCACATACAGGGCTATGTCACATTTTTCAAGCGTGCGCATGGCGCGGCTTACGCGCATTTGGCCGAGCTTTCCCTCATCGTCCGTGCCGGGAGTGTCTATGATAACCACGGGTCCCAGCGGCAAAAGCTCCATGGATTTGCTCACGGGATCGGTAGTCGTACCTTTTTCTTCCGATACGATGGCCGCGTCCTGCCCCGTTATGGCGTTAATCAGGCTTGATTTGCCGGAATTTCGTCTGCCGAATATGCCGATGTGCGTCCGCTCGGACGACGGAGTCTCATTCATACTGCTCATATGGCTGTAATATCGCTTAAAACGCGCCTTTCTAAAATCTGAAGTCCCTCTTTCCCTCCGCCTCTATGGCGTGAAGGTTCCTTATGACGATATCTCTCACCTTATCACTCGGTATATTTGAAAGCTCGCTTTGAATCAGCCTCTCGCCCTCCGCCCTCGTCTCATCTGAGGCGCTGTCAATCAGATATTCCTTAAGCGTCATGAGCGCGTTCGGATGACAGCAGTTTTGGATCTGTCCGCTCTTGCACAGCGACATGAACCTGTCTCCCGTGCGCCCCTGCCTGTAGCACGCGGTGCAAAAGCTCGGCACATACCCGAGTTTCATAAGCCACCTCGTAACCTCATCCAAAGTTCTCGTGTCGCTCACCTCGAACTGCTCGGTGCCTTCCTCGCTTTCCTTCGTCTCACCCGCGTATCCGCCGACGCTCGTTCTCGAGCCTCCGCTTATCTGCGAGATTCCCAAATGCAGCGCCCTCTCGCGGCAGGCCTTGCTCTCTCTCGTGGAAATTATCATGCCCGTATACGGCACCGCTATCCTGATACACGCCACGATCTTCGCGAAAATGTCGTCGCTTATCCCGTTTTTAAAGGCGTTCGCGTCTATGTCGTCCGCGTTTCTGAGCCTCGGCACGCTGACAGTATGCGGGCCGACTCCCCATACCTTCTCCAGATGTTCCGCGTGCATGAGAAGTCCCGCGAACTCGTATTTGTACTTGTCAAGCCCGAAGAGCACTCCCACTCCCACGTCGTCTATACCGCCCTCCATCGCCCGATCCATCGCCTCGGTATGATAAGCGTAATCGTGTTTCGGCCCCGTGGGATGAAGAGTCAGGTAGCTCTCTTTATGGTACGTCTCCTGAAACAGTATATATGTGCCTATGCCGGCGTCTTTAAGCCTGCGGTAATTCTCAACCGTGGTCGCGGCGATATTGACATTTACCCTCCGTATCTCGCCCTTGTTGTGTTTCGTGTTGTATACGGTGTCGATACATTCCAGTATGTACTCGATGGGATTGTTCACCGGATCCTCCCCCGCCTCGAGCGCGAGCCTTTTATGTCCCATATCCTCCAGAGCGATGACCTCGCGCCTTATCTCATCCTGAGTGAGTTTCTTTCGCGGTATATGCCTGTTCGTCGCGTGATACGGACAATAAGTGCAGCCGTTCACGCAGTAATTCGAAAGATACAGCGGCGCGAACATGACTATCCTGTTCCCGTAGAAATCCTTCTTTATCTGCTCGGCGAGCGCGTAAATCTCAAGGTTCTTCTCCTCGATCTCACACGCGAGCAATACGGAGGCTTCCCTGTGACTTAAACCTTTTCTTAACTTCGCCTTTTCGATAAGCTCCGTTATGAGAGGCGCGTTTTTCTTATTTTCCTCGGCGTACTTTAAGGTCTCCTCTATCTCCTCGTGGTTTATGAATTCCTCGGCTTTCATCGAGGCCGGATCGTATACGTACATCTTGAGCTTCCTCCTGTTTGATATTTCACTCCTGTTTGATATTTCACTCCCGTTTAATATTTCCACTCCTGCTTAATATTTCACTCCTGTTTAATAATCCACGCGGCGGAGTTATTTGCCGCGCCGGCATCCTCCTCGCGTCATAAATGCTCCATTACCTGTCCGATGGGCGCGTGTATGCAAAGCGAAGCCTGCCTATCCCGCCCGGTCTCGCTTTTATTTATGACAACGAGATTTTTCCCGTGAAAATAATCTATGAATCCCGCGGCGGGATAAACGACAAGCGACGTGCCTCCTATAATCAGCATGTCAGCCGCGCCGATTTCGCGCACCGCGGCGCCGACGACATCGTCATCTAAAGGCTCCTCATAAAGAACCACATCGGGCTTTATTATACCACCGCATTCGCAGCGCGGCACGCCTTCCGAGTTTTTTACGTATGCAGCGTCGTAAAATCTGCCGCATTTAAGGCAGTGGTTTCTGTGGATACTGCCGTGCAGCTCCAGCACATTTTTGCTTCCCGCCATCTGATGAAGACCGTCGATGTTTTGCGTGACGACAGCCGACAGCTTTCCCTGCTTCTCCAGCCTCGCGATCGCCATGTGCGCCGCGTTCGGGCGTGCGTCTAAAAACATCATCTTTTCCTTATAAAACTGATAGAAAAACTCCGGTTTTCGCATGAAAAATGTCCGGCTTACTATCTCTTCCGGCGCGTAGGCGTATTCGCCGCGAAAAATCCCCTTTTCGCTCCTGAAATCCGGTATGCCGCTCTCGGTCGACACTCCCGCTCCCCCGAAAAAGACGATCCTTCGGCTCGCGTCCGTCATCTCCTTAAGACGTTCTATCTGCTCCGTAAGGCTCGCCTTTTCCGCGTCCGTATATCCGTTCTCTTGGCTGTCCTTCATAATATCACCGTCCCTCTTACGCCTCTTTTCGCTTTCCTTTGCCGCCCGCCGCCTACTATATCACAGTATGTGAGATTTCGTCCATCTTATGACGGCCAAAATTTAGTTTGACACCTCCCCCCGCCGGATGTTATTATTTCATGGCGGTTGCGGCGGGCGGATATGGCGGAATTGGCAGACGCGCATGGTTCAGGTCCATGTGAACGCAAGTTCATGCAGGTTCAAGTCCTGTTATCCGCATTTTAAAAGCGTTCGGCACACATACCCGTAAAGAAGGGTCTTGACGTGTGGCAGACGCTTTTTTATTTAACGTGAAAAGGCGATGATGAACATGGAATATCATCTTAAAGAAGCGCTCGGCGACATGATGAAACGCGATGAGCGCGGGATAAATTATATCTACTCCAAGACCTATAACTACGTTTATCTGCGGGCGAAAAGCATCTTAAGAAGGGACGAAGACGTACTTCGGCTGACTCGCGACGTTTATCTGCAGATGCTTTCTCATATGCCGGAGATAAACGAAGCCAATCTCTACGAGTGGCTCGGAAAATGCACTTACATACTCGGCTGCGGTTATTACAAAAAGAAAAAAGCCAGAGAAGATAAGATCCTCGATATAAACGAAAGTGACTTTAACGCTCACAGGATCGACGATCCCGAGGCCGCGGCCGATATCATAGCCGAAAATCTCGAAAACCTCCCCGACCTTCATCAGGCGGCTTTCTACGCTTTTTTCTATGATTATATGGATATCGACGCGATCGCCGAAGTGATGGGAGAGACTTGCGGCGCCGTCATAAATTTTCTGAATTATACCCGCAGGTATATGGTAAAGGCTCTTGAAAACGAGCGTGAAGAAAACGCGATTCAGGTTTTTTTCTCGATAGAGGCGGCATGTCTTTCGCTTCGCAAGTGGTCAAACGAACACTGCCTTCCCATCACGAACGCTCAGACGGTATATAACGAACTCTGCGAGGAAGCGGGGATCGATCCGGGACAGATCTCCATGGAGAGAAAGGACTTCGCAGGCGTGGGATATTCCGTCGTGCGGCACAGACCCGACGATTACGCGCAGCTTGCGGATATGATGCGCCCGTACGGGAAAGAGAAAATAAAAAGCAGGAACGTCATCATCATAGCCGTAGCCGCGGCCGTCATACTCGCGATCGTTATCGTCGCCGTCGCCTCCTGCCATAAAAAGGACGCAAAAAAAGAGCAAAAGGATCCGAAGCCGCAGGTTACCGATACGGCCCCTCAGGACGAAGATGAAGAGGGCGCCTCTTCCGACGCCGCGGACCCTTCGGAATACGTGATACCCGACAGCGACACGAGGCTTCTTACGAGGCAGGAGCTTGAGATTCTCTCAAAAGAAGACCTGCGCCTTGCCAGAAACGAGATCTTCGCGAGGCACGGCGTAACCTTCAGCGGTGATCTCGGGGCGTATTTTTCCTCAAAATCATGGTATCATCCCACCGTATCCCTGGATGACTTTTATAACGGGAGCGGATTTTCTTCCATAGAGGAAGCGAACGTGTCTTTGATCTTATCCGTAGAGGCGACCAAATGAAAATAGTTTTTCTCGACGCGAAAACGATAGGCGACGACATCGACCTTTCGGGTTTTGACGAGCTGGGGGAAGTGGTTAAATACGGTTTTTCCGATCCGGATGAGATACCCTCCCGTCTTAATGACGCGGATGTCGCCGTGTTAAATAAAGCCCCTATAAACGAGCGCACCGTGGGCGGAGCAAAAAACTTAAAGCTTGTGTGCGTGACAGCCACCGGCACGAATAACCTTGATAAGGATTACCTTGACAGCCGAGGCATTAAATGGCGCAACGTCACGGGATACTCCACCGAGTCTGTGGCGCAGCATACGTTCGCCATGCTCTTTTATCTGTTGGAAAAACTTCGGTATTACGACGATTATGTCAAAGAGGGGAGATATGTAAACGACCGCGTTTTCACGCATTTCGCCGAAAGGTTTGACGAGATAAACGGAAAAACCTGGGGAATCATAGGCATGGGCAACATCGGAAGGCGGGTGGCGGATATAGCCGTCTCTTTCGGCGCCGATGTCATCTATTACTCGACCACAGGCAAAAATAACCGACAAAAATACGAGCGGGTAAGCTTTGACGAACTGCTTTCCCGCTCGGATATCATCTCGGTTCACGCGCCGCTGACCGAAAATACCGAAAATCTCATGAACCGCGACGCATTTTCGGCCATGAAAAAATCCGCCCTCTTCTTAAATCTCGGGCGCGGCGCCATAGTCGTCGAAAAAGATCTGGCGGACGCTCTCAGGGAAGGCGAAATCGCCGCCGCGGGTCTTGACGTACTGAGAGAAGAGCCCATGAGCCCCGCAAATCCCCTGCTTGCCGTCAAAGACAGCCGCAGGCTTCTTATCACTCCCCACATAGCGTGGGCGAGCGTAAAGTCACGTCACCGTCTCATGGATACGGTGTTAAATCAGATCAGGGACTGGATGAATGATCGGATGAATATGTCCCCGCAAACCTGACTTTCGCCTTTTAAAAAAGCCTTTTAAAAAAGCGCCCCGCTTTTCACGTGACAGACGTAAAAGCCGAGGCGCACGGTATCCCTTTACTTATTCCTTATTCGGCGTCATCCTCGCTCTCTGATTCACAAGCCTCGGCGCCGGCCTCTGCCGCCGTCTCATCGGATCCGGCCTCTTCGCACCCGGCTTCGTCACACGCGCCGTCTCCCTCATCCCCGCTTTCGCAGCACTCATCTTCATGAGCCGGTCTTTCAATCTTCATTCCGCAGGTAGGGCAGTAAACCATATCGTCCTTAAGCTCGCTTTTGCAGTTCGGGCAAATCTCCTCGCCTTTAAGCTCGGCTATCTGCAGCTTGTACTTTTCTATGCTCTCACAGCGGGCGCCGATACTCTCGCACAACTCGTCGAAACCGCCCGGATTCTCACTGCCTTCCTTATACTGCTCATAATACTTCTTTCCGATGGCGAGAAGATCGTCTCTGTTGCCCCTCAGAAGATTTCGCACGCGGCTTTTAAGCTTCTGAATCTCAACGGTCTGCTCCACTTTTTTCGCCACGACATCGACGGCTTCCTCCGTCTTTTTTGTCACGACCTTCGCCGTCTCGGAAATCTTCTTTCCGATCTTGTCCGAATTTTCCTTTAAATTATCCATGAACTCCGACATCTTTCATTTCCTCCTTTTTAACTTTCCGTCTACGACTTTCCCGCGCGTCATCAGCGCTTTACCAAAGATATTACCGTTAAAAATCATGCCTTAAGTATAACCTCTCTTTTGCGGGATGGCAACCTGCATTTGTCCCCGAAGCGTTATCACGGGGCCTCCCGTGCCCTCCACATAAGCCTTCGTAATCGTCACCTGCCCTATGTTGTCGTCCTTCGGAATCTCATACATTATATCAAGCATGAACTCCTCTATGATGGAACGAAGCGCTCTGGCGCCGGTATCCTTTTTTATCGCCTTCTCGGCGATGGCTTCCAGAGCGTCACGGTCAAATTCAAGTTTTACCCCGTCTAAGGCAAGCAGTTTTTGATATTGCTTTATAATGGCGTTTTTCGGCTCCGTAAGGATACGCACCATCATATCCTTATCAAGACCCTGAAGCGTGAATATGACGGGAAGCCTTCCGATAAACTCGGGGATCATGCCGAATTTTCTCAAGTCCTCCACCGTCACTTTGGAAAGAATATCCTTTTCGCCGTCATATTTATCCTTCAGATCGGAGATAAATCCCATCGACGAATGTTTATTTAGGCGTTCTTTTATAATGCCCTCAAGATCGGGAAACGCGCCGCAGCATATAAAGAGAATATTCTTTGTGTCGATATTTTGAAGCGGCACCATGGCGTTCTTGCTGTTCGCGCCGACGGGAACCTCCACCACGCTTCCCTCCAGCAGTTTTAAAAGTCCCTGCTGCACGGATTCCCCGCTCACGTCGCGCTGACTGGTGTTTTGTTTCTTGGCGAGCTTATCGATCTCATCTATGAACACGATGCCTTTTTCCGCTTTTTCCACGTCGTTGCCTGCGGCGGCAAGAAGCTTTGAGAGCACGCTTTCTATATCGTCGCCTATATACCCCGCTTCCGTAAGCGAAGTCGCGTCCGCGATGGCGAGCGGCACGTCCAGCAATTTGGCGAGCGTCTTTACGAGATAGGTCTTGCCGCAGCCAGTGGGCCCTATCATGAGCATGTTGGACTTTTCTATCTCGATATCATCGTCAGCGCTGCCCGCGGCCACCCTTTTGTAATGATTATAGACCGCGACGGACATCGCCTTCTTCGCGTGCTCCTGACCTATCACGTACTCATCCAGCTTCGCCTTGATCTTATGCGGCGCCGGCATGTCGCGGATGTTTAAAACGGGTTCCGGCTTTTTCGCGGTGTTTTTTTCTTTCACGGCGCGGTTTTGACGGTAGGGGCTCATATCCGACATGTTGACAAAATGCACTCCCGGCATATTCAGCATACCGTTCATGTCAACGGGCGGATTCGTTATCATGTCAAAGCTCTTATTCATGCAGTCGGTGCAAACGTAAAAACCGTTCGGAAGATTGATGAGCTTTCCGGTGACGCTTTCGGGTCTGTGGCATAAAAAGCAGACATGCTCCTTCTTATCCGGCTCGCGCTTCGTTTCATTTTCTTTGCCCGCCTCCGTAGCGGATAAAGCGTCGCGGGCGCCGTCATCTTTTTTGTTTTTCCCTGTCGTCTCCTCTTCGTCTACTTCCCTGTAATCAATGTCATTTGGCATAATTTCCTCTCTTCCCCGTCGCTTACGTACGGCTAAGACGCATCCCCCGCCGTCTCATATTATCTGTCACTCTCTTACTTATACGGCCCGAACGTATTTATCTTCCCGCGATGTATTCCTGAGCGCATTTGGCGGCGACGGCCCCGTCGGCTACCGCCGTCGCTATCTGCCTTAAAGGCTTCGTCCTTAAATCCCCCGCGACGTATACCCCGGGGATGGACGTTTTCGTTGTCTCATCCGCCATGACGCGGCCCGTATCGTCAAGCTCCAGCGCGTCCTTTACAAGTTCGCTGTTTGCGACGGTCCCCACCGCTACGAAAAGACCGTCGCAGGCAAGATCCTCCTCCTCGCCCGTCTCGGTATTTTTTAATCTCACGCCCGTCACAAAATCATCGGCGTAAATATCGCTCACCGTACGGCGGCGGTGAATCTTTATGTTTCCTGTTTTTTCAATCGCGTCCATATACGCCTTTGAAGCGCGAAACGCGTCTCTTCTGTGAATCAAATGCACTTCTTCGCATATCCTCGCAAGATACAGGGCGTCGTCCGCCGCTGTGTCTCCTCCTCCCGCCACGGCCACGACCTTTCCTCTGTAAAAGGATCCGTCGCAGGTCGCGCAGTAGGAAACTCCTTTCCCTACGAGCTCATCTTCGCCTTTAAGTGCGAGCTTTCGGGGTGCGCCTCCCATCGCGAGGATCACCGTCCGGCCCTCAAACACTTCCTTGGCGGTATATACTCTCTTTATGTCGCCTTTTAGCTCAGCTTTCGTAACCTTCGCGAACTTCGTGACAGCGCCGAGGCTTTTTGCCTGCTCACTCATCCTCATGCCGAGGTCAAATCCGCTTATGCCATCGCCAAAGCCCGGATAATTCCCGACGGTCTCCGCCGTGGCCATCTGCCCTCCCGGCGAAAGCATCTCAAAGACCATGACGGAAAGTCCCGCCCCTGCCGCGTAGATCGCCGCCGCGTATCCCGCGGGACCTCCGCCTATGATTAAAACGTCAAATATATTTTCCGAACCTTCCTTCATGATTTCCCCCGAAGAAATTTTATGATTGCCCGTCGGCCACAGGTTCCCGTCCGCTCATGGAAAGAAACTCTTCTTCCGTGATAACCCGCACATTAAGCTCGGCGGCTTTCTTATTTTTCGCGGAAACGGACGAAATATCGTTATTTATGAGATAATCGGTCTTTGAAGTAACTGACCCCGTCACCTTGCCTCCGTTAGCCTCTATAAAGGCTTTAAGCTCATCGCGGTTCGCGAAACGCGCGACTTTCCCCGTGATAACGAATGTCTTATTTTGAAGCGCTCCTCCCGCCGCGCGCGGTTCTTTTTTTAACTTAAGCTCGGATAAAAGTCCCGTTACCCGCTCTACGTTCGCGGGATTTTCAAAATACCGCGCGAATGACTCCGCCAGCACGGGTCCTATACCCGAAACCAAGGATAATTCGTCCCGGCCAAGACTCATCACCTTTTGCGGATCGTCGCCGAACTGCCCGCATATAATCTTCGCGTTCGCGATTCCGACACCCGGGATCCCAAGTCCGTAAATTAACCTCGCAAGCGTCGTCTCCCTCGCCTTTTCGATACCGGCGATAAGATTGGCGTATGATTTTTCCCCGAAACCATCCATGGCGCATATGCGCTCTTTATATCTGTCAAGGTGAAAAATATCCGCGTAATCTTTTATAAATCCCGCAGAGATGAATTTTTCCAGCGTGGCCTCGGAAAGTCCCTCGATGTTAAGCGCGTCCCTTCCCGTAAGAAGCGCGAATGACTTTATGTGTTTCGCGATACATTCCGGATTCGAGCAATAAAGCGTCTTCGTGCCGTCGATGTCGCGGATCACGGTATCTTTCCCGCACACGGGGCATTTTGCGGGAATATCCCTCACGCCGCTTTTGGTGAGATTTTCCGCTATCTGGGGGATAATCATATTGGCCTTATATACCCGCACCGTATCACCCGCGCCGAGCATCAGATCCTCCATGACGCTGATGTTGTGCACGCTCGCGCGGCTTACCGTGGTCCCCTCAAGCTCTACCGGCTCAAATACCGCGACGGGATTTAAAAGTCCCGTCCTTGACGCGCTCCACTCTATCTTAAGAAGCTTCGTGTCGCAGGTCTCATCCGCCCATTTAAACGCGAACGAGTTGCGCGGGAATTTGGCCGTGCGCCCCAGCGACTCTCCGTAGGCGATATCGTCGTAAGTAAGCACCAGACCGTCGGAGGGAAGCTCATAATCTCTTACGCGCTCAGAAAAAAGTCCGACCTGCTCTTCTATCTTCGACGCGTCCGTCTCATAACCTTCCACGGTCTCAAAGCCCTGCCGCCTCAGCCACTCCAACTGGTAAATATACGAGTTTTTAAAGTCCACCCCGTCCGCTTTTACCAATGAGAAAGCGATTAGTCTCACATTTCTCGCGGCGGTCACGGCACTGTCAAGCTGTCTTACGGAGCCGCTGCAAAGGTTGCGCGGATTTTTATATCTCGCGTCGACATCGTCTATGGTTTCATTGATACGCTCAAAATCCCCGTAACTTATGACCGCCTCGCCGCGGAGAATAAGTTCACCCTCGTAGGGTATCTGAAGCGGAAGGTTTATAAATGTCCTCGCGTTCGCAGTGACGACCTCTCCTTCCGTCCCGTCGCCTCTCGTCACGGCCTTTTTTAATTTGCCGCCTTCGTAGGTGAGAACGACCGTAAGTCCGTCGAGTTTCCACGAAACATAGGCCCTCTTATCGCCCAGAAATTCCTTAAGATCCGCCACGTCCTTAGTCTTATTTAGGGAAAGCATGGGGGAGGCGTGCCGTTCTTTGGCAAGGCTTGTCTGCACCTCATAACCTACGCAACTCGTGGGGCTTTTTGCCAAGACATATCCCAGTCTGTCCTCCAGCGCGACAAGCTCGTCATACAGGCGGTCGTATTCATAATTGCTCATGATCTCGTCGGCGTCTTCGTAATAAGCTTTCGCCGCCTTATTTAAGATCTTAATGAGCTCACTCATCCGCTCGCGTTCGGCGTCCATACTCCCATCCGTTCTTTTATCCGCCCGTCGGCTTATCATACCATTTATATCAGTCCGTCCCCTGATTTTATGAGCCGCATAAGCCCGCTCATCTCTTCAGGCGTCACCTCGCGCCAATCACCGCTTTTTAAGTCTCCCAACCTGATATTCATGATCCGCACGCGCACGAGCCTTATGACTTTGTATCCGAAAGCTTCGCACATGCGCCGGATCTGGCGGTTTAAACCCTGAGTTAAGATGATGTCAAAGCTCGTCCCGGTAAGCTTTCGTACCTTACAGGGCCTCGTCACGGTATCGGATAAGCAAACTCCCCGCGCCATGAGCCGAAGAAAATCTTCCGTCACGGGCCTGTCCACTTCGACTTCGTATTCCTTTTCGTGCATGTTGCGTGAGCGCATCATGCCGTCTATGATATCGCCGTCGTTCGTCATAAGGATAAGGCCTTCGGAATCTTTGTCAAGCCTTCCCGCGTAAGTAATTCTCTGCGGATAATTTATATAGCTGATTATGTTGTCCTTCTCCCGCCGATCCGAGGTGCAGACTACGCCGGGCGGCTTATTAAAAACAAGAAGCACTCTCTCGTTTTTGCGACTTACCCTCTTCCCGCCGACGGCTACCGTATCATGCTCCCGCACTTTCATGCCGAGAACGGCTTTTTCCCCGTCCACGGTCACATCTCCGCTTAATATCAGTCTGTCCGCCTCTCTTCGGGAGCAAATCCCGCACTCGCTTAAGTATTTGTTCAGACGAACAGACATCACCGCACCTTATCCAATCCAAACCGCCGCGCTCATACGCGAAAATCCCAAGGTTAGAAAAACATGTGTATAATCACCTTAGGTTAAAAAACCATGTGCATAACCGCGCGTTTGTTATATAATGACCTTAAGGCAGGGTTACCTTGCCCATGCCGCCGGAGTAAGAAGTTCGCTTTCCGGCCCCGATTATGAGGATGAAGCAAGAGGGGCCCGCGAAATCCGCTGCCGGCCACGCTTTCATTTCCCGCGCGAAGATCCGAAACCTTACTTCGCCACCCTAAGGAATACCTCGTCGCAGAACTTTAATTTCGTGCTCGGAGGTTCGAAACCCGGCGGGGCACTCGGGCGGCACGGGCGGCGTCCGTGAAACATAAAAGTTACCGAAAGGAGCCTGCTTATGATATCCCTTTCTCTCCCGGAAGTGAAGCAATCGATGTCCGAATTGCTTCTTTCCGACTCTTTCGACTCATTTTCCCTTATCGAGTGCGAGATCGCAACTTTCTGCACATTCACGATTGACGGAGCGCTCAATAAGGATTTCTTCGGGGAAGAGGCATCTCCTTCCCGCCGTCACGTTCTTTGGGGCGACGTGCGGGACTTTTGCTTCGCCTTAATCCGCGGAAAGCGCACTCCGCTTCGCGTGAAGATCGTCCTTGCCCTTCCCGACGAGGAAACGGCAAAACTCATAAGCGACGCAGGAGCGCAGGCGGACTTATCAAACATCCGCGGCTTTTTCCTGAATCTCAAATACGATAAGGGAGCCTTCACATGCACCACCGGAGTCGCCATGTCGGATTTCACAGCGGATAAATCTCCCGAATATGTCTGGGATGAAAAAGCCCCGCTTATCCTCTCCGAAAAAGGTATCCCCTGCGAAGCCGTCCTTTAACCAAGGTCGCCCCGATTAAGAGCGTGATTTTCTTACTTCGTAAGCAGCATCATGATATCGTTGCTTCTTTTTATGAACTCAGTCATCGCCTCGGAGCTTAACGGCTGTATCGCGATCATCGCGAGATCATAAAGCTGCCTGCAGAACATCGCGGTGTGCTCGCCGTCCTTGTTGTGAAGCACATACTGCACCAGCGGATGATTGACATTCAGCACCAGTACGGCCTCACGCTCCAGCATTTCCCCGGTGTCGCCCGACATGCCGTACATTTTCATCATTTCCTGCATACGGCGCGACTCTTCCGGAATGGTCATCATCGAGGCCACCCGGTCATTTTTAAGTTTCTCGATTTTTACGTTCAGCTTGTCGTTGCCCAGCGCATTGCGGAAGATCTCAGTCAGCGCGTCTGTGTCCTCCTTGGACGCCTGAGCCTTATCTTCGCCTTCCTCATCGGACTTTTGCTTTAAGGTGTCGGTGACATCCGCGTCGATACGTTGGAATTTGATGTTCTCGTTGCGCTGCTCCAGCTGTGAGATAAAAGGCGAGTCGATATTGTGATTTAAGATAACGGCGTCCATGCCCTCCGCCTTAAACATATTGATGTACTGGCTCTGCTGCCGCTCATCCGTCACATAGAAGATGGTAATCTTCTCCTTTTCCTTTCCGCCATCTTCCCCGCCTTCGCTCTTAGCCTCATCGT
>CAYLRF010000002.1:48625-50142 GCA_964385995.1 uncultured Faecalimonas sp.
GCTTCCCCGCTCTCAGCGGTCTTAAGGGTCTCCGTCCCGGAAGCTTCCTTCTCTTTTTCGGCTTCCTCTTTCGCCTTCTTCGCCGCGGGATCGTTTTCCTCTATGCACTCTTTAAGCGTCAGATATTTGTGATCAAGGTTCTTAAAGAGCATATAGTCGCTCATCCTGTCGCAGAATTTCGTGTCCTTTAAGCATCCGAATTTGATGAACGGACTGATGTCGTCCCAATATTTCTCATAAGATTCCTTATCGGTCTTGCACATCCCGACAAGTTTATCCGCCACTTTCTTCGATATGTAATCGGAGATTTTATTTACGAAACCGTCGTTTTGCAACGCGCTTCTGGAGACATTAAGCGGCAAATCCGGGCAGTCGATGACACCCTTTAATACCATAAGAAACTCGGGTATGACTTCTTTTATATTATCGGCGATGAATACCTGATTGTTGTAGAGCTTTATCGTACCCTCGATGGATTCGTACTCCGCGTTGATCTTCGGGAAATATAAGATCCCCTTAAGGTTAAAGGGATAATCCATGTTCAGATGGATCCAGAAAAGCGGCTCCCTGTAATCCATAAAGACTTTGCGGTAAAACTCTATGTAATCTTCTTTCGTGCAGTCATTCGGATGTTTCGCCCAAAGAGGATGAATGTCATTTATCGGCACGGGGCGCTTATTTATCTTTACCTTATCTTTGGCGGGCGATACTTCCACCGTCTCTTTGGTCCCGTCTTCCTTTTCTTTTTCCTCGGTCTTGGCTTCCTCGTGAATACGCTCCACTATCACGTCGTCTTCCTTAAGTTCCGACTCGTCCACGGTCTCATATTCCTGAGGCGCGCCCTCCTTGGAAACATAAATGGGAACGGGCATGAAAGAACAGTATTTCTCCAAAACCTCTCTTATGCGGTACTCGTTTGAAAACTCCGTGCTTTCCTTTGAGAGAAAAAGCGTGATCTCGGTACCGACCGTCGCCTTGTCGCCGTCTTCCATCTCATAGGTCGTGCCGCCGTCGCTTACCCAATGAACCGGCGTCGCGCCTTCCTTGTATGAGAGCGTATCGATGTGGACCTCGTCAGCCACCATGAACGCGGAGTAAAATCCGAGTCCGAAATGCCCTATTATCTCATCTTCGGTGGTCTTATCCTTATATTTCTCGAGAAATTCCGTCGCGCCCGAGAAGGCGATCTGCGTAATGTATTCCTCCACCTCGTCGGCCGTCATGCCGATGCCGTTATCGATGAATTTGAGCGTCTTTTTGTCGGGATTTGCGATCACCTGTATATTCGGCTTATAATCATCGGGGAGCTGATACTCTCCGATCACGTCGAGCTTTTTAAGCTTCGTAATCGCGTCGCAGCCGTTTGAAATCATCTCGCGTGCGAAAATGTCGTGATCCGAATACACCCATTTCTTGATAATGGGAAAAATGTTCTCGCTGCTGATTGAAAGACTTCCCTGTTTTCGTTCCATGATAAAATCACATCTCCTTTTTTATCTTCTAAAAACTTCCTCTTT
>CAYLRF010000002.1:50242-62102 GCA_964385995.1 uncultured Faecalimonas sp.
CATAATAATACCGCCGCCGCGAAAAGTCAATAAAAATTTAGCACTCAGTATAACCGAGTGCTAACAATTAACCGTGACGCGCCGGTTCTCCCTCCCTCATCTCGCGCTGTTTTCGCTTTTACGCTTAAATTCGGGCGCCGTCACTCTATACTCTTTAACGATTCCACCATGTCGATTCTCTTTACGTTAAAGTACATGACGGCATTTACAATAAGAGAAAACACTACCGTCGCGGCCGCGCCGATAAGGTAACTGGCGGCGGAGATATCGCGTCCGAACATGGCCGTGTCGATCTCCACGGTTTTTATCGTGAAATAATGGAGGAGCTTACCGAGAAGACAGCCCAGGACCATACCGAAAACGGTAAGAATGATATTTTCCCGGTAAATATAAGCCGCCACCTGAAAATCGTGAAAACCCAGCACCTTCAGCGTGGCAAGCTCCCTGCGCCTCTCCGTGATATTGATGTTATTCAGATTATAAAGAACGGCAAAAAAGAGCATTCCCGCGAGCGTCACCAGCACTACGATAACCTTATCAAGCGCGGTCAGTATCTTGGAGATTCTCTCTCCCAATCCCGACGAATATTGAACGCTTAATACATTCCCCGATTTAAGCAGTTCTTCGCAGGTAACTTTAGCGCTTTCCTCGTTTTTTAAAGCGGCATCCGGCTTCATCTCAAGCAGGATGACATTGTGCCCGCTCATCCCGCCGAAGACGTCGGCGTAACATTTCTCGGTCATATAGACAAAATGCCCGACGTAATTCTCGCAAATATCGGTAACCTTAACCTTCGCGGCTTTTTCGTCCCCGCGTGAGATTTTTATGTTTTCACCTTTTTTCACTCCGAGTACCGCCGCGGCTTTCTCGGTCAGGATGACGCCGTCGTTTGTAAGACGGTATTCTTCTTTGGTTCTCCTGCTGCGAAAGAGAAAGAAACCGTCGGCGGATTTTTTATCTTTTAAGGTGACGACAGTGACGTCCTCCTTCCCGTCGCCGCTCTTTGCAGTGGCGCTTTCAAAGCGGGCCGCGTTAAACGCCTCCACATCCTCATTTGTCCGAAGAAAGTCCGCGACCTGATCCTCCGGCGATGACTCCGTGGATGTCGTCCCCGCGGGTGATGACAACTCGGATGACGTCTCCCCGGATCGCGCCTTTTCGGACTGTGTTTCGGCGGATTGGGTCACGGCGGATGATAGCGATTCCGATGACGGCTCGGGAGACGTCTCGCCGCCTGTTTTCGAACCGGAAGGCGCCTCTTTATCCGTGGCGTCCGGCTTAATATATACCGCCGCGTCATACAGCTGAAGGCTGTCGTACTGGATCCTCGCTATGTCGTTTATGGAGTCTCTGAGGCCGAAACCCACTATGACAAGCGCCATACATCCGCCCACTCCGAAAAGCGTCATAAAGAACCGCTTCTTATATCTGAAAATATTGCGCATCGTGGCTTTTCCCATGAAGCCCAGTCTCTTCCATATGAATTTCACGCGTTCAAGCAAAATGCGTTTCCCCGATTTCGGCGCTTTAGGCCTCATAAGTGCCGCGGGCTGCTCCGACAGGCTCCTGTAACATGAAAATAATACCGCCCCGCACGTACACGCAAGCGCCGCCAAAATGGCAAGAATGCCGTCCGCCCACGGATAGACAAGCACCATCTGCGGAATGTGCCTGTAGAATACTGTTTTGTACGCCTCGATGATGATGAAAGGAAAAAGTTTTCCGCCTATCGCGAAACCGAACAGACCTCCGCCCACGGTCGCGACGACCGCGTAACTTAAATATTTCGCCAATACCGCGCCCTTACCGTATCCCAGGGCCTTTAACGCGCCTATCTGAAGTCTCTCATCGTCGATCATGCGCGTCATGGCGGTGAGGCTGATAAGAGCCGCCACCAGGAAGAATATGCTCGGAAATACCAGTGAGAGCGCCGAAACGCGATCGGCGTTTTCCCCGAAACCTTCGTAATCCGCGACAAAAGATCCCCTGTCCGATACGCGCCATGTAAGATACTCACTGAGTTCTTCCTCTCCGATCGCTGCGCCGCCCGAGGCTAAAGAGAGCGCCTGCCCCGATTTCCCGGATGCGCTTATACCTGCCGCACCCGTCATCTCACGCTGCGCGGGATCTGACGCCCCCGATAAACTTTCAGCCGAAGATGAATCCCGCGCGGCGGCCCGGGAGACAAGTATCTCCTCCACGCGGATTTTCACGCGCTCATCACCCAGGCGTGAGATTTTATCCGCGGCGTCCTCCGTGAGGCTGTCGTATTCATCCGTGAAAGCGGATTTTTCGGCCGCCCCGTTTACCGCCACATAAGCTTCCGTATAAACATCGGATAAAAACTCATCTTCCCGCACCGCCATAAACGCGTCGGCCGTACCGTCGCCGACCATCGAACTTCCGCGATCCGATGCGAAATAAAGAGGCGATGTTGCGCCGCCCACTATCTTAAATTCGCTGTGCTTTACCGAATCAGTAAGGGAATTTCCTTCCCCGCCGGTGAGCGTGATTTTATCGCCGATTTTAAAATCCGATGATTGAAGAAAATCCTCGTCCATCACGCACTCGCCGTCTTTTTTCGGAAAACGCCCGCTGCTTAAGGAAAGCCTGTTAATATCATCCGTCACGGTCATTACGCGGATAACCTTTTTTTCGTCATCCGTCTCACACAGCGCGTCAAGGCTTTTTGTCCCCACGACTTTCCCGACGTGCGAAAGGCCACGCATCGACTTTATGTCATCCTCGGTAAAACCGGCCGCGCTTACGACCTTAAGATCCGCGAGTTTACCGTCATCCGCGTAGGCGTCTCCGGTATCGGTCATATCCTTCTTCGTGCCTCTTATCCCGGCGAAAAGCGCGACGCCCAGCGCCACTATCACGAAAATGGAAAGAAAGCGCCCTATGTTATTTTTTATCTCCATGAAAAGGTCTTTCCTAAGTGCTAGGCCTTTCCTTTTTCTTTTCTTATCCGACATCTTAATCTCGCCCCCGCTTTAATATTTTGTGTCCCTCTACCACTCGATCTCTTCCACGGGCACGGGACGGCGGTTTTCTTCTATAGAGACGACCTTCCCGCTCTTTAGCCGGATCACTCTGTCCGCCATGGGCGCTATCGCCTGATTATGTGTGATGAGAATCACGGTCATCCCTTTCGCCCTGCATGTATTTTGCAGCAGCCTTAAGATCTCCTTTCCCGTCACATAATCCAGCGCGCCCGTGGGCTCGTCGCAAAGCAGCAGCTTCGGATTCTTCGCCAGGGCCCTCGCTATAGACACTCTCTGTTGTTCCCCACCCGAAAGCTGCGCAGGAAAATTGTCCAGCCTGTCGCCAAGCCCCACTTTTTCGAGTACTTCTCTCGCGTCAAGCGGATCGGAGCAGATATCGGTCGCGAGCGTGACATTTTCAAGCGCCGTAAGATTCGGGATGAGATTATAGAACTGAAATACGAAGCCGATGTCGTTTCTGCGGTACGCGGTAAGCTGCTTTCCGCTGTAGCCCGTTATATCCTCTCCGCCCACCGTCACTCTTCCGGACGTGGCCGTATCCATTCCTCCCAGGATGTTAAGCACGGTCGTCTTTCCGGCCCCGCTGGCGCCGACGACCACGGCAAATTCTCCTTTTTTTACGGAAAAATCAATGCCGTCCACGGCTTTTATCTCGACTTCTCCCATCTTATAGATCTTTCGCACATCCGAAAGTCTGACATACTCGTCCATAATATCCTTTCTTTGACGTTTTCCCGTTCGGAACTTTGCCGAACTGTCCGTCTTAAAAAATCCTTTGAAACTAAAATGATTGTCATCCCGGTGATTTTTCGGTATCATACCGAAAGGATTTTTACCAAATACGGCTCCCGAAAAGTCCGCGAAGCCGAAAATACCGGCTCGGCGGACAATCACACCGACGGATTTATTTTAACACATCGCTTCACGCGGCGAAAGATGAGACCGGGATGAAGTTTTTAAGAACGGCGCTCCGCGCGGCGAAAGAAGAGAATGGGATGAAGTTTTAAGAACTTCGCTTCGCGCGGCGAAAGATGAGAAGGGGGAAAGAGAAAAGTATGGAAAAACTAAGAGTGATACCCGTCACAAATACCGAATTGATACAGGCGGTGAACGAACTCGCCCATGAGATATGGCCTGAGCATTTCGGCCCTATCATCGGCTTAAGACAGGTCGATTACATGCTGGATAAATTTCTCTCACCGAAGGCGATCGCAGAGCAGATAAACTCGGGATACAGGTACTACCTTTTCTCTTATGATTACACGTTCGCGGGATTTGCGGGAATTCGCATGGATAAGGACGATAAGAGTCTGTTTTTAAGCAAGCTCTACGTACATAAGGATTTTCGCGGACTCGGCATATCGTCATATATGTTCCGGCAACTTATACTTCTGTGCGAGAAGAACCGGCTCACAAAGATCAGGCTCACCTGCAACAGGCATAATACCGAGTCTCTTGCCGTCTATGAACATTGGGGATTCGTAAAGGCGCGCGAGGAAAAGGCGGACATCGGAGGAGGCTTTTTCATGGACGACTTTGTAATGGAATATCACCTCGCGGATTCCGACCCCAAACCATGAGAGTCGCGGGCCCTTTCCCGCTTCATCCCCAAATCAGGGCAGGCAGACGAACCCTTTGTCCTTTATCCTTTGTCCTTTATTCTTTATCCTTTGTCCCGTCGACATGATGTCATACCGCGGGTCAGGGGTGTTTCTTCCCCGATATCGGGATATGCCGTAAATTACCGTAAATTACAGGCTCTCCCTGAATATATCGATGATCTCCTCACGCCCGAGCACCTTATATCCGCCCGTCTGAGGAAGCGTGGCGTCGGCGAGTCCGCAAAGCATGTCCTCATTTGCCCCGAGCTCGGTAATATTCATCGCAAGCCCGAGCTGTCTCATCCATCTCTCCATGGCCGAAAGCCCTTCAGCGGCGAGTTCCTCATCAGACTTACCCTCGCCTACGACATCCCAAACTTCTTTGGCGAAACGCGCGAATTTCGCCGTGCCGTAGGGCATGATATGCCTGTAATACGCGAGCGACACCGCCGAGAGCGTCATGCCGTGGGTGGCGTCGGTATAAGCGCCTACGGCCTGTCCCAGCATGTGAACCATCCAATCGGTGGACTTTCCTCTTGAAATGAGGGTGTTTAAGGCCCATGTCGCCGTCCACATGATGTTGGAGCGCGCTTCGTAGTCCATGGGGTCCTTAACTGCAGCGCGGGAGCTTTTTATCAGTGAGCGCATCAACGCCTCGCTGATGTAATCGCTCGTATTGTCGTCATCTCCCGAAAAATACTGCTCGCAGATGTGATTAAATATGTCATAAATGCCCGCGACCATCTGACGGTGCGGCAGCGTCATGGTAAACCTCGGGTTTAATATGGAAAATTTCGGAAATACCTTCTCATCGGCAAACACATGACCGATCTTAAGCCTGCTCTTTCGATTCGTGATGACGGCGCCGCCGTTCATCTCAGAGCCTGTCCCGACCATCGTAAGGACGCACCCCACGGGCAGCGTCTCGCAATCCGGCTCTTCAAAGCGCACATAATATTTCTCCCACGGATCCTCGTCACAGTTTACCGAAACGGACACCGCCTTCGCGTAATCGCAGCAGGAGCCTCCGCCCACCGCGAGCAAAAGATCGACGTGATTCTCCCTCGCTATCCTGATACCCTCGTAAAGTTTTTCCAACGTGGGATTCGGCATAACTCCCCCGTCCTCTACGATGTGTTTTCCGTTTGCCGAAAGAATCTCAACCACGCTGTCATAGATCCCGTTTTTCTTTATGGAACCGCCGCCGTAGATGAGCTGTACGTTTTTACCGTATTTGGGAAGCTCCTCGTTCAGATATGAAAGCGAATCTTCCCCGAAATAAAGCTTCGTGGGATTGCAATAACTGAAATTTCCCAACATGTCAGATACCTCCTTTTTAAAATGGCGCCCGACCTCACGGACGCCATGACATATCCTCTAAAACACGCTTATAAAGAAGCCTGAAAGCAACCTGACCTCATCAAAAACACCTCCGGCGGCATCTCTTTTAAAATAAAAGCTAAAAGCCGGACGGCAAACCGCCGAAAAATACTCCCCACTAAAAACATACTCTCCGGACTTTAAAAAATAACTACGGAAAAGGGATTCGAACCCCTACTAACAGAGTCAGAGTCTGCTGTGCTACCATTACACCATTCCGCAATATTTTACGCCGCGCGCGAAAGCGTGTCCCGCCTTGACGTCGATTGCGAGGTTTGCGCAATATTCAAGGCGAATACGAAAGGGCGTCCCGCCTTGACGTCGACTGCGAGGCTGCCCGAGGTTTCCGCAATACTTTAGGGCTCACACTAAAGCGTGTCCGAAGTAAGAACCGCGAATCATATCACGGCGGCGGCACCGCGAAGCGCCCGCGCACACTTTGTAATTATAACCGTCTGTCCCGAAAAATCAACCCCGCTTGCGAAAATTATCCTGTTGCCCGGCCCCGTCGGATGTTGTATAATTTCCGTGTAAATTTTCACGAGAGAAAAGGAGTGATTCCCATGATTCATCTGCTGGTCGGGCCTAAGGGCAGCGGCAAAACTCAAAGACTTATCGAAGACGCGAACGACAGAGTGAAAAACTGCGAAGGAAACGTCATTTTCATTAAAAACAGTCACAATGACACTTACAGTCTCTCATTTTCCGTCAGGGCCGTATGCATGGATGATTACCCTTCCATCCGCAACGTGGACGATTACATCGGCTTCATCTACGGCATGATAAGCGCGAACAGCGACATACAGGTCATCTTCATCGACGGCATCTTAAAACAGTCCGATATTAAAACCCCGGATATCCCCAGATTTCTCGAGCGGCTCGATAACATAGCGAAGCGCCACGGCGTCGAGTTCTATGTGAGCATAAGCGCCGCGAAAGACGATCTTTCGGATATAAATGTCAGCGAGTACGACTTTATCTGAAAATCGCTCCGGCGTTTTTCCCTTCAGTATCTCGCGTAGTTATTTCTTCCGGGAAAGATCTGCAGCTGAGAGCCGCAGGTCATCGGGCCCTTATTTTTTTGGACTTCGCGCCATTTTTCGTAGAAAGACATTCTCTTTTGCGAGACGGACACGGGCGGTACGCGGCCGTAGAAGCGGGCGTAGAATTTATCGCCCTCATCCGCCAGGGCGTTTAGCGGTTCTTTTCCCGTTTCCTCGCGTATGTAGCGGCGCATGAGATTTCCCTCTCCCGCGAACATCCGCTTTGTGGCGCCGAAATAATGCGCGTCCAGAAAATGCGTGAACATGACAAGCCTCGCGTCGCCGTAGCAACGAAGCATATCCCCGTCAAATTCACACGCCACGCTCATCTTATTTCGAACAGCGTCGATGACGGCTTCCTCGGTGTTCGCTTTCGCGAATACGACGCTGAACTTTCTCCCGAGCATTTTAAATCCGTCGTTATGGCAATCATCGGACCCCACCACGCTTATGTTATTCCCTTTCAGCACCTGCTTTTGCCACAGCCCTAGTTGCAGGTTTACGCCGAACGATTCCCCTCCGACCAGTTCAAACGCGTCAAATATATTCGCGTCAAAAAGCAGATCGCAAAATTCCTCGGAAATATTATAAATATTGCTTCTCCAAAACGGATGCGCGAAAATGGCGATCCCGCCCGCCTCATGGGCTTTTTCGCACCCCCACACGGCCTCCGCCATCCTCTGCCTGTAACGCGCGGGGACATTTCCCAGAGTTTTTGCTATCCGGGCTACTTCAGCGTCAAACCGCGCCCTGTCATTTATATATATCTCATCGACGCTTTGGCTTCCTCCCGCGTGAACGAAATGCAGATTCGACCCCGGGGTATGCACTTCCTCGCCGCGCACAATGCACATGCCGAGATTTACCCCCTCGTAGGCCTCGGCAGCCATCACCGACGTGAAATAGCGGTTATGATCGGTAAGCGTATAGAAATCGTAACCCTCCTCGCGGTACCTCGCCGCCGTCAGAGCCACGTCGTCTTTTCCGTCGGAATACATCGAGTGGGTATGAAAATTCCCTTTCAGCGGACGAAGGTTAAAGAGATCTTCTCTCACCGCGTATACAGAGGTCTCGGTATACTCGCCGCCCCTTTCGCGAAATCTCACCGAATACTCCGATTCCCGCCCGAAAACACACTCGAATACAAGGTACCCGTTCTTCGCGTGACAGTCGGTGTTTGGCTCTGGCCTCGGATAATAGTCGGACATATCATCCGTCATGGCGCCTATCCAAAGCTCGTACTCTTTATCTTCTCTGAAGAAGCGGCAGCTCCCCTCCGGCACGATGCTTACCGTGACGCGCTCTCCCACTTTCACGACCGCGGGAAAACACTCATAGAGCGGATAACGATCGGTGTACTCATTTAAAAAATATGAAGCGTTCATAACATCCTCCCGGTAATCGGAATATCTTTGACTTGCGTAACCCGGTAATCGGAATATCTTTGACTTACGTATCCCGGTATCGGTATATCTTTGACTTGCGTATCCCACTCTCGGATATACTGGCTCGTCCGATAAGATAATAAGCCGAAATTAAAATCACGAAACACGCCGCGCAGCCGTGAATCGAACATACGCGCTTGACGCGAAAAGTAACGGCAAAAATAAGGCTTATCACCCTCTGCGCACGTTCTTCCCGGGGTGTGCCCGCGCCTTCCGCCGCTTACGTGGGCAGCGCGTATTTGTCCTTGTAGAAATTAAAATCTTTCCTAAACTGCCCGTCGCCGTCTCTTATCTCCCGGAGAGATTCATGCAAATTCATATTGTGCCGCGACATGTCAATAACGCAGCCCGCGATGTTGGAGCAGTGGTCGGAAGTGCGTTCCAGATTCGTGAGTAAATCCGACCATACGAAACCCAGCTCTATGGTACACTCTCCCCTCTGCAGCCGTTTGATGTGATTGGTGCGAAGCTGCTCCTTAAGTCCGTCGATCACCTGCTCGAGCGGCTCGACGCGGGACGCCGCTTCCGGGTCGTCACTTAAGAAAGCGTTCAGGGAAAGATCGGATATCTCGCTTACCGCCGCGAAGATGATATCCAGCTCGCGGGACGCCGCGCTCGTGAAGACAAGTTTTTTATCGCGAAGTTCCTCGGCCGACTCCAGGATATTAACCGCATGATCCGAGATTCGCTCGAAATCCCCTATCATTTTAAGAAGCTTCGTTACCTCCGCGTTGTCATCCTCGCTTATTTGACGGGAACTTAAACGCACCAGATAAGTGCCCAGAATATCTTCGTAATGATCATCCAGCTCCTCTTTTTCCCGAACCGACGCGGCAAGATCGGATGAATACTCTTTCACGCAGTGAAGGCTCTCTTTCAGGGCGCTTACGGCACCCTCCGCCATCTGCGCCGCGACCTCGCGGCACCGCGTAAGGGCGATGGGAGGCGTCATAAGAAGGCGCTCGTCAAGCTCGGGCTCAGCTTCCGGCTTTTTCGAGTCGGGAATCAGCTTTTTCACCAATGCCTCAAGGAAGCCCGCAAGCGGGAAAATAAGCAGCGTACAAAGTATGTTAAAGACAGAGTGTATCACCGCGATCCCCGGAAGCGACGCGGGCTTATCCAGTATCGCGGGTTTAAATGCGGCACGAATCACGCCGAATACCGGAAGCCATACCGCCGTTCCGATCACGTTAAATAAAAGGTGGACCGTGGCGGCGCGTTTCGCGTTTTTATTGGCTCCGACGGACGAAATCATCGCCGTCACGCAGGTGCCGATATTTTGCCCCATGATGATGGGAATGGCGGCGCTGTAAGATACCCGTCCCGTCACGGCTAACGCCTGCAGGATACCCACCGAGGCCGAACTTGACTGTATAATCGCGGTGAGAACGGCGCCCGCCAATACTCCGAGGAGAGGATTTTTAAACAGAATAAACAGATTCTGAAATGCCGGTACATCTTTAAGGCCCGAGACCGCGCCGGTCATGGTCTCCATCCCGAACATCAATGTGGCAAACCCGAGCAGGATCGTACCGGTATCTTTTTTCTTATCATCCTTCGTGAACATGTACAGGATAATGCCGACAAGCGCGAGAACCGGCACGAAGGATGTGGGCCAAAGCAGACGGATAATCGGACTGTCGCCCCCGATCCCGGCAAGGCTCAATATCCATGCCGTCACCGTCGTCCCGATATTCGCGCCCATAATGACATTGATTGCCTGTCTTAATGTCATAAGGCCGGAGTTGACAAAGCCTACCACCATGACCGTCGTGGCGGAAGAACTCTGTATGACGGCCGTTATCCCGAGTCCCGTGAGAAGACCCGCGATTCGATTGGTGGTAAGCTTACCGAGTAAGAACCTCAGCTCTCCGCCCGCGCGTCGCTCAAGCGCGCCTCCCATGACATTCATGCCGAAAAGGAAAAGGCTTAAGCCTCCCACGAGCGTCAGTACATCAAAAATATCCATGGCCTTCGCCTCCCTTCAACGAATCGCCATGGATATTTTATCAAAAAAACGTCCGGTTTAACAGTCTGATATTAAGTTAAGGCTCGATCGTGATGTTTTCCTCTCCCGTTATGGTACCGCCCCTTTTAATAGGCAGAGTCGCGTTTTTTATAGTCACATTTCCGTATACGTTGACGGTTGAACCGGTCTCCGACCAGATACCGACATCCCGCTCCCAGGGCACATCTCCGGTATAAGCCTTATCTATCGTAATATCATCGTACAGGTTTATCGTGCCTCCCTGCGCGGCGTCTATCGCGTATCTGACGGCGCCCTTTACCGATCCGCCGTGTATGTTAATGACGCTGTTCGCCTTAAATGCCTGAACGCCGGTAGCGTTATTCGTGTCCTCGACTTGCAGGTTTGTTATATCGGCGAAAGACCCCTCACTTACCTGTATGCCGTAATCTCCGGATTTTCTGATCGTCACATTCTTGGCGGAAGTTATCCTAGCTCCCTTATATACGAGAAATGACCTTCCGACACAACCTTCCAGCAAAAGTCCGTTCCCACCGTCATCCGCTTCCACGGTGACGCTCGTATCCACCACGGCGCGGCCGCTAAGCTCCAGGGCAGCCGATACGTAAATCCCGACGCCGCCTACATTGATTGCGGTCTCCGCGTATATTGTGTCGCCATCTGTTGCCGGATTCTTCTTTGCCACGTCCTTTACCGTCACGTCTTTTAATGTCGCCGTCACGCCCTCCGTTATGCTTATGCCTCTGCCCACGGCGCTGCGATCCTTATCCGCCTTTAAGACGCGAACCCCGGTAAGTTTTAACGTGGATGTCTTACCCGAGGCCGGCTTTTTCTTATCACGTTCATTTACCCCGGACGCCGTGACCGCGAATCCGCCGCTGTCGGTTACATCGATATTCTCAAGCTCCAATTCGGCCCCGCTGTGAACGATGACGCCGCCGCTTGACGCGCCCTTTATATATGAAGTGTTTTCCTCACCCTGCGCCTTCACGTCACCCGAAATCAGCGACTTAAAGAGCGTCTTCACCTGTGAGAAAATGCTCTGTTTTTCTAAAGAGGCCGCGGACAGCCTATCGCACTTTATTGACACGACCGTACCGTCTCCCCATGCCCTTATGCCGTAGCTGTTAACGCTACCCTCCTCATTTACGAATACACTGCCCGTCACGGTTATCTTCGCGCCGCCGTCCGCGCTGATACCGCCCTGTTTCGCCCCGCTTACGGTGATGTCCTTAAAGGGTTTGTCCTCCGTGCCGACGCTCCCGCCGGTGTAGGCGTTTAACGCGTATGCTCCCGACGCCTTCACGGTCAGATCGTTACCGAGCAGGGTGCCCGAGTCATAGACCGCCACCCCGGTTCCCTTGATATCGCCCGATACGGTCGCGCCGTCTACCGT
>CAYLRF010000002.1:62202-70379 GCA_964385995.1 uncultured Faecalimonas sp.
AGACCGCCACCCCGGTTCCCTTGATATCGCCCGATACGGTCGCGCCGTCTACCGTAGCCACCGCTTTTTTATATACTCTTATGCCCGAGTCGCCCGTGTTTTCTATCAAAGCGTTCTTTACCGTAATTTCGCTTCCCTCGCCGTCTATGCTGATGCCACTTTGCTTTACGTTCGTAACCGTAAGGGCCTTCCTAATCTCCGCCTTGGCACCGCTATATACATTTACTCCCTGCGTGCCCGCGTTCTTCACGATTACGGTATTTGCCGTAAACGTCGTCCCGCTCTTATTGCTGCCGTTGATGTTCACGCACGCCGTCTGCCCTCTCGTCGTATCGACCGTAAGTTTATCCAGAGTTGCCGTGGCGCCCTCGTAAATCTGAAAACCTCTCTTAGCGGCGTCTTGGATCTTCATCTCCCCTGACGTCATGGTAAGATGCGTACCCGACGCCCATAAACGAACGGCGTCTTTATCACTCTGATTTTCCGAATCCGAGACACTTACAAGTCCCGTAAGATACAGCTTCGCGCCGCCGTCCGCGCTGATACCGCCCTGTTTCGCCCCGCTTACGGTGATGTCCTTAAAGGGTTTGTCCTCCGTGCCGACGCTCCCGCCGGTGTAGGCGTTTAACGCGTATGCTCCCGACGCCTTCACGGTCAGATCGTTACCGAGCAGGGTGCCCGAGTCATAGACCGCCACCCCGGTTCCCTTGATATCGCCCGATACGGTCGCGCCGTCTACCGTGGCCACGGCCTTCTTATATACTCTGATGCCCGAGTCGCCCACACCGTCGATAATCACGTCTCTCGCCGTAAAGCCTGTTCCCTCGCCGTCTATGCTGAGGCCCCTTTGCTTTACATTCGTCACAGTAAGATCCGTGAAATCCGCCGTGCCCTTGCTGTAAGTATTTATCCCGTTTCTTCCGGTATTTTCTATGACGACATCTCTTCCCTTCAGGACGGTGTCCGCTCCGCATACCTGTATGCCGTCTTTTTCGACTCCCGATATCGTAACATTATCCAGCGTCACGTAAGCACCCGTATCCGCCATTATCCCGGAATAAAGGCCTCCCTGTATATTGACATCGGTAATGTTCGCGGTCGCGTGATCCTGAATATAGATTTTATTCTTTTCTTCCTTCCCGGAGTGCTTTATCGTCACGTTACTCATGTTAAGCACCGCGTCTTTACCCATATCGGTAAGCGCGTATGAGTCTATGTTCTCCCAAGTCATCGGCTTCTTCGGGTTGATGTCCATGTTGCCTTGGTTGCATATAAGTGTCCAGGGAGAATTTTTAAAAATCCCTCCCGTTATGTCGCAGTCGCCCTTGTTGTATATCGAAAAGCAGATATTCTCCTGAAAGAGCGCGTCACCGCTTACTTTTACTTTTCCGCCGGCTAAGTTATGAATGCCGGGATCGACGCAGCCCTGCACTGTTCCTCCCGATATATCCAGTGTCGCGTCTTCGTGTACCAAAATTCCTATGCTCAGGCTGTCGGCGATATTTCCTCCCGTTATCACGACTTCGCCGAAGTTATCTATGCCGCTGAGCACGCCGCAGATCAGCCCTCCGGACTCGACTTTAAGCTTTCCTCCGTTTTCCACCCTCACGCAGTTGGCGACACCGTTTCCGTCTATCGTAACTCCGTCCAATGTAAGACTCGCGCCGTCTTCCACCGTGAGAATGTCGCTGTATACCTTTGAGCTCAAGGACATGGTAATACGCCCGTCGCCTTCTATGGTTTTATTGCCGACAACATACACGGACTTGCTGTCTATCGTAACGTCGTCCGTCACCGTGACGCGGCAGTCTCCGTTTGCCTCAAGAAGCTCCCTTAAGGTCTTCTGATCTTTCGCGGTCGCCTGCGCCGGGAGCTCGACAACCTCTGTTTTATCTGTCGTGCCTCCCGGTTTTTTTGTCGTCTCCGTCGTGTCGCCTTTATCGGATTTTAGAAGTAAGAAGATGATGACGACGGCGATGACGGCGGCGCAAAGAATCACCGCTGACACGATAATCGGCTTTCTCCTTCTCCCCGCGGCGCCTTTTTCCTTTGCGGCGCTCTTGTCTTTGATATTGTCTCCCATGACATCCTCCTTTTATTTCACTTTTATATGGCCGTTTTCGGCGGGTATGCTTCCGTACTCATTTGACGTGCGATCCATCTCCACCTGCACGTCGTATGTGCCGTCACCGTCGGTATATATGAGAACCGTTCGGTCAAGCGCCGTATGAAGAAGCAGGGCACCCGTCTTCCAGAATTTCATGTATTCTTCCATAGACGATATGGTGGATTTCTGGCACACGAATATTTTCGGATTTACCGTCTTTAACCAGCCTTCCGATACGGTTATGCCCTCGCCTCCGTATCCGTGATGATTTACCTTGCATACGTCGGCCCGAAGCTCCGAGCCGTACTTTGCCACCACCCTGTCTTCCATCATGGCTTTCGGCGGACGGTTCTGCATATCTCCGCCCACAAGGAAGCTGGAATTTTTATATGTGAACTTCAAAAGGAGCGAAAACTCATTCTCGTCAAGGCTGTAATCGTGATTCTCGTGCGTCTCTTCGGCGGGCGGATTATATACCTTCACCTGGACGTCGCTTCCGAGCGTAAAGGTATCGCCTTCTTTTAATATGGTGTGGGGAATGCCTTTCTCCTCCATGATCTGATACATCTTCTTTTGATATTTCCCGTTCAGGGAATTCTGCTTCCACGTAAGGTCGATTACCGACGTGTATACGTGGCCGATCTCGATGTTCTTCGCCAATACGGAAAAACCTCCCAGATGATCTATGTGCGGATGGGTATTTAAGAAATAGTCAATCCTGTTTATTCCCAGCCTTTGAAGCTCATATACGAGCTGTGCGCCGAGATTGGGAAGGTTGCAGTCTATGAGCATCGTCGTGCCGTCGGGCGCGATGATGAGGAAATTATCTCCGTCTCCCATCGTCCCGCGAATCGAGTTCCATGAGTCCCCGCCTCTGAAAAAGTAGAACGCGAGTTTTCCCTCCGTCAGCTTCCTGTCAAGGATGATATCGGTGTACTTAAACTCAAAGGCCTCCTCGGATGTGAGTTCGCTGTCGGATACGCCGACCGTTTCGGAATCGGAGGCGTCCCCGTCGGTCTTATCATTGGCGCTTTCGTCACTGTTTGTCGATGATGAGCCTTTGCCGGCGGTTATTTCTTCTCCTTCCGTCAGCGCACCTTCCTTTGAATCTTTTCCCGCGCAGCCGCAGCCTGTAAGCGCGAGGATGAGCGCCGTCAAAACGGCGGCAAAAACCGTAAAATACCCGTGTCTTTTCATGTTTTTTCGATCTATCCGGTGCCGTAAAAGTAAGGTCAGGGTGTGAAATCCGGATAAAAACCGTCCCTCCCTTCTCTTTAAATCATATCTCACGTGATAACGTATCCCGCGTTATTACCGCAGACGGCTATTTTCGTATGTTCATCCACTCAAGCGAAGTATTGATACTGTCAGATACTTCCTTGATGTAAGAGTCAAGGTTCCCCTTCGGATCGGACGATATGAGATTTCCCAGTCTGTTGTCGGCGCTTTGCGTGGCCTGCGCGACGGGATTATAAGGAAGCCTTAAGTCCTCCGGGGTGTTTTTGATTTGTTCCACCAGTTTCTGACCCGATGGGAAGACCTCCTTACTCCACTTTAACCATTTCTCATTGTTCGCGGCCGCGTTCGTATACGGCACGTATCCTCTGTATGTGCACCACTCGACCTGATTTTCCGGCTCTGCGAGGAACTTTATCACCTCATAAGCTCCCTGCATCTCCGCCTCGTCACCGGTGTCGCATACGAAGATACCGGTCCCCTCCGGCATCGCGCATCCCTTGTATTTCGCGTTCCCGTCCACGCCCACGGCCGGTATGAACGCCCACTTAAACGGAAGTTTTAAATCTTTAATGTTATATACGAATGAGTTTGTGCCGCCCCAGAACGCCTCCTGCTGATTCGTGAACATGCTGTACCCCTGCGCTCCGCCGCCGCCGTAATAAAACGATCCGCCCTGCGCCATCTTCGAATAAAGCGACAGTATCTTTTTAAGCGTGTTCTTCGTCTCCCCCTCGTTAAAAAGGCATTTCGTGACGTCGCCCGAATATCCGTTATCCTGATCAAACACCGGCACTCCCTGATAAGAAAGCATTTCCACTATCTCATGGTTCGAGTAGGGCGTATATCCGTATTTGCAAAGACCCTTGTCATGGACAGCCTGCGCGATCTCGGCCACTTTTTCCAAACTCGTGATATCCTCGAGCTTGTACCCCGCGCTTTCAATCATGTCCAGATTCACGTACCAGCCCTTGATGCTGACGCCCATGAGGCCTCCCAGCATCGTCTTTCCGTCCGCGCTCGAATACGCCCTCTTCACCGAAGGGAAGATATCATCCGTCCATTTGTCCTTATCCTTATCAAGAAAATACTGCAGAGGTTTCACATATGCCGCGTGCTCATAATCGTACATGGCGTCCGGATCGCATGTGAAAAGCGAAGGATAATTCTTTTTGTCGTAGGAAGCGAGCTTTTGTCTGGTCTCGACCTGACTTCCGCCATACTCCACCTTGAGACGGTATTTGTCGCTTTGCTTATTGAACTTGTCCTGAAGCTTATAGATGGCCTCAAGTCCGTCGTCGGAGTAATGCACCCAGAAAACCAGATCCGTCTTTTTCCCCGATGACGCCTGAGTGCCGCCGACTTCGCTTTTTGTCCCCGACGCTTTATCACCGCCGCCCTTCGCTCCGCAGCCGCCTATAAATACCGCGGCCGCCATGGCAACCGCCGCCGTAAGCAGTAACCTGAATCTTTTTTTCATACTCTTTCGTCCTCCTTTTTCTTATTCCGTTTTTCCACTCCGCCCGACACTTCCCTTTAACCCGTTTTACATGCTTTTAATTCTTCACCGCGCCCGCGGTCACGCCCTCCACGATGCGATCTATCCCGAAAATAAAAAGCAGGATGGGAATAAGAAGCACCAGAAGAACCGCCGCCATCGTATATCCCTGATTCGCCACTCCCGTAAGATAGGCGACCCCGGTTTGAACAGTCCTTATCGAATCCCTGGTGGTGACAAGCATTGGCCAGAGATAATCGTTGTACGTACCTATGACTGCCAGCAGTACCTGCGCAGTGATGATCGATTTACATATGGGAATGAGTATGCGAGTGAAATATCTGATCCGACCGCAGCCGTCTATCCTCGCCGCCTCCCAAAGAGACCTCGGCGACGAGAGCATGGCCTGTCTGAACATGAACGTCGCCCCCGCGCTAACCAAACCGTTTACGGCAAGTCCCATGTAAGTGTCTATAAATCCCCACTTAACCACCATCTTAAGCACCGTCACTATGACGGTCTCCCCCGGGATCATCATCGCCGCGAGCATGATTGCAAAGAGCGTATTTTTAAAAGGAAAATCAAAATGCGAAAACGCGTATGCCGCCATCAGGCTCGTGACGATCTGCATGGGCACGCGCATCAATATCTGAATAAACGAGTTCCTAAGATAAGTAAAAAGATTGAGCCTTCCAAGCGCGTATATGTAATTGTCAAATGACGGGTGCTCCAGCGTAAGCCTGTACGGGAGGCGGCTTACTTCTTCCACAGTCTGAAACGATACGATCACCGCTATCAGTACCGGCAGTATCACGAGAAAGGCCACGGCTATCTTCACGATCTCGGAGACCGACATCTTTATCCTTTTTTTCACGCTCGTTTTTTTCATATTTTTTCTGTTCCCGACGCGCTTTTCCCGCGGCACAAAGACAGATTCGAAAGACCGCCTTCAGACTTTCTCTTTACCGCCGATCCGATATCGGTTCGACATCCGCGTCTTATTCGTAATGAACCATCTTATCCTCAAAGAAAACTGTATCCTGGTTACGATAAAGACCAAAAGAAACAGCACGATGGATGCGCAGCATGAATACTCGTACTGCCGAAGATAGACGCCCCGATCGTAAATCACGTACATGAGAGTGCGCGTCGCGTCTTTCGGTCCTCCGCCTGTCAGCATCTTTATCTGAGTGAAGGTCATAAGCGCGGAAAGGATGTTTGTGAATATCACGTAAAATATCTGCGGTGAGGCCATCGGTATCATGATCTTCACGGCTCTGGTGAAGCTCCCGGCGCCGTCGACTATAGCCGCCTCCTGCACGTCCTCCGAAACTCCCCTGAAACCCGCCAGAAGAAGCAAAAAAGACGTGCCCATGTGCGTCCATGAAGTGATGATCGAGATCACGAGCAGGGCGGTCTTCTCGTTTCTCAGCCAATCTATGTCAAGACCCGTCCATGTGTTCATGAGGCCGCCGTTACCCATGAAGATAAAGCCCCACATGATACTGGCCGTGACGGAGGAAATCGCGATGGGAATGGCATATATTGTCTGATAGAACTTATGAAACTTCCCCCTCTTCGTACAAAGAAGCGCGAGAAACATCCCGGAAGTGAATGTGAATATAAAATTCATAAGCGCGAAGACAAGAGTATTCTTAAGGATAGTCGCTAAATATCCCTTCTGTCCCGTGAAAAATTCCTTCCAAAAGTAAAGACCCGCCCACTTTATCCATCCCCCGAACTCATCGGTTACGGAAAACGAGGATATGACGGTCTTTAAAAACGGCCAGAAACTGAATATCGCCAAACCCGTGAATGTGGGCAGAATCATGAAATAGGGAAAGAGGTCGAATTTACGTTTTTTCTTTACCACCGCGCTTTTTGGGCCGCTTTTTTTCATACCGGGATATAAGACCTGCCTTTCCGTAAGAATCGGGATAAACCTGCCCCACCAATCAGGACGACTTAACGGGAGGATTTTGCGTGTAACATATGAATTTTCTAAATAATACCCCCCCCCCCTATAATTCGGTCAACAGGTTATACAACTTAAAAAGTACGAAATACAATTTGCAGACGTCGCGGGTGATTTCACGCAAAAAATCGGACAAATTCGGAGAGTATGTGCAGGGAGCGCCAAGAAACTCCTGTCAAATGTGCAAAATCCGTAATACCATCCATGCCGCGTCTTTCGCGTACGCGGCATTAAAAAGACACCGTCAGGTCATGTCCCTGACGGTGTCCCGTATAATGACTTCTATGTGACTTTCCTTTCGGAATTTTCCCTTAAGTTTCCCCGCCCACCTTTCTCGCCTTGAAATCGAGTTTTCGGTAACCCGAAGGACTCATCCCTATCATATAGTGAAATTGCTTTGAAAAGCTCTTCGCGTCCCTGTAACCCAACCGTTCTGAAATCTCCTCAATCGTAAGGGACGTGTCATGCAGCAGTACCCTCGCCTTCTCCATGCGCATCCGCATATAGTACAGATAGGGAGTCGTGTCATAATATCGCTTGAAAATCCGATTCGTGTAATCCTTCGAGCGGTAAATATGAGCCGCTATCTCGCTCATTGAAAGGCGACGATCGAGGTTGTTCTCGATGAATGCCTTGATATCCTGCGCCTCCGACAGTGTCCCGTCGGTGTTTCTTATCCTGTTGTACAGGCAGAAAAGCAATCGCACGAACAGAGCGCAGCAATCGACCATTATTTCGTCATCAGGCAGATCCCGGCGCGTCTCTGCCAGGATTTCCTCAAAGATCGGACGCAGCGGCTCACAGTGTGTGAACAGAAATCGATTCTTCATTTCAAACGCGTTTAACAATAGGGGAATGCCTGTCCCTCGGGCGTTAAAAAACATCTTTGTCCACGGCTCGTTAGCGTCGGCGAAATATTCGTGTTCCGTAAATTCCGGAAGGATATAGATATCCCCGGCCTGCGGATGATAGGTCCTGCCCTCGATAAGAAGCGTGCCTTTCCCGCTTATGATGTACTCACCGACGCAGACCCTCGCATGATCGCGCCGCAGATGATAATCACCGTCGCAATATGAGGTGCCCGCCATCTCTATCCAAAACGGGGATACGGCGGACGGCATGGGAAAGACTTTCAGGTCTTCATATTGATAAAGAGGTTTTGACATATACATAGTTTCAATGCTCCGGGTGATTCTTCACCTCTTTTATACTCCGAATTCCGCGGGTTTTCAACGAATTTTACTGTCTTTGATTCCGTACCTCCCTCCTTACGCGGACGGATCTCCCGCGCGAACATATAAATCCGGCGACGACAGAGACATTTTCACCTTTTTGCGTAACCGACGTACCTCCCGCGCGAA
>CAYLRF010000003.1:0-46322 GCA_964385995.1 uncultured Faecalimonas sp.
TGCCCCGCTCCTAAATTTCCATCTTGTTCTTTTAAATTTGAAATGTTAGACTGTTTGGGCGCCGGACGGTACTTTTGTCCCGACGTTTAAATATTTACCACCGCAAAATGAAGCCGCGCCCGGCAAAGAAATTAAGGGAGATTTACAGTTTGGATTACAATCATTTACTTGATATGGCGACGGAGCTCGGATACCGTCTCGCGGTATCGGGTGCCGAAACCTTTCGCGTCGAGGAAAGCATAAACCGAGTGATGACGGCCTACGGTCTTTCATCCGAAGTCAACGCTCTTCCCACCTGCGTCATAGTCAGCATCATGTCCGAGGACGGCAAACCCCTTACACGAATGAGGCGAATCGGACAGCACGGGACGGACCTTGACGGTGTGGAGCGCTACAGCAACTTAAGCCGACTGATATGCGAAAATACGCCCGAACCGAAGGATGCCCTACGGTATTTTAATGATACGGAAAACTCGAGGCTTCATTACCCGCGCGTTATAAATCTTTTGGGCTATGTCCTGACGGCGGCGGGATTTACGCTCTTTTTCGGCGGAAATCTGACCGAATGTCTGATATCCGGCGTATGCGGCCTCCTGATAGGGATATTCTCGGGCTGGATGGACGATCTCGGCGTAAATCACTTCTTTCGAACCATCATCACGGCTTTTTTGACGGCCTTTGCCGCTTACGCGATGGGCGCCGCCTTTCATGCGGCAAATGCCGATAAACCGATCATAGGCGCGATAATGCTTCTCGTTCCCGGGCTTCTTTTCACAAACTCCATCCGCGATATCATCTTCGGAGACACGAACTCCGGCATTATCCGACTGGCGCAGGTCTTTATGATCGCGGCGGCCATAGCGGCCGGCACCGGAGCGGCGTGGTACTTATCCGATTCTCTGTGGAATCTCGCCTCCTATCAGGCTTCCGGCTCCTCAAACCTTATCACGCAGTGCGTGGGATGCCTCATCGGATGCACCGGATTTACGATAGTTTTTAACATCCACGGGAAGGGAAGTATCTTATGCGTCCTGGGAGGCGTGGTTACATGGGGCGTCTACACTCTGCTGCATTTCGCGGGCTGCGGCGATATGACAGCCTACTTCGGCGCGGCGGCCTGCGGCTCTTTATACGCGGAAATCATGGCACGCATACGCAAATTGCCCGCCATCTCCTATCTGGTCATATCTTCCATCCCTCTTCTTCCGGGCGCCGACATATATTACGCCGCGAACCGAGTCGCGAACGGCGATTTGGACGGCTTTATCTCATACGGAGGCCACGCTCTTATCGTAGCCTCGGGCATAGCCGTGGGCATACTTCTTATCTCCACCGCCATGAGGGGCGCCTCCGAGTGGCGCAGACGAAAAAAGGAGCCACGTAAGTGACTCCTTCATAACAAACCGTTTTTTCTGACTTGTTTATCAAGTCAGAAAGGTAGTTTTGAAAGCGAAGCATACAAACTTTCCCCATGTCTCGCGCATGTCCCCTAATCATACGGATATGAGCGGATCTCCGCCGCGAGGTTCGCGCTTCTTAAAACCACGGCTTTAATTTTCCCCGAACATGTCGCGTATGTCCTGCAAAGTCTCCCTGACGAGCTGCTCTCCGCCCTCGTGGCCGATTTCGCCGCTGGAGATAAACGCGCTGTAATGCCCACCCTTCTCGGCGTCTTCGGTGGGAAGATATCCTTTCGCGCCGTTCGCGAGTTCGATAAGGAAGGTCTGCTCCGCCTTGCTGCGGGCCCTTATCTGATTTCCGTAATCTATAAATACCTCAAACGGGCTGGACGTAAACGCCACGGTTCCCAGCCTTATGATGTGAACCTCCGTATCCACAGTGTCTCTGGTATCCTGCTCCGCGAATCGCAGCATTATCCCAAGGTGTACCTGAAGTTTCGCCGCGTCGTTAAAATCCACGTCCCCCTCTTTATCCCTGATGTATTCACTTACCGCCCGCTTCGCGCCGTCAAGTTCTTTAAGAGTCGCCCGGCGAAGCGGCAGCTGCATGTCGCGCACATGATGAATGAACACGGGATCCTCCTGCGGGGCGTCAAGACCGTCCTCATATACGTTTATGATCTCGGAAGCCACGCGCCTTCCTGCCTTCTTCATGCCCGCGATATCGAACATGGAAGGATCGGCTTTTCGCTTCGGCGGATTATCGCGTTTTAAGTTCGGATCGTGTACGTCGCTTTCAGGCTCCACCCACCGAATCAGATCCACCGGGCACTGATCGCCCGCGTAGGAGCAAAGCGGAAGCAGGAAAATATCCTCGCCGAAATGCCGCCTTAAGAGCATTTTCGCCTCTCCCCAGTAATCGGGAGACACAAAGAGCCGGTGCTGAACGCACTGCGCGGGGCAGGCTATATTCGCGACAATGCCGGTCAGCTTCTTATCCTTATCAAATACGTACAAAAGCTCGATACCGGTGTCGCTCCCGCTCTCAAGCCGGGAAAACACGGCGGTATCCGTGTCACCCCACATCTGGGCGGAGCCGTCGCTGTAGGATACCCGTCTGCACATACCCACGGCGGCGCGTCCGAAGGCGTTCGTGAAACTGCCCTCGGCGCGGTTTTTCCATGCCTTAAGGATGACTTCGACAGTGCGATTTACGAGCAGTTCGTAAATCTCCTCACCCGTCGCGATCTCACTGTTTGAACTGATGTTGACCTTTTCCACATATTTCTTTCCCGGAGGAAGCATGGACTTTAATAATGCCGTGGAGCTGAAAGCGACTACCTTACGCTCCTGTCCGTTGCGCCTCGCCGTGGGATATACCGGGCCCGTATGGGTATGTATGGCCGCAATGATCACCTTGCGCGGGTCAAGTCCCAGGTCGTTCCCGGAAAGTTCCTCTCTAACGTCTTCGACCAGATTGTACTGAATACTCCCGAGATCCATACTGCATATCACCATCTGCTCGTCACCGGAATCCACCGCGAAAGCCGTGGCGGTAAGAGGCTTTTCCACATATTCGGAAATGCGCTCCGCGAACTGCCCCGCGAGAGATATCTTCTTATCCGGTGTGATACTGACTTCCGCCCATCCTATCTTAAGCCTTCCCATAAGTCTTGCCTCCTTTTCACTTATGACAGTGTCAAACACTACCGTTAAAATTTGCCTCTAAATCCTGTAAGATCCCCTATTCTACGGGCATCCGCCGCCTCTTTACGATGATTTAAAATTTCCTGCCGATCTCTTCTTTAGGCGATTCGCCCGGGCACTTTTACCTTCGCCTCTCGCGATATCCTGATAATGTACAGCGTAAACTGTGAAATATTTAAGAGTTCGCACACCCACTCGTGGCGTTAGACCCTTCCTGTCTTATGACTCGGATAAATGTATTTTCCGTTCCATACTCCCGTAGGCTCGTTATCCTTAAGCGCCAGGCGACCGCCCACGTAAACCCGCGAGATTCCTTCGTTCGCCGCGAAGGGATCCTTATAATCCGCGTGATCCCTGATCCTGTCATAGTCAAAGAGCACCAGATCCGCGTCATATCCGCGTTTTAACTCTCCCTTTGAAAGCAGCCCGTAGCGTTTCGCAGGCATCGATGTAAGCCGCCGTATCCCCTCCTCGCGGCTGTGAATCCCCTTCTCGCGGATATATCTTCCCAGATACCTCGGAAATGTCCCGAAGCTGCGCGGATGAGTAAACGTATCTCCCGATTCGTAAGGGCCGTCTGAGCCCACCATGCACTTGGGGTGACTTAGGATTGTCTCGACATTTTCCTCGCACATGCCGAACCGCACGTCCATTATCTGACCGCGATTTCGCTTTTGAAGCTCAATCATCCCGTCGAACGGAGAAAGACCCATCTTCTTTGCCGCCTCCGCGTAGGTCAGTCCCTTCGCCCAGGGCGTCGCGTCGGCGCGCGCGATAAGGAAATTCTCAAGTCCCACGTAATACATGCTGTTATCCCAGCTCGGGTCATTTACCTCGTAGATCTCATGATAAATGGCCTTTACGACATCGGGGTCATTTAGGCTTTCTGCGAACGCGTCCACGCCTTTATCCAGAAAACGCGGCGGTATCGCGGAAAGCGTCGTCGTGCAACAGGCTATGTAAGGATAGGCGTCAAGCGAGATATCAAGTCCCTCCGCGATGGCGTCATCTATCATGGAAAGCGCCTCCTCGCAGCGGCTCCAAAAGACTTTGCCCACGCACTTAAAATGCGAGATATTAACTGGAGCGTTCGCGATCCTCGCGATTTCGATACATTCTCTTACAGAATCGAAAAGTCCCATCGATTCCGAGCGGGAGTGCGTGGTATAAATGCCGCCCGCCTCGCCCGCCGTCTTCGCGAGCATGGCAAGCTCTTTCGTATCGCTGTAAATGCCGGGCACGTAGGATAAGCCGGTGGAAATCCCGGCCGTGCCTTCTTTCATGGCCGTATCCAAAAGCTCTTGCATCCGCGTTATCTCAGCGTCCGTCGCCCTGCGATCCTCCACTCCCATCACGTCCGCCCGAAGTACGCCGTGTCCCGTAAAATACTGCTGATTTACACCGAGGGGAAGCGACTTTACCTCATCTATCTCCTCCGCGGCCGACGCGCAGAGGTGATCCGCCTCGCCGCCGTGTTTTATGGAGCTTATGGCGCCTCCCGAAATCCCGGGCAGCGCGGGGCTTCTGGAAATGCCGCAATTTCCCGCGAGCTCCGTGGTAACTCCCATTTGCAGCACGTGAACCCTGTGGGGATTTGAAACGATCATGTAATCGCTGTGTGAATGTACATCTATAAACCCGGGCGAAATGGCCTGTCCCTCGGCGTCCACCGTTTCTTTCGCGCATCCCGGATCATCCGTCCCCACGTAAGCTATCTTATCGCCACAAACGGCCACGTTCCCGTAATAAGCGCTCTTTCCCGTTCCGTCGTATATTAAAGCGTTCTTAATGACTGTATCGTACATATATTACCTCTTTCCACAACCGGAGCTTTTAATCTTATCTCCTGTCACGATATCACGGCACACGGCATCTTCCGCCGCGGCACCCCGTCACGGTATCTTCCGACACGGTATCTCTTCCGCCCGACACGCAACATCCTAACTCCCAAGCCGTACCGTCGATATCTCGCTTACGTTGCGTAAATATGTTCGGATTATCACCGACACCCTCTCTTATGATTTAACAGGGATGAGCAAAACTCAGGTTTTACTCATCTCTGGATTTAAAATTACGGAAGAATCCGGGACGCGTCCTTAAACCGCGCCGCCCGCTTCTCCTATGTCGCCGAGATATTCTTCCCATACCTTATCCTGCAATTTCTTAAATACCTCCCCTCCCTTTCCTCCGACCGGTATCCCGTCCACGTGGGAAATGCGGGTACACAGCGTGCCGGAACTCGTGACGACCAGCTCGTCGGCGTTCATGGCTTCCGTAAGCGTCACTTCGCGTGAGACGACGGGCACATTAACCTTTTTCGCCGCGTTGATCAGATTTTTAAGTGTGATGCCAGCCAGTATCTGATGATCAAACGGATGATGGACAAGCGCCCCGTCTATGATAAAAGAGACATTGCAATGGGCCATCTCAGTCACGTACGGCCCACGGTGGAAAATAACCTCGTCACACCCGGCCTGCTTAGCCTTCTCTGCCGCCATCACGTTCGGAATCAGGTTTAATGTCTTGATGTTGCAATGCTGATAACGCGTATCCTCCACGGTTATCACGCGAAACTGCTGATCCTTGGGAGTCATCTCAAGCGGAAGAAGCATGCAAAGAAGATTCGGACTCGCCTCCTCCGGAAACGCGTGGCCGCGCACGGCCGAACCCCGCGATGCCTGCCAGTATATGAGACCCTTTCCGTCATTTCCGTCATAAAGTTCAATCAGCCGGGCCAGTATCTCCTTTAATTTCTCCTTCGGCATGGAAAACGGGATTTGAAGGAGCCTGCAGCTGTTGTAAAATCTGTCGATATGACCGTCGGCCAGATGGATAACCCCGTTCGCCATGTAAGCCGCGTCGTAACAGCCGTCCCCGAAGTATACCGCCCTGTCAGTTATCGGACAGACAAGCTCGTTTATGTCACCGAATTTACCGTTGTAATACCCTACCTCTTTCATGAAAAAATCTCTCCTTTCCCGCTCACGTATTCCTTTAGTCTTCCCATACCCCGCCTTATGTTCTCCTCGGACGTGGCGTAGGTTATTCGCACGTATCCCTCGCCGCCCTCTCCGAATCCGGAGCCGGGGATGATGACAACTCCCGTCTTTTTTAAAAGATCCATGCAAAATTCCTTTGAATTCATCCCCGTCGCCTTCAATATGGGCTTGACATTGCAAAACGCGTAGAACGCTCCCTTCGGCTTTCTTACCGATATCCCGGGTATCGCATCGATTAGCGAACAAAGCAGGTCTCTGCGCGTACGGTAGCTTTGCTCCATTTCATCGATCCAGATCTGTCCGTGCTCCATCGCGTACGCCGCCGCGTATTGAGTGGGAGCGGGAAGGCACGAGACGCCGCTTTCGTGAAGGCGCGTCATATTGCGTATGATCCTCGCGTCGGCGATGGCGTATCCCAGGCGCCATCCCGTCATGGCGAACATTTTCGAAAATCCGTTTATGTAGACAGTCTTCTCTCTCAATCCCTCAAAAGACGTAATGCTCGTGTTTTTGCCGTCATGTATCAGTCTGCTGTATATCTCATCGGATATGACATAGACATCGCGCTCCCTTAAGATATCCGCGATCTCCTTCGCGGTATCGGGATCTATTACGGCGCCCGTCGGATTTGAAGGGGAGTTTATGATGACCATCTTTGTCTTATCCGTGATCGCCTTTTTTATGTCGTCCGGATCAGGCACGAAATAATTTTCCTCGCGGGCGGGCACGCTCACGAGCTTCGCGCCCGTCATGGCTATCTGTCCGAAGAAATTCGGCCACGCGGGCGTCACCAGCACCACCTCGTCACCCGGGTCCACCAGAGCGAACATCGCCATCTGTATGGCCTCGGCCGCGCCGCAGGAAACCATTATCTCGCTGTCGGGATCGACTGAGAACTCCTTTTCGTGGAATTTGGCGATGGCCTGTCTTAATTTCGGAATGCCGGTATTCGGCGTATAGTGAGTAAGCCCCTGTTTCCACCTTTTTACCGCTTCCTCTATGATGGGCGCGGGAGTGATAAAATCAGGCTCCCCCACAGTGAAACTTATCGTGTCAGTCATCTTAAGGGCCTCGTCAAACATGTCGCGGATCACATTCCCGTAAAGATTCGAGGCTAATTTTGAAAATCGCATATGTACCTCTTTTTCGACTTTGTGGCCATCTGAGTATCTCATCACCGGATCAGGCGTAAGTGAAAATCAATAAATCGTCCCTGAACGAAAATAACCGAATCAGGTCTGAGTGAGAATCAATGAATCATTCCCGTTCGAAAATCAGTGAATCAGCCCTGAGCGAAAATCACCGGATCATGCCTGATCGAAAACAAATTGCGCAAGCACCTGTGAGCCCACTTTAAGGGCCTTTTCATCCGCCTTGAAATTCGCGTTATGCAGCGGAAAGACGCAGCCGCACCTTTCGTTTCTTACTCCCAAATGCGCGTAGGCTCCCCTGCAGTATTTAAGATAATGAGAAAAATCCTCTGAACCCAGCCTTGCGGGAGAGTCAATCACATTTTCCTCTCCAGCCACCTTTGACGCGGCGTCTCGCATAAGAGCCGCGGCGGCTGCGTCATTTGACACGACATGCGAACTTATGGCATCGGTGAACTTACAGCTTCCGCCAAGCTCATCCGCGGCGTTTTCACAGATCTTTCTTATCCTTCCGTCAACAAAGTCATGAAGGGCCATACCGTAAAATCTGAAGGAAATCTGCATTACGGCGTAATCGGCTACGATATTGTGCGCGCTGCCCGCGTGAAGCGTGGACACGGAAAGAACGACAGGCTCAAGCGGCGAAATCTCGCGGCAGCGCATAAGGTAAATGTCATTGTAGGCCTTTACCGCCATCGCGAGCGCGTCCGCGCCCCGATGCGGGAGTGTCGCGTGGGAAGATTTGCCGAAAAACTCGATCTTATACGGGTGACACGCGGCGTATTGATTTCCGGCGCTTATAGCCACCTTCCCCGTGTCAATATCAGGATCCGCGTGAAGAGCCGCTATCAAGTCAACGCCCTCTGCCACGTGCTGTTCACACATGCGGCAGGCGCCGCTTATCTCGCACTCCTCACTCGGCTGAAATATGAGTCTCACACGGCAGGGAAGCTTATCCTCCGCTCTTTTTAACAGCCGCGCCGCGCCTAGAAGCATGGCCGTATGCGTGTCATGACCGCAGGCGTGCATTTTCCCCGGCGCTTTGGAGCGATACGGCACATCAGACGCTTCCTCAATCATAAGGGCGTCCATGTCCGCCCGAAGCGCGACCGTTTTCCCCGTGAAATCTTTCGTGAAACATTCGGAAGATCTGCATCCGAGCTCGGCCACGACGCTCCCTTCGGAATATTTTTCCGTAAACGCGATACCCATCGCCTTTAATTCCCGTTCGACGACGGCCACCGTACGCGGTAGCTCAAAACCGATTTCCGGATATTCGTGAATTTCCCTGCGGATACGAATGATGAAATCCTCATCCTCTCCCGTAAAAAGACTTTTGGCGTCCAATTAAAAAACTCCTTCCCTATCTTTGCTGCTGCAAATCATAGTGAACGTCATACGCCTTCTCCTCGTCAAGGAACTTACGGCGCGTGTCAATCACCTTCCCGTCATTAAACTTACGATCCTCGACATCCTCCGCGGTACCCATAACAGTGATATTAACCTGCCTTCTTCTTGCTATGACGTGATCCCAGTCGATGAAATAAACATGGGCAAATTCGCCGCCGTCAAGCACCCCGTCCTTAATCGTCATTGTCTCGCTTCTTCCGAAGAAGACACTGCGCAGATGACCGTCCGTATTCATACTGCTGTAATCGCCGGGCTCGTCTACGTAACGGCCGAATTTGGCGTGTATGGGGCCGGGATGGCGGTATTGGTGCTCCTCGGTGAAATCGGGAATAAATTTCCTCATGATATCCAATAGATCATGCTGCAGATACTCCAGATCAAACGAGTCAATGTCATGCGAACATTCCTGAACCATGACCGAACATGTCGTGTGATGAGAGACGATGGCGACCGTACCGTTTTTAACCCCTGAGGAAGCCACGATCTCCTTTACCTCTTTCGAGATGTCGTGAAAAGTCGGGATCCAGCCTCTTGACTGCAGTTCCAGTTCCTTCTGATACACTTTAAACTCCATTTTAAAAATCCTCCCTGAAAATTATTTTAAACGCGATTTAAAATCACGCGTCAGCCTCTTTGACTTTTTACTTCGCGGATCCGCCCGGGCCGTTAAGCCTCTCTCCCACGGCGCCTCCGGGATGAATCAAAGCGAATTGTTCCTCCGTATAACCCGTCTCCTCGATAAGCGCCGCCTGCAAAGCGTGAAAGATCACGCAAAGCGCCGTGGTACTTGTCGTTCCCTGCGTGTTGTATTTGTCCGTCTCACGGTTTACGTGCTGCTTTAAGACCGCGTCGGCGCCATTGGCAAGCGGAGAGGTAAGGTTTTCGGTAACCGTGATAACGTAAACGCCCTTTTTCTTACAGATGTCAAGGATCGGGAAAAGCTCCCCAGTACTGCCGCCGCGCGAGGCGAAGACGCATACGTCTCCCTTTTGCAAAAAGCCGGTCGCCCCGTGCACGGCTTCCGCCGGGGAAATAAACCTCGCCGGCCGCTCAATGCAGCACATAAGATGGGCAAAATGCCGGCAGGCGATTCCGGAATGTCCGCAGCCGGTGGCTCCGATTCGCTGAGCGCGGGCAAGTAAACTTACGGCCTTCGAAAAAGCCGCGTCATCAAAATACGACTTCATCTCGCGTATGCACTCTTCCTCAATATCGTAAGCGTCTCTTGCCGCTCTTAACGCCCTCTCGCTTATCATATCCCCTCCGAATTTCGTTTTCTTTTCGTTTTGCGTTCGTTTTACTCTGTTTGTAATTTATATCGGTTTTGAATGATTGTCAATAGATTATTTTTTTCTTGACAGGCATCGGCGCGTTATGTATATTTGTTTTTCGAATTAGCGTTATCCGACAGTCGCGCCGGCAGGAAAGGAAAATCATGCTGAAAAATTTCGGTATCAAACCTCCGTTTTTTGAGATAGGTCCGAAAGCCTATCTCTACGGCGAGGAGATGTTAAAACTCGCCAAAGTGATAGATAAGACCGCCATGAAGTACGATGTCGACGTCATCGTGACTCCCCAGTATACCGACATCGGCCTCCTTTCTCAAAACACCGAGAGGATCTTCGTTTTCGCGCAGCATATGGATCCTCTGCCCGTTGGCAGGGGCTTAGGCTCGGTGCTTCCCGAAGCCGTAAAAGCCGCGGGCGCGTCAGGAGTTATGTTAAATCACTCCGAAAAACCTCTTGCCCCCGAAGTGCTCGAAAAGACCATACGCCGCGCCGACGAAGTGGGGCTGGCTACCATCGTCTGCGCGGACACGATCGATGATGTGAAAAAAATCGCCGCCATGTCGCCGAATATCATCGTGGCGGAGCCTGCCGAGCTTATCGGCACCGGGAAAACGAGCGGGCGCGACTATGTGATAGAAACCATTAAAACGGTGCGCGGTATCAATCCCGACATCATGGTTCTTCAGGGCGCGGGCATCTCAAACGGCAGGGATGTCTACGATACGATTAAACTCGGAGCTCAGGCGACGGGCAGCACCAGCGGTATCATAAAAGCCGCCGATCCTTACGCCATGGTGGAAGAAATGCTTTTCGCGCTTAGAAAAGCATGGGATGAGACGCACCCCGCGTCGTAACTTACCTTTGTAATTCGAGGATTAACGGATGGATGTTTTCGAGAGAAAAGAAAAAATATTGGAGCTTCTTCATAAGGACGGACGCGTAAAGGTAAATGACCTCGCCTCCCGCTTTGACATATCCGACGTCACGGTGCGAATGGATCTCGCGGATCTTGAGGCAAAGGGACTCTTATCCAGAGTACACGGCGGAGCCGTAAGTTCTTATAAGACGTATTACAATATGAGCATGAGGCAGAGACTTCTCGCGAACAGGGAGCAAAAAAAGGCCATCGGCAGGCGAATTTCGGAAATGATTAAGGAAAATGACACTGTGATGCTAAACGCCGGAACCACTCCCCTCACCGTTTTCCGCATGTTTCCCCCGAACATGAAGCTCAGTATCGTCACAAACTCCGTCGCCATCGCCCTTGAAGCCGGCGCGATGGCAAATTACAACGTGGTGCTGCTTGGCGGGCTTATAAATGCCGAACATCAATTTGTCTACGGAGATGACGCCGCTTCCCAACTGGAAAAATATCACGCCGATAAACTGATCCTTTCCGTGGACGGTATAAGCGCCGAGGGCGGCCTTACCACGTACTACAATCAGGAAGCCGCCATTGACAATCTTATGCTAGCGCGTTCGGCCACGAGGATCATAGCCGCCGATTCAGACAAGCTGGGGCGCACGGCGTTCGCGAAGATCTCCGATATCTCCTTCGCGGATTACATTGTCACAAACAGGGATCCCTCCGCCGAAGACGAGACGGAAAAGATAAGGGAAACCGTACCGAACGTAATCGAAGTGTGAGCGCGTATGTCCCCCGCCGTCACATATATCGAGCTTTGTGCTTCGCGATTTTGATTTATCGGGTAAGTACCGCGCGAAAGTCGGCGGCGTGTGACACATCTTTCGGTATTACCGTTCGATAATGCCTCTTCAATCAGCAATCAGACAGAAAGGAACGCGTATCATGAGATATTTATTGGGAGTCGACGTGGGCACCACCTCTTTAAAGGCGGCGCTCTTTGATGAAAATCTAAAACCCGCGGGATCGGTTACCAAGGATTATTCGCTTACCGTAAACAAAGACATGATAGAGTTTCCGCCCGAAGAGTACTGGCGGCTTTTTTCGGAGGCGTTATCGGAAATTTCTAAGGGACATGAGATCAGCGCGCTTGCCATTGATACGCAGTGCGAAACCATGATCGTGACGGATGATAAGGGACAACCTCTTACCGACGCCATCGTATGGCTTGATAACCGCGCGTCCCGTGAAGCCGACATCATAAGAGAGCATTTCGGCGAACGGAAAGTATATGAAGTGACGGGTCAGCCCGAGATCACCGCGACATGGCCCGCGTGTAAGCTTCTCTGGCTTAAAAATAACCGCCCCGACATATGGCCCAGGATCGATAAGATATTTCTCCTTGAGGATTATCTCATCTACCGACTTACCGGCAGGTTCGTTACCGAAAGAACCCTGCAGTCCTCCACGATTTACATGGATATCCGAAGCGGCGCATGGTGGGACGAAATGCTGGATTTTATAGGCGTCTCCAAAAATCAGCTCCCCCGCGTCCTTGAAAGCGGAAGCTTTGTCGGGACATATAACGGCATAAAAGTGGTGACAAGCGCCATAGATCAGATAGCGGGAGCCATCGGAGCGGGAGCCGTAAAAAAGGGCGTTATCACCGAGATGACGGGCACCACGATGGTCGTCTTCGTTCCTTCGGGGACGATACCCGCCTACAGCCCCGAAAGCAAGATCCCCTGTCACGTAAATTACGACGGCAAATATTGTCTTCTCCCCTGGTCTCCCACCGCCGGCATGGCGCTTAAATGGTTTAAAAACAATTTCTGTGAAAATTATGAAAGCTTTGACGAGCTTACGGCTCTTGCCGCGCAGGTACCGCCCGGAAGCGACGGCCTGACTTTTCTTCCGTATCTTTGCGGCTCCACCATGCCCAGATACAATCCCGCCGCGAAGGGGGCGTTCTTAGGACTCACATTGGAACATACCAGAGGTCACGCGGTAAGAAGTATCATGGAATCCGTGGCGTGCATGTTAAAGAGCAGTCTGGATTATCTGGGCGCGGACTGCGATGAGATCCGCTCCATGGGAGGAGGCGCGAAAAGCCCCCTCTGGTGTCAGATTAAGGCCGACATGTGTCGGAAAAAGATCGTGACACTTAAAAACGATGAGACGGCCTGCTTAGGCTCCGCCATCCTCGCGGGCGCGGCCGCGAAAGTATTCGACAGTGTCGAATCAGCCTGCGAAATGGCCGTCTCGATCAAAAATACCTATGTTCCAAGCGGCGCCGACTACTCTGAATGTTACGAGAGATTTCGTAAGCTGGAGGATAAAATCCTTTCATAAACTCTCCGCCGGCATGCTTGCGTTCCGGTTGGGAAAAGGTTCGTTTGCCCCCCCCCCCCCATATGAGAATGAAATTGGGAAGTGCCACACGAAATTCGAATATTTGGCAGGACACAGGGGGCTCGTAGTGCCAAACAACCGTAATATCACTTTCTACCCCGACATCATAAAATGATGTCGGGGTAGAAACATCCTCAGATAATCCCGACTCCCAGTATCCCGCAAAGATCGCTCATGACATCGGTGATGTCTCCGTAAGCTATGATGTAATGCTGGCTCATCACGTTTTGCGTAAAGCACTCCACGTCATCCATGATGATCTCAAGACCCGGCAGCTGCGGCGCGGGCTGCGTCCACCCCGCTTCTTCCCACTTTCTCGGCGTTACGGCCTCTCCCGTCGCCATATGCATGTAATAATCTCCGTCGTCCGCGAAAAGACGGCACAGCGTCACTTCTCCGGTCTTTACCTTGCTGACATTTAAGATGCCCTCGGAAAGTTCCCCGAACGCGGCCGGCATGACGGTTACCTTACCGTTTACAGCCTCGGCCGGCACATAATCAGGCACACCCGCGAGTACGCGATCCTCAAAAAACTCATAAAACTCAAGGTAAAAAGCGCACTGCCCCGTCAGATATTTCACCATCAGCTGAGTGATATTTCCCAGTGAGTCGTTTTCGGGTATGGTGCAAAGTCCCGCCTCGTCCGCGAGCAGCATAAAGACGGGTGCCGGGGGAAATCCGCAAAGTTTCTTCATTCCGTCCACGTCTTTAATCGAAATCGCCTCGTATCCTCTTTCATCACAGATTGATTTTACTGCCAGATAATATCCCGCAGCCGTCTTCATGCTCTCGGGATTTGCGGGCTTTATAAATTCCCATTTTGACATGCAGGTATCGATGACCCGCTGTTTTTCTTCCTCCGTCACCTTTTCATATCTCTGCTGCATTTCCAGCATCTCAAAGGTCTCGATCTCGGGTCCTATCTGCCTTTTAAGTGACGCGCCGTCATACAATGTGCCGTAAAGATTCATGTCGCGGTACCCCGCCATCCCGCTTCTCGCGTGACGAAGACGCGCCGCCGCGGACGCGGCAAGAGCGTAGTTATATACCTCCTTTGTCTTTGAGGGAAGGCCCACGATATCGTAGACATATTTGAAATTATATCCCAGACTCTCGAATGTCCTTCGCAATGCGGCGGTCCCCGCCTGATCCGCTGTCGTCACGAGCCTTTCGCCTTCCATCCATCCGCAAAGTCCCCAAAGAATCATCGGCTTTTCACGAAAATACTCCGCGACCTTCACGACGGCGTGCGTGGGTATCCAGCCCGCCACGCAGAGAATGAGACAGTCGAAATCTTTTCCCTTAAGCGCCTCTACGGCCCCTTTTATGTCTTTTTCCTCATAATCGTCGCTGACCGGATATACCGGGATTAAATCAAGTCCGCGCTTTATCAGGCCCTCTTTAGCCGCTTTACACTTTCCGATTATTATCTCAACAGGTGTGTTTACTTCACCGAAACCCACAAAAGCCGCCTTTACCTTCATAGTTTCCTCCTTTTATCTGACGCTTCTTTCGCAAGCCACCTTAAAACTTCCTCCACCTGAGCGCGTGTCCGCTCCTCTTGCGGCGCGCGTTCCTCTGCCTTACGACAACGTTTCGCGTTCGCCGCGTTTTCGGCATCTTCACCGCTGTTTTCGGACGCGCTACACTCATCAGGCGGATGCTCCTGCCCCGTCACGCCTATCCTGTCATATCTTCTTCCCTTTAACGCCTCCCTGATCCTTCCCGGAAGCGTCACATCTAGTGCGTCCGAATAGACTTCGCAGTCATCTATACAAAGATTCTTAAGGGATAAATGTACCTGCACCTCTCCCCATGAAAAACGATTTTCAAATACGATCCGGCACCCGGGCGAGTTTCCGTACCGCCACTGCCATGAGGCATGACGATCACAGGCTTTTCGCAACTCGGCCGGATCAGTAAGTTCGCTGATGTTACGCGGATATGCCTCTTTATATTCTTCCAGAAAAGCCTCTTTTAAGGCCTCCTTCATGGCATCTGCCGTCACGGCCGGATTTATATCACGCAGATTGCATACACGAGACTTTACGGAGCGGACGCCTTTTGCCTCGATTTTGTCATTTGACGGCGTCAGGTATCGGGCGAGGTTTTCTTTATTCACGTCTGTCATGATCGTCCCGTGATGAAGACGGCATCGGCGCGTCACCGAAAAAGCGTTCCCCGAAAACTTATGTCCGTTTGCTGTCACTATGTCGTTTCTTCCCGAAATTTCGGTTTTGATCCCAAATTTCAGACAAGCGTTTTGTATCACCCTAAACTGCCGCGAAAGATCGTAAACCTCAGGCGAAGCTATAAACGTAAAGCACAGATTCCCGAGATCCTGATAGACGGCGCCGCCTCCGGTGCTTCTTCTCGCGAGATACCCTCCCTCTTTTTCCAAAAGATCCGCGCGGCACTCGCGAATCGCGTTCTGACCCCGGCCGATTACGACCGTCTTTTCATTTTGCCAAAGGTAAAATATTAAAACGCCCGGCCGCACGGATTTGGCCAAAACCTCTTCCGCGGCCAGATTTTCCCACGGATTATGCCCTTTGCCCTCGACTATGAAATTTGTCATAAAACCGTCACGTTCGCGCAACGCGCCTGTCTTAAAAATTCCTCCGGCAGAGCCCCGTCGCTTATAACATAGTCCACGTCTTCCATTTGTCCGAACATATAGGGAAAGATCTTCCCGCATTTGGAGCTGTCCATGAGGATTACCTTGCAGGCGGCCTTTTTCATGATAAGCCTTTTTACCTGCATCTCATCCTCCTTGCCGCAGGTAAAGCCTCCGTCCGCAGTATACCCCGATACGCCGATAAACGCCATCGCGATATTGATGTTTTCCAGCATTGAGAGCGTGACGGCGCCGGAAAGAGCCTGATTGGACCTGTTTAACGTGCCGCCCGCCACATGGATAGTCGGGTTTACAAGCCGCGACAGCTCGACCGCGATATTTGGCGCGGTAGTGAAGATATTAAGTTCGATGTCGGGCAGTATCTGTGCGAGAGCCATGCTACTCGTTCCCGCGTCCAGAAATACGGTGCTGTCGGTGTGGATTAGTTCCAGCGCCTTGCTCGCGATCTCGCGCTTCTCTGTAACGCGGCTTTGAAGTCTTGTCTCGAATTTGCCCTCGGTAATGACGTGGTAATTTACCGACATGGCGCCGCCCCTGGTGCGGATAATGAGGCGCTCCTGCTCAAGCCTGGCCAGATCCCGGTGAATGGTCATGACGCTTACATCCGGGAAAAGCTCGGTGAGCTGCTTTATCGACACCGCGCCCTTTTCCTGTATGTATTTATGTATCTGTTCCCTGCGTATCTGGTTCATCCCGTGCCTCTTACCGATTTGACATTACACCACCGTTTTGCCGTGCCGTCCGTACGCACCTCGCATACGGCCCTTGGTTTCGCGACTTTAAGCTTTCCCGGGGTTTTGCGCGTTTGTTATCCGTGAAATTTACTCTCCGCAAGCTCCTACACTTACACCCCGAACTTTAACTTTCTGAGCTGCTCCACGGGCGTCATGTTCGTAGACGGTTTATATCCCGGAAGCGGCATGATCTTCTCGTTTATCGCGTCCAGTATCCATTCTTTTTGCGGGAAGAAATACTCATCGTATTCAAACGGAGGAGTGATCCAGTTTTGCGCTCCGACTACGACGGGCGGCGCGTCCAGATAATCAAACGCAAGCTCCGTGATGTTTTTCGCGACATCGTTTAAAAATGTTCCCCTCGCGCAGGCATCGGAAGCCATGACCACCTTGCCCGTCTTTTTCACCGACTCGATTATCTTCGTGTAATCCAGAGGAACAAGGCTCGAAAGGTTTATGATTTCCGCAGAAATACCGTATTTCTCCTCCAGTTCCTTCGCCGCGTCCACCGCCCTGTATAACGTGGCGCCCACGGTTAAGACGGTGATATCATCTCCCACACTTATGACGTCCGGCTCGCCTATCGCGATCTCGTATTCCTCCTCCGGCACGCCGCCCGCGTGAAATTTTTCACCGACGTCGTATATTCTCTGGCTCTCGAAGAATACGACCGGGTCGGTTCCGTTTAACGCCGCCTGCATAAGGCCTTTCGCCTCGTAAGGCGTGGCGGGGAAACAGACCTTAAGCCCCGGGACGTGAGCGCACATCGACGTCCAGTCCTGTGAGTGCTGAGCGCCGTACTTTGATCCGACCGACACGCGCAGTATCAGCGGCATTTTAAGGATACCGGCGCTCATCGCCTGCCACTTGGCCATCTGATTAAATATCTCATCGCCGCAGCAGCCGATGAAGTCTCCGTACATCAGTTCCACTACCGCGCGTCCGCCGCACATGGTATATCCTACCGCCGTACCCACTATGGCCGACTCGGAAATGGGCGCGTTAAACAGCCGCGAATAGGGAATCACGTCCATGAGCCCGCGATATACGGCGAACGCTCCGCCCCAGTCGCGCACATCCTCTCCGTAGGAAATAAGCGTCGGATCCTCGTAATATTTGTTCAGAAGAGGCTCAAATACCGCGTCGCGTATGTTATAGCGCTTCATGGAGCTTACTTCCTTTCCGTCCGCGTCATAATGCGTGCGCGACTTCTTTTTAAGATCCGCGTACCTTCTGCAGCTCTCCTTCGGTCCAAGTACCGAAGGTTTGCGCGTCGTATCCATACTGCGCCTGCTTTCGTTATTAAACATCAGCCGCTCGATAATCGCGTGATCTTTCTTAAAATCAAGATAGGGGGATTTCTCTTTATCGGCCGCGAGACGGCAGATCCGCGCCATTCTCTCCTTCGTCTCGGCCCATATGTCATCAAACGCGGTGTCATCGGCCAGACCGGCGTCTGTCAGCGCCCTGCGGTACGTGATAAGAGGATCCTGCGCCCTCCATGCCTCGATCTCTTCTTTTGTCCTGTAAGCGTTCTGATCCGACGTGGAGTGACCCAAAAGCCTGTAAGTCACCACATCCAAAAATACCGGGCCGTCTCCCGCCTTCACGATCGGCAATTTGCGCCTGTAAGCGTCGATGACCGCCAGCGGATTGTAACCGTCCACCCTCTCGGCATGGAGCTGATTGGGCGTCACGCCAGCTCCCATGCGCGCGAGCTCGCCGTATCCCATGGTCTCTCCGTCGGTCTGTCCGCCCATACCGTAGCTGTTGTTATTTATCTGGAAAATAAGCGGTAATCCGCCTTTTTTCCCTTCCTCCCACAGCGTCCTGTACTGATCCATGGTCGCGAATGAAAGCGCCTCCCAAACGGGACCTCTTCCCATGGAACCGTCGCCCAAGTTCGCGACGCATACGCCGGATTTGTCGTTTATCTTTTTAAAGAGAGCCGCGCCGGTCGCGATCGTCGCGGAGCCTCCCACTATGGCATTGTTCGGATAAACGCCAAACGGCAGGAAAAACGCATGCATCGATCCCCCGAGGCCTTTGTGAAATCCGTTTGAGCGGGCGAAAAGCTCCGAGAGCGCTCCGTAAAGGATAAATTCTATCGCGAGCTCTTTCACGTCCCCGTTCGCCTTACTGTCCCGCAAAACGCCTTTTAAAGTCTCGCCGCCGAAGAAATTTTCCATGTCACTCATAAGCTCGTCGTCGCCCAGCTTTTGAATGCATGAGAGGCTCTTTGCCAGAATCTCGCTGTGACTTCTGTGACTTCCGAAAGTAAAGTCATCCTTTCCGAGCAGATACGCCTCGCCCACGGCGGCCGCCTCCTGCCCGAGCGACAGATGAGCGGGGCCTGGATAGGTAGTCGAAACGTCGGCGTACCTAGCCTGCGTCTTTATCTGATTTAACATATCCTCGAACTCGCGGCATATCGTCATATCGCGAAAGATACGAAGGAGGTCTTCTTTCGTAAAATTACCCTCGTCCATTTCGTCTTTGACTGACTTTTTGTACGCGTTCACGGGTATGTCCTTAAAAGTGATCCTGCCCTCGGCGCGAAGCCTGTCGGGATCCACAAACAATGATTTCGGCATGATAAAACTCCTTTCTTTTTTTACATGATACTACGGATTGTCGGGCGGGCAAACGAACCCTTTTCCCCACCGGCATGAAGGCGTCCCGGCGGAAAAACAGTTCCTGCCCCGATATCATTTACATAAAAAGCGCTTCGCGTATCACCTCGGAAACCGTGGGATGGGGAAATACAAGCTCTCTTAACTGTTCTACGGGTACCTGTTTTTCTATCATGAGGGCCACTCCGTAAATCATCTCCGACACGTAACTGCCTATCATGTGACAGCCTATGACGCGGTTTTTGTCCGTGTCAATCACAAGCTTGCAAAAACCTCCTCCCGCCTCCACTTCGGCGAGATATCTTCCCGACATCTTCATGGAAGCTTTAACGCATTTTACCTTAATGCCCTTTGCCTTGGCGCTCTCCTCCGTCTCTCCCACGCCCGCGATCTCCGGCTGAGTGTAAATCACTGACGGTATCGCGCCGTAGCGCATGTAATCCTTCTTTCCCAATATGTGATTTACCGCCACCTCCGCTTCGCGGTAAGCGGTATGGGCGAGCATTATTTTCCCGTTTATGTCTCCGACCGCGTAGACGTCCGGCACATTTGTCCTCATGTGCTCGTCGGTTACCACGGCTCCGCCTTCCATATAGATACCGAGATTTTCAAGGCCGATGTTTCGCGTGAGAGGGCGCCGTCCTATCGCGCAGAGCACGGCGTCGGTCTTTATCTCATTTTCCGCGCCTTCTGTTTCTTCGTAAAATACCGAGTCTTCCCCGACTTTTGTCACCTTACATGACAGCTTAAAATCAATGCCTTTTTTCTTATATTCCTTTAAAAGCGCGGCGGAGACTTCTTTCTCGGTAGGGCCCGCGATCTTATCCAGCATCTCTATCACCGTCACTTTCACTCCCGCCATATTAAAATACGACGCGAGCTCCAGCCCGATGACGCCGCCTCCTATCACGGTGAGATGTCCCGGCAGTGTCTTCATGTCTAAGATTTCGCGGTTTGTCATCACAAAGCCTCTTTTAAGACCTTCCAAAAGCCCGGGGATCGGAGGAACGACGGCCTCCGAGCCGCACGCGAGTATAAGCTTATCCGCCGCGTATTCATTCTCCCCCGCGGCCACCGCGAAGCCGCAAGGCGTCTTTCCCTTTATGCTGCCTTTTGCCGTCACGACATTTACCCCGCAGGACTTCATGGTGGATGCGACCCCCGAAACCAGCGTCTTTACGACCCTGTCCTTTCGTTCGACTACTTTCGCGTGGTCGATCCTCACATTTTCGGCGGTGACGCCGAAAGGCTCGCTTTCCTTCGCGTGTTCGTATAATTTGCCTGAGTTAAGCAAAGCTTTTGACGGAATGCAGCCTTCGTTCAGGCACGTGCCCCCGAGGGCGCCCTTTTCGATAAGCGTAACTTTTAGTCCCCCTTTAGCCGCTCGCTCCGCCGCCATGTAACCTCCGGGGCCGCCTCCCAACACCAATACATCCGATTTAATCATATCTGCTCCTTTACTCTAAGCCGACCTCACCATATCGCCTTTCGCCGCGGATTACGTGCCCTTTTCGTCCTTAAAGACGCGCGTTAGACTCTCCGAAGCGAAATTTACTTCATCATAATGAGCGGGAAATTCTCCAGCGCGGTGCAAAGTTCTTTTAAGAATTTCGACGCGGGAGTCCCGTCGATCGCCCTGTGATCATACGTCAGGCAAAGATTCATAGCCGGGTACGTCGTTATCTGCCCGTTTACTTCTCTTACCCGCGTGGTCACGCCGCATACTCCCAGGATCGCGACCTGAGGAGGATTTATGACGGGAGTAAATACTTCCACACCGAGAGAGCCCACATTGGACACCGTAAAGGTGGCTCCCGAGAGCATGTCCGGCGTCGCCTTTGACTCGCGGCACAGACTCGTCAGACGTTTCGCCTCGACAGACATCTCGGAAAGCGACATCTTATTCGCGTTAAATAAAGTCGGAACCATAAGACCTTTCGGGGTATCCACGGCCATCCCGAGATGTACGTTTCGGAATTTACGTATCACGTTTTCCTCTTGCATGGTCGCGTTCAGATCCGGATGATTTAGGATAACGCGGCTCACCGCGAACATGACGATATCGTTAACGGTAATATTCGCAAGACCCATCTCTTCGCCGTGTTCTTTGATCTGTTTTCTGAGATTTAATACGGCGCCCGCGTCAAATGAGTGCTGATGAGTAAGCTGAGCCATGGTGCTAAGAGACTGCAGCATGGCCCTCGCGGTGGCTTTTCGGATCGGCGAGAATTTCTCATCGACATATTCCGCCGCTTCCGACGACGGGGCCTGCCTTTTATCCTTCGCGTTCCCGAAGGAAGTATCTAAGGAGGCGCCGGATACCCCGGACACTTCTCTCTGCGGCGCCTCGGAGGGTGAAAGCCCCGCGCCTTGTGCGAACGTCCTTACGTCCCTCTCGATTATTCTCCCGTAAGGACCCGAAGGAGACGCCGCGGTAGCGTCAACGCCGAGAGCCTGTGCCGTCATCTTAGCCCTCGGAGATATTTTAATATCGGATCTTAAGGTTGACGCGGATTCTTCAGATACCGAACCCGCGGGCGCGGATTTATCATCTGTCCGTACTGCCGCGCCGAGAGCGTCCGCCGGCGTTAAGTCTTCAGGGGTATCCGGCCGATGCGTCCCCTCATCGGCCCCGTTTCCGGCATCTAAAGCTCCCTTACCGCTTCTTAGCGCCGAGACATCCTCTCCCGGCGTTCCGACGGCGCAGACATTTACAAGTACGGGAACCTCATCTCCCTCCTCATAGAAGATCTCAAGCAGCGTCCCCGCCGCCGTGGACTCGCACTCAAATGAGGCTTTATCCGTCTCATAGGTAAACAGTACGTCGCCTACCGCGACATCATCCCCCGGTTTTTTAAGCCACTCGGTGATCACACACTCCTCGACTGTGATACCCGCCTTCGGCATCAATACGCCTTCTGCCATACTTTCCTCTTTTCCGACGCGCCCTATTGCGTCATGCGAGCATAAATGTTACTTTTTGTTATATTCCTAACAAAACACAACATTTATATAACGTGATATCACATTTGTCAAGGAATTCTTTCACGTGAGAAAGCTTATCGGAGAATATTTTCGAGTCGGCACCTTTCTTTAAGTGAAAATCTGACGCGCATGTTACCGCATCACATCCCTTTTTGTAGGAAAATGCGATACGTAAGAAAGGCGCCGGCGCACCATAGAAAAGGACGGCAGCGGGAAATCCTGACTTTTCCCGATTGCCGCCCTTTTCTTTCGCGCCCTTACATCACAGCTTCCTACATAGATGACCGGACGTTTTTCGAAGTTCTAATTTTTAAGGCTGCTTTTTTCCGCCTTACTTATCCCTCTTATACACCTTAAGTCTCGGAAATCGCTGTCTCAATCGCCATCACTGCGCCCTTCGGTATATCTATCGGCTTTGCGGTGTCAAGGGAAATATCCCTTACCGTGACTCTTTCGGGATCCTCAAACGTATTGTGCGCGTGAAGATCGTCATCGGCCAGAAGGCGCGCCTTCGCTTCGCGGGACATCCCGGCGCCGACGCAGTTTAACGATACGGTGACATCCTCCTTGCAAGAAAGATTCCCCAGTGTTATCAGCATTTTGCCGTTCTTAATCGACGCGGATACCGATACGGAACTTGAAAGGTCTGTATTATCCTCGACGTAAGTCGTAAAGGCCTCGGCTCCCTGATGATCCTTATACATATCGAAGACATGATAAGTCGGGGTCACGATACAGTTTTTGCCGCTCGCGAGGAACAGCGAATGAAGATTGTTCACGAGCTGAGCGACGTTTGCCATGCGCACTTTGTCGCAGTTGCGGTTGAAAATGTTAAGCGTATGCGCCGCGACCATGGCGTCGCGCATGGTGCTTTGCTGCTCGTAAAGGTTGTATCCCTTACTGGGTCCCGAGCCGTCCTGATGCCAGCATCCCCACTCGTCTACCACCAGTTTTATCTGATCCTGCATGTCATTCGCGCATATAATGTGCCAGTTGCGCACTATAATCTTCTCCATGAGGTCGGCCTGACGCATCATCTGATCCCATTCGTCGTCGGTAAATTCTACCGGATCGCCCGCCTTGCCGCAATAATAGTGCATCGCGAAGCCTCTGATTTTGTTATGGCGCCTTGTAAGCCCCGGGATCACGCCCGCGGTCCATGAGTAATCCTGCGCGTTCGAGCCGCAGGCGTAAAGTTCGACATCAGGAGCGGTATTATTCATAATCGTCGCGTACCTGCGGCACTCATCGACATAAAACTCCGGCCGCATATCGCCGCCGCCTCCCCAGTTTTCGTTGCCGACTCCCCAGTAGGGGATGTCAAACGGCTCCGGATGACCGTTTTTCGCGCGCTCCTTAGCCAAAGTCGTGGACCCTTCGGGCGAAAGACAGTAATCCATCCATTCGCGGATCATAAGCGGCGTAACACTCGTTAAGTTCGCCGCGAAATAGCCCTTCGTTCCGATCATCTCGCAAAAATCCATGAACTCATGCGTGCCCACTTCATTGCTTTCATAACGGCCGTCTTCCCTTGTCCACCAGTTGACGCGCGTCGGGCGATTTTCCCCTATGCCGTCCCTCCAGTCATAGGTCTCCGCGTAGCAGCCTCCCGGCCAGCGAAGGACAGGCACGTGTATGTCGCGCAGCTTATCGACAATCATCTTTCTGAAACCGCGGACATTGGGGATGTCGGAATCCTTTCCCACCCAAAGGCCGTCGTAAAACACACCGCCTATATGCTCGCTGAAATGCCCGTAGATCTCGCGGGAAACAGTACCGATCTTCTCAGGTGTCATCAAATAAATCTTCTTCATGCCGCTATAAGTCTCCTCTCTTTGTTGCAGTCCCGACCGACCGCTATTTTAATGTCACCGAACTTAAAACAACCGTTACTCCTGTTACCTTCATCAAAGGCTCGCGCCGAAATCCGTCACAATTATCTGCCCCGTAACCGCGCGGGACTCATCGCACGCGAGGAACAAAAGGATGTTCGCCACATCCTCGGCGGTACATGGCTGCGTGCGAAGATTTGAATGCGCCGCCATCGCTCCGAACATATCCTGATCTAAGGCGTCGGACTTAAGGGATGATGTCATGGGAGTTACTATGGTACCGGGGCAGACCGCGTTGCACCGTATCCCCTGAGCCTGAAACCGAAGCGCCGTGTGCTTCGTGACGCCGATGACAGCCGCCTTCGTCGATACGTATACCGCTCCGCCGCATCCCGCGTAACCCGCGACGGACGACACATTTACTATACTTGCTCCCGCGCTCATTCGTTTGCTCGCGGCCCGCATACAGCGCATCGTACCCTTCTGATTCGTCTCCACGATTCGATCCAAATCCTCATCCGTGAAACGGTCAATCGGTTTTAAGCCTTCCTCCAAAATACCCGCGTTATTTACCAGTATGTCGATCCTGCCGAATTTTTCCGTCACGGTTTCCATAAGCCGTTCGGGATCCTCCGGTTTTGAAATGTCGGTCGATATGGCAAGTACCTTGCCGCCCGCCGCCTTAATCTCTTCCTCGACCTGTTTTAACGCTCCTTCCCTGCGCGCGGTGATTATGACCGACGCGCCTTCCGCCGCAAAGAGCTTCGCAGTCGCGGCGCCCACTCCGGAATTGCCTCCGGTAACCACTGCCACCTTGTCCTTGAGCCTGTCCATAAAAAATCCCTCCTTCTTATGATTTTAAATGAGATGATTATTACAACCCGCCTTTATCACGTGATGACGCCCGAAAAGGTCATCTCAGGCTTCGCATCCGTCTTCCGCCGCCCGCTTTATCATTCAAGGATCATGATGTAATCGTATATATCCTGCAGTCCGTCCACTGGATAGACTTCCGTACCCTGATACCTGCCGCGAATGTATTCGCAAATCGCGTCAGCCTCCTTCTTATCCGCTTTCGCGCCGCGTATGAGAATACATATCTCAAACCGCGAAAAATCAAGTCTGTCGACGGTGGCGTACGCCGCGTCAAGTCTCACCGGCGCCGCCGCGAGGATTTCCTTATCATCCGCGAAGCCCATGTAATCTCCCGCGTGAACAAAAGTCCCCCGCATATCCGCGTCCCGAATGCTGCGGGATATCATGGCCGTGACGACCCCTTTCATCGCGTCGGTAAGATCGCTTACAAGCTGCCCGGCGTTCTCCGCGTCGGGGTCGAACATCGAAAGAGCCGCGTATCCGTCCCCGATGTTTTTGCTCTCAAGCACGTATACGTCGGCGTCATGATAAAGATTCGCCGCCTGTTTCGCCGCGAGTATGATATTGCCGTTATTCGGAAGCACGAGGATGTTTTTCGCGTTTACCCTTTCAAAGGCCGTGAGAAAATCTTCCGTGGAAGGATTCATGCTCTGGCCACCGTCCACGACGGCGTCGGCTCCCCTTTCAAAGAAAAGCCGCTTTACGCCTTCTCCCGCACAGACAGCCACGATACCGTACTTTTTCGTGACAGACGCGGGTTTTGAGACATCCACGCTCTCGACGGAGATATTGTTGTGCTGCAGCGACATGTTTTCGATCTTGACTTTTAAAAACTCCCCGTATCTCTGACAGAAAGAGAGCACCTTGTCCGGAGTCATGGTATGAACATGAAGTTTGACTATGCTGCCGTTTTTAAAAGCCACCACGGACTCTCCGATCGTCTGCAGATAATCGGTGATGACGCTCACATCGAAGCTTTTCGGATCGGTCTTCGCGTTTTGCAGACGAAGGAGCAGCTCCGTGCAGTAACCGTACTCCAGCACGCTGTCTTCCGTAAACAGATCGAGATTGATGTTCTGCGTGCCTTCCTTGGCGGCGGGGCTGTACTCGACGGGATCTATCTTTCCGTCTATGGCCATGCACATTCCCTCGATGATGTAGACGAGACCCGCGCCGCCGGAATCAACCACCTCGGCCTGTTTTAATACCGGGAGCATATCCGGGGTGCGCTCAAGGGTCCGCTGAGCCTCGCCGAGAAAATCGTTCAGGTATTCCTTGGGACTTTCGGTCTTACGTCCCGAAGCATATTCGCCGGCGTTTCTCGCCACCGTCAGGATCGTGCCCTCGGTCGGCTCCATCACGGCGCTGTAGGCATGTTTGACGCCGCATTGCATGGCAAGCGCGAGCTGGTTGTTATCCGCCGCGTCGACATTTTCGAGGCCCTCCGCTATCCCCTCAAAGAGCTGGGATAAGATGACGCCCGAATTTCCCCTCGCGGAAAGCAGCATCCCGTCCGCCGCCTTGCGCGAAGCCTCCGCCGCTGTCGTTTCATTGCCCGTCAGGGCGTCGACGCCCCCCATGATGGTAAGCATCATATTATCTCCCGTATCGCCGTCCGGGATCGGAAACACGTTCAGGTTATTGATGGCCTCGGCGTGGACGCTAAGATTCATCGCTCCCGCGCGAAGCATGTCCGAAAACAGCTTTCCGTCGAGTTTCTCAGTTGTCTCTTCCATTTACCGTCGTCCTTTCAGTTACCGTCGTTTCTAAAAAGAAAATCTATCGGTCGGCGTTTATCTCGATCCGAAGATCACCGAGCGGATACGCGCAGCAGGGATGTATGTATCCGTACTTGCGATCCGCCATACGCCTTACGTCAAGCCCGGCAGGGACCGTGACCTCTCCCGATATGAGTCTTGCGCGGCAAAATCCGCATTCCCCGCTCCTGCAGCGTGTGGGAGGAGTAATGCCGTTCTTTTCAAGAATCCGCAAAACGCTGTCACGTGTGCGGCCATTTGCGACCATGATTTCCGATCTTAAAAGAACGGTGATCGTAACCATTCGGTCATCCGCCTCGGGTAAGCTTACAGCCCCGCGCGGATCATCTGCCGAATCGACGGCATGACCCCGGCATATGTCTTTTGGCTGCGGTTCGCCGTGAAGCTCGTGGCGGATGAACCTGCGCGTAAGGTTTAATTTTTTAAGCTCCTCATCCGCGAATGAAACCATCGCCCTCGGCCCGCATATAAAATATGAGCAGGTCGTCCCGGGCGAATATTTTTTAATGAGATCGGCCGTTATAAAACCGTATTCGGTAAATTTTCGCGATCCGCCCGCCGTCCTACCGTCTATCGGTCCGTTTTCCGTCATCAGGACAGTCTCACCGTCTTTCGGGCCTTTTTCTGTCATCAGGACATTCTCACTGTCTTTCGGCGAAGCGTTCTCAAGCACATATACCACTTTGACCTTCGGGCATTCATCCGCGATCCTGTCAAGCTCATCTTTAAAAAGTATGTGCCCTTCATCCCTGCTTCCGTAAAGAAGAGTGAGATCAACGTCTTCGTCACCCTCCGCGACGGCCCCGGCAAGCGACATAAACGGCGTGATTCCGCTTCCTCCAGCTATCCCGACTACAAAAGGAGCGTCCCTAAGCGGTTCGTAGGTGAACTCCCCCATCGGATCCGAGACGTCGACCTTTGTTCCCTTCTTCCAATTATTAAGGATATACGAAGATACGAAGCCGTCCGCCGTCCCCTTTACGGTGATACGATATAGGCCCAAAGAGGCTTCTTTCGGTGATGACACTATGGAATACGGCCTTCTGTGGGTGACACCGTCTATGCTTACCGCCACGGAAAGATACTGCCCCGCCGAAAAATAAGCGCAGCAGGCGGTTCCCCGCTCTTTATCCGGCACCAAAGTATAACTTTTGCAATTCTCAAAATGCTCCGTCACCTCGGCTACCGAAAGATGCTGACATTTCGGATGAAGCGATTTTGCGAGAGCATTCGCGGGATAATCGTACTTTTTAAGCTCAGGCTTCGCATCTTCAATCGCCGCCTCTCTGTCTTTCGTTAGATTTATGAAATCACCGGGATTTAACGAGTCAAGATTATGCTCTTTCATGCCCTTCCTCCCGCGAGATCCTTATTTATCCTGCGCAAAACTCTCTTTCCGGCCGAAAGACCGTTCGCGTATGTGCTGCTGTAACCGTCGGATCTCTCCGCGTGCGCTCCGATAAAATCAAGGCCTTCGATGAATCTTTCTCTCCCCGCGCACATCGAGCGTGCTATTATGGTATCCCACGGCGTTATCCTGTAGCCGTACGGGGTTCCGCCCGGCGTGTTTAAGAAACGCGCGAACGTGGGCGGCGCGGCGATCTCGATTTCCTCTATATGCGGCCTGACGCTGATTTTCAATTTCTCCTCATAAGTGGAAATAAGGCGCCCGGCGATCCTTTCCTTAAGCCGCTTATAATCCTCATCCCTTACATATCCCCACGCTTTCTCGGAAACCATGGTGGTAAGAAAGAGCATACACGTACCTTCCTCCGAAGCGTCCGGGATCACCTTATTCAGGCAATTTGCTATTATGAAGCTGCGATCGATATCGTTTAAACTGTCATACTGTTTCGCGGAGTCGGGACTGTCATAAAGAAATACCGAGTAATCGGATATCCCCAGTTCCTCTGCCGAACGGTCAAGCCCCAGATACACGGTAAAAAACATACAGCCCGGCCTTCTCGCGTTCACAAGTCTCACGGCGCGTTCAGGGATGACATCTCGCTTTATAAGATCCTCGTATGCCGTGTCCGGAAAACAGTTCAGCAATATCTCTTTCGCGTACAGCTTCTCATCTCCCACGGCCACGCCGCAGGCCCTCTCACCGTCAAAGAGGATCTCTGTCACTTCGCTGTTATACCATATCTCTCCGCCATTATCCCTTACCGCCTTTTCAAGCGCGAGCGAGAGCTCGTGAGAGCGCATGGCGGGCATGGCGGGGTAGGTAGAGATATACCGATCCACCAGCATGGCGTAGTGTGCAAAATCAAGCTCGGCCGTCGAAGCGCCAAGATACGGCCAGTAGGTTTTTATGATGTTTTGCGCCTTTAAAGGCATACCCAGAGCCTTCAGACACTCATCCGCCGAGTGAGATGCCATGCGCATGAAATCGGCGTGATCGTCTTTAAGCACTGCGGGATCAGGTTTCCCTGAGGATAAATACGCCATGGCGGCATTTACTTTTTTTACAAGCTCAAAGAACGCGGCGACGCTCTCAAGGCTTTTCGGAACCTGTCGCTCCATCTCGTCGCAAAAGGCGCGAACTCCGGACGGCATGGTAACGTCGTAGCCGTCCGCGGTGCCCGTTATCACCCTGAAGGCGTTTTTCTCAACCCGCCAGTCGACATCCGCGCCGAACCCCGAAAATAACTTTCTGATACTCCCGTCCTGCTCTGTCGTCCCCACGTTCGCGAGTTCATGCAAAGAGGCCTCGAACTCAAATCTTCCCCTGCGAAAACTCGTCGCGCATCCGCCCGGAAGACTGTTTCGCTCAAGTACCAATGTCTTAAGTTTGCCCGCCGCTGTCGTGGCCGCGGCGGTAAGTCCCGCGTTCCCCGCGCCCACCACGATCACGTCGTAATCATTCGGCATGTTTAAATCCTCACTCATTAAGCCCGCGGATTTATTTTTCTCCCGCCGCGAATGTCACGGGCTTACCGAGCGCCCAGACGCCTATTGCATCAGGCCCCACGGAAGCCCCTACGATGGGCCCTATGTAACCTATCGAAATATCCTTGCAGGGGATTTCGCTTTTTACAAGGTCTTTAAGATAATCCACTTCCTCCTTGCGGCAATCGGCGTGAGCCAAAAATACGGTCTGATTTTCGGCGTCGACGATATTCTCCTTCATGAGAGAGACGATTTCCTTAAGCGAATTCTGTCTTCCCTTCACTTTTTTGTATGCCGCCTGAGCGCCGTTTAAATCAGATACCAATATAGGCTTTATCCCCATCAGGTTCCCGAAGAACGCGGATGACGCCGAGACGCGCCCGGCTTTTCTCAAGTGCTCCAGCGTATGCACTGTGGCGTATTCCTGGATATTTTTGCGAATCGAGAGGATGTGAGACGTGATCTCATCCGCGCCCTTGCCCTCGTCGGCGAGCTTTGCCGCTTCTATGGCCAAAATCCCCTCGCCTACCGCGGAATTCAGCGAATCGATACATGAGATTTTCGCGTCCGGATAAGAAGAAAGAATCTTTTGCGCCGTCACGTGTCCGGAATTTACTGAGCCCGACTGCTTCGAGGAACACGCGACGTAGACGATGTCGTATCCTTCATCCAGATATTTCCCGAAGACGCGGTTAAATTCCTCCACCGTGACCTGAGCCGTGGTGATTCGCTTCCCGCCGCGTATGGTCTCATAAAACTCATGCGCCTGCTCGTCCGTCCATGTTAAAAGAGCGGGCGATTCCTGCCCGTCTTTTATGGTCGACATCCGCACATAGTCTATGCCGTACTTTTCAAGCAGCGCGCCGCTTAAGTCCGCGCATGAATCCGTGATAATCTTTACTTTTCTCATAAAAACCTCCCTTAATCGTCTAAAACACGCTTACTTTTCTTTACTTTCTATGGCAGCCTGCGCCGCGGCGAGTTTCGCTATCGGCACCCTAAAGGGCGAGCATGACACATAGTCGAGTCCGATTTCGTGGCAGAACTTCACCGAAGCCGGATCTCCTCCGTGCTCCCCGCATATACCGAAATGAAGCCCCAGATTTACCGGTTTGGAGGAGTCTATCGCGATCCGCATGAGCCGTCCCACGCCCGACTGATCGAGCTTCGCGAAGGGATCGTTCTCGAAAATTTTCGTATCGTAATAAGCTTTCAGGAATTTGCCCGCGTCATCCCTCGAAAATCCGTATGTCATCTGAGTCAGATCGTTCGTTCCGAAGCAGAAGAAATCGGCTTTTTTCGCGATCTCATCCGCTATAAGACAGGCTCTGGGGATTTCCATCATGGTGCCAACCTCATAGGAGAGATCCACGTTACTTGCCTTTATCTCCTCCTTCGCCGTATCGTCGATTATCTTTCTCACATAGGCGAACTCTTTCGCGTCACAGGAAAGAGGAATCATTATCTCGGGTTTTATGACCCAATCGGGATGCCTGTTTTGAACATTTACGGCGGCTCTTATGACCGCCTTCGTCTGCATCCTCGCTATCTCGGGATATGTCACGGCAAGCCTTAAACCGCGGTGACCCATCATGGGATTAAACTCATGCAAAGAAGAGATGATCGTCTTTATCTCTTTCACGCTCTTGCCCTGAGCCGCCGCCAGTTTCGCGATGTCCTCTTCCTTAGTGGGAACGAACTCATGAAGCGGGGGATCGAGAAAACGTATGGTGACGGGATCACCGTTTAATGCCTCAAAGAGACCCTCGAAATCATTTTGCTGATAAGGAAGGATTTTTTCCAGAGCCCTTTCTCTCTCCTCGGCCGTATCGGAGCAAATCATCTCCCTGAACGCCTCTATCCTGTCCTCCTCAAAGAACATGTGCTCTGTCCTGCAAAGGCCTATACCCTCGGCTCCGAGCTGCCGGGCCTTCTTAGCGTCCGCGGGCGTATCCGCGTTCGCCCTTATCTTAAGCGTGCGAAATTCGTCCGCCCATGACATGATCGTCTCGAACTCTCCCTCTATCGTGGCGTCAACAGTAGGGATGATTCCTTCGTAGATATTACCCGTGGTTCCGTCGATGGATATCTCGGATCCTTCCGAAAATACCTTTCCTCCGAGGGTGAATTTTTTATTTTTCTCATCCATTACGATGTCGCCGCAGCCGGAAACGCAGCAGGTGCCCATGCCCCTTGCCACCACCGCGGCGTGGCTTGTCATGCCGCCCCTCACGGTCAGAATGCCCTGAGAGACCTTCATGCCCGTTATGTCTTCGGGAGAAGTCTCAAGTCTTACGAGGACCGCCTTTTTCCCGTCTTCGGCCCATTTTTCCGCGTCCTGTGCCGAAAATACCACCTGACCGCAGGCGGCCCCCGGCGAGGCGCCGAGTCCCCTTCCCAGAGGTTTCGCTTCTTTTAAAGCTTTCGGGTCAAATTGAGGATGTAGGAGTGTGTCGAGATTTCTGGGGTCGATCATGGCTACGGCTTCCTCTTTCGTGCGCATCCCCTCTTTTACCAGATCGCAGGCGATCTTTAAGGCGGCCCTGGCCGTTCTCTTTCCGTTTCTCGTCTGCAGCATGAAAAGTTTGCGATCCTGAATGGTAAATTCCATGTCCTGCATGTCTCTGTAATGTGTCTCCAGTATATCGCATACTTTGATGAATTGATCGTAAACTTCCGGCATGATCTCTTTCAGATCCGCGATGGGTCTGGGCGTGCGCACGCCGGCCACGACGTCCTCCCCCTGGGCGTTTAGCAAAAACTCGCCCATCAGTTTTTTCTCACCGGTAGCGGGATCGCGGGTAAAGGCGACTCCCGTGCCCGACTCGTTTGACCAGTTGCCAAACGCCATCTCCTGCACGTTCACAGCGGTTCCCCATGAGTAGGGGATGTCATTGTCACGGCGGTACACGTTCGCCCTCTCATTGTCCCATGAGCGAAATACCGCCTTTATCGCTCCCACGAGCTGCTCTTTCGGATCTTCCGGAAAATCGCTTCCGATCTTCGCCTTGTATTCCGCCTTAAATTCATCCGCGAGCTCCTTTAAATCAGCCGCCGTGAGCTCTATATCATCCTTCACGCCTCTCTCGCTTTTCTTTTTGTCGATAAGCTGCTCGAAATATTCTTTTCCGACTTCCATCACGACGTCGGAATACATCTGTATAAATCTTCTGTAGCAGTCCCTCGCCCACCTTTCGTTGCCGGTCTTTTTGGCGATTACCTCGGTCACCTTCTCGTTTAATCCGAGATTTAATATGGTGTCCATCATGCCCGGCATGGAAGCTCTCGCGCCCGATCTCACCGATACAAGAAGGGGATTTTCAATATCACCGAACTTCTTGCCCGTGATCTTTTCCATGCGTCCGACGGCTTCGTTAATCTGCCCCATGATCTCGTCATTTATCCGGCGCCCGTCGTTGTAATACTGCGTGCACGCGTCCGTGGTAATGGTAAATCCCTGCGGCACAGGAAGCCCCAGCTTTGTCATCTCGGCGAGATTCGCCCCCTTGCCGCCCAGAGTTTCCCGCATGTTCGCGTCACCCTCGGTAAACATGTAAACCCATTTCGTCATACCTGCGATCCTCCTATATTTTTATATATGTGATACCTATGTTTTTATATATGTGATACCTGTATTCTTATATATCTGGCATCTGCATTTTTATATATGTGATATCGGGGTAAAAACCCCCGTCTGACCCACCGGATAATTTACGGCTTTAAACTCGCGCGTCAGGCCTCTTTTAAGAAAGTCTTATACCCCTTATATGTCTCGTAAATATCGGCCTTTGAGGTGACCTCGTACGGCGCGTGCATGTTTAAGACGGCTACTCCGCTGTCGATGACATCCATGCCGTATTTTGCCAGCATGTAGGCTATGGTGCCTCCTCCGCCCAAGTCGACCTTCCCGAGCTCGGCCATCTGATAAGCCACCCCTTCTTTTGAGAGGATGTTCCGAAGCTCTGCTATGTACTCGGGGTTCGCGTCGTTTGAGCCGCTCTTTCCGCGGCTTCCCGTGAACTTGTTAAACACCATGCCCTTTCCGAAATAAGCGGCGCTCTTTCTCTCGTAAGCGCTCTCATACAGCGGATCAAACGCCGCGCTCACGTCCGAGGAGAGCATTTTGGAATTCGCGAGCGCTCTTCTAAGCTTAAGCTCCGAATAATCTCCCGTCCTGTCCATAAGCTCGGCGACGACATTCTCGAAGAAATACGACTGCATACCCGTAGCCCCGACACTTCCTATCTCCTCCTTGTCCGTGAGAAGACAGCACGCGGTCTTATTTAAGTCGCGGGCCTCCAGCATGGCCTTTAATGACGTATAAGCGCAGACCCTGTCATCCTGACCGTAGGATAAGATCATGCTCTTATCCACTCCGCAGTCTCTGGCCCTGCCCGAAGGTACCACCTCGAGTTCCGCCGACATGAAATCCTCTTCCTCCATGCCGTATTTATCTTTGAGAAGCTTTAAAACATTGGCCTTGACGGCATTTTTTTCCTCCTCATTAAGCGGACCCTTTTCACCGCCGCCTTCGCCGCCATTTAAGGGGATACTGGCAATCAGGATGTCCAGATTCTCGCCCTCTATAACTTTCGCCGCTTTCGCGTTAAGCTGCTCGTCCGCGAGATGAACGAGAAGATCCGTGACCACAAATACGGGATCCGACTCATCCTCTCCGATGACGATATTTACCTTCGATCCGTCTTTTTTTACGACCACTCCGTGAATGGCGAGCGGGATCGTGACCCATTGATATTTTTTCACTCCGCCGTAATAATGCGTGTCCAGATACGCGAGTTCCGATGACTCATAGAGCGGATTTTGCTTTACGTCCATACGCGGCGAGTCTATATGCGCGCCGAGTATATTCATGCCCTTTTCGATCGGCTCTTTCCCGATGTGAAAAAGAGCGACCGTCTTTTCCATGCATACCGCATAGACCTTATCGCCAGTCTTCAGAGTATCGCCGGAGGCGATCACATCCTTAAGATCCCTGTATCCGCGCTCTTTGGCAAGTCTCACCGAAGCTGCGGCGCATTCCCTTTCGGTTTTTCCCCCATCCAGAAACGCCCTGTAGGAGGCCGCGAGTTCCTCGACGCGCCTCTTATCCTCATCGCTGTAGGTGGTCCATACGTTTTTCTTGTCGTTTTTTTTGTCCATTTTATACGCTCACTTTCCTATCGGTTCATTTCCCGGTATCCAACGTAAATTTAGCCCTGAAATACTCCTCCAGCTCTTCTATCTTAACCCTCTCCTGAAGCATGCTGTCTCGATCCCTTACCGTCACGGCGCCGTCATCTTCCGAATCGAAATCATACGTAACGCAATAGGGCGTTCCTATCTCATCCTGTCTGCGGTAGCGCCTTCCGATATTTCCGCGGTCGTCATATTCACAGCTATAATATTTCGAGAGACGCTCAAATACCTTTACGGCCCCGCCTCCCAGCTTTTTCGCGAGCGGAAGCACGCCGATCTTGACGGGCGCGATCGCCGGATGAAAACGCAGCACCGTGCGCGTATCTCCCCCGTCCAGTTCCTCCTCGTCGTACGCGGAACATAAAAACGCGAGCACTACCCTGTCCGCGCCCAGTGACGGCTCTATGACGTACGGTATGTACCGCTCACCCGTCTCGTCGTCAAAATACGTAAGATCCTGCCCCGAAACCTCCTGATGACGTGAAAGGTCGTAATCCGTCCTGTCCGCTATGCCCCAGAGCTCTCCCCATCCGAAGGGAAACTTAAATTCCAGATCCGTCGTCGCCTTACTGTAAAAACAAAGCTCTTCCTTCCCGTGATCCCGCGCCCTAAGCTCATCATCCTTTATGCCGAGCGACTTAAGCCAGTCAATACAGAATTTCTTCCAGTACGCGAACCACTCAAGATCGGTACCGGGTTTGCAGAAAAACTCGAGTTCCATCTGCTCAAATTCTCTTGTGCGAAATGTGAAATTGCCGGGTGTGATTTCATTTCGGAAAGATTTTCCGATTTGCGCGATGCCGAAAGGAAGTTTTTTTCTGGATGTGCGCTGCACGTTTTTAAAATTCACGAATATGCCCTGAGCGGTCTCGGGCCTTAAGTATACGACGCTTCCCGCGTCCTCGGTGACTCCCTGATATGTCTTAAACATCAGATTAAACTGTCTTATGGGCGTGAAATCTTTCGCGCCGCATGACGGACAGGCGACATCATTTTCCTTAATCCACCTCTCCATCTCTTCGTTTGTCCAGCCGTCGACGCTGCCCGTCTTTATGCCGTTTTCGGCGGCGAAATCCTCTATCAGCTTGTCGGCCCTGAATCTTTCCTTACAGTTTTTACAGTCCATGAGCGGGTCGTTAAAGCTCCCGAGATGCCCGGAGGCCACCCATGTGGCGGGGTTCATGAGTATGGCACAGTCCACTCCCACGTTTGTGGGGCTCTCCTGAACGAATTTCTGCCACCATGCTTTTTTTACGTTATTTTTAAGCTCCACGCCCAGATTGCCGTAATCCCACGTATTGGCAAGTCCCCCGTATATCTCCGATCCCGGATAAACGAAGCCTCTGGTCTTGGCTAGAGCCGTGATCTTATCCATCGTCTTTTCCATATAAAGTAAGCTCCTGTTATTTTTTTAGTGACATTATACTGTTTCAAAGACGTCTTTTCAACCTCGGCGATATCCCCGCGCCGTAAGGGGCCTTATGTTATACGGCCGACGTCTCGATATCTTTAAGGATATCAAGCGATGAAAAGCGCCTGTCCGTATGCACCTTCATGTATGAGTCGCAGACCGCGGTAAGCTCCCCCAGCGCCTCATCCGAGAGCTTAAAGGTGTAAAGCTTCTCAATCGGCGTTCTTTCGATAAAGCGCATGGCGTAAAGCGCGGCCGCTCCGATAAATACGGCGTCTTTAGCCCGCAGTGCGCAGTCGGGGCAAAGCACTCCGAAGCTCTGCGCGCTGAAGGCGGCCGCCTCGGGGCGTTTACAGGAAACGCAAGAGTCAAGCGCGGGCGCGAAACCGTTAATATCCAGACATTTAAGCTCGAAAACGCACTTTACGAGTTCGGGAGAAAATTTTTCGGACGTCAGTGCCCTTAATGACCGATAAAGAAGAAGCAAAAGATTTTTCTCGTCATTTGCCTCCCTCGCGAAATAATCGGAAAGCTCCAGAAAATAAAACCCGTAGTAGACCGCAGGGAATTTGCCGGATAATTCCCGAAAATATTCGGAGATATTGATATGAATGACCGTATAGGCGCTTCTTCCCGAAATCAGCGTAAATTCACCGTATAAAAAGGGCTCCGTCATACCCGAAAAAGCCGCGTTTTGCTTTCTTACTCCCCTCACGAAAGCCGATACCTTACCTCTTTGTCCGGTAAGTATCGTGATCCGTTTGTCATATTCACCGACGGGATCGCTTTTTAGTATCATGCCCGTCACACGAATCTCTTTATCGGCCCTCACTTTTTTCTACCCTGTCATAGCCGAGATCTCTTAACATGAGAGAGCTGTCTTTCCAGCCTTTTCTCACCTTCACCCAGAGCTTTAGGTTTACCTTTACGCCGAGCATCCTTTCAGCCTCGTATCTTGCGGCGCTTCCTATCTTTTTCAGCATGGCGCCGTCCCTGCCGATGATTATGCCCTTGTGAGAATCCTTTTCGCAGATAATCTCGGCGGCGATATCGTAAATGCCACCCCGCCTTCGCATCCTTACCATGTCGACGGCAATACCGTGCGGCACCTCGTCATCAAGACAGCGAAGCGCCTTCTCCCTGATATATTCCGAGATCATCTCTCTTTCCGAGATGTCCGTGACCTCATCCTTATCATAGAGCATGGGGCCCGCCGGAAGATAAGCGGCAATCACCTTCATAAGTTCGTCCGTGTTTTTGCCGCTTTTGGCGGATATCGGCACTATCTCGGCGAAATCATATATTTTTCTGTAAGCGTCTATAGCGGCAAGCACCGTGGCCGTCCTTACCCTGTCGATCTTATTTATCACAAGTATGACGGGGATTTTTAATTTTCCCCCGCCCGAGCCGTGCCGCATACCGTCGGCTATGTCAAGCTCCGCTCTCCCTATACGCGGCGAAGGTTCCGTAAGCCAAAGCACCATGTCAACCCCGGACGCGGCCTCCCTCGCCGAGTCGTTCATATATTTATCCAGTCTGTTCCCGGCCTTATGGATGCCCGGCGTATCGACAAAGATGATTTGCATCTTGTCATCCGTGTAAATCGCCCTCTGCCGATTTCTGGTGGTCTGTGGTTTCGCGGAAGTGATGGCCACTTTCTGACCGACTATGAGGTTTATCAAAGTCGACTTTCCCACATTCGGGCGGCCGATAAGCGTCACAAAGCCGGATTTATAGTCTTCGCTCATAATTTAACATTAGGTTAATAAAGGCTCCTGATATCCCCGAAGAGCCCGGCGTTTTCCCTTATCTTTTCTTCCCTTCCGATAACGCACAGGCAATTATCCGAAAGAACGGCCGAAAGCGGATCCGCGAGACTTCTGATATCGGCCGCGCCGGTATTTAAAACCTCCTCGCGTTCCCTTATCAGCATCTCCTCGGTGGTATGAGTTAAATACATCCACATTGAATGCTCGCCCCTGGCCGACGGAGTGAGCGGTTGATCGAGATCGCTTACGGCGCCGATGATATACTTGGCCATCTCCCGATCCGACGCGTCAAAATCGCGAAGGTAACGCGGGATATTCTCAAATACCGTCAGCGTATTTTTAAGGTGCGGATCCCTGTATGAGACGAGGTAGGCGCAGCCGAATCTCGAGAAATTACTCATGCAGCCGTAAGCGCCGCCCTTTACCCGCACATTCTGCCACAGATACTCGTATGCCATGATGACTTTAAGCACAAGCATGGAGCCCGTATACTTAAATCCCTTGTCGGAGAAACACCCCGCGCGCGCCACATACTGCACTTTGGACGCTGTCTGAAACCCTTCGTTTTGCCTAAGGGTAAGGGCCGCGGGAGAATTGTCGCCGCCCGCTTTATTTCCCGGTAAAATACCGTCACTTCCCGCTTTTTCCACCCGCAGGGCGTACGCCAGTTTTTTTACCTCGGGTATGAGAAGTTCCGAAACACTTCGCGCCGCGGTGCAGCTTACTGTCATGTTATCCCGCGTGAAGATCTTGCCCATAAGGAAAAGAAGTCTGCCTGTCAGTTCCTCTTCGCATTCCTCAAAATGCTCGTCGATATACTTAAGCGTCTCGTAAAAGGAAATCCCCCCGACCAGATCCCTAAATTCCGACACGGGCGAGACATAGGACAGCGCACGAAGAGATGCCGCCATGTGACCGGAAGACTGAAAACTCATCTGCAGCCTTGATCTCAGCATGGATATGAGCTCACGAAGCCGCTTTTTATCGTCGAATTTCGAGCCGGTTATGATTTCCCTCATCATGTCAAACGCGAAGGGAAGCTGCCCGTAAAGCGTCTTTGCCCTAACTTCCAGTGTGGCCTTAAATCTTTGGTGCGCGATGTCGTCGGCATCGGGATAGACTTCAAGCGACGTGCCTATTCCCCCGGTATGAATATTGATCTCGTTGTAGAGTTCTCCGTAACCGTAATCCGCGGTATCGACAAAGGTCAGGATATTTTGAAGTATCCCAAGATAGGGAAGCATGGCGGACTTTATGTTTCCCGCTTTGTCATCCGTATCCGGAGTGACATCGAAGATGAGGCTCACATACGCTATGCCGTTTGTCTCGATTTCGTGGAAAATGATTTCGGTCCCGTCGCATTCGATCTCCTCGTTGGCGGGCGGGGATATCTTACGACTGATGTCACTTACGTTTAAAACCGGTATTTTCTCGATATCCTCGCGCCTGTCTTCACTTTCCTGATACGCGGTAAGCTCACGGGTCTCTCGCACGAGCCTTTCTGTCCCGTCCGCTCCGAGAGACGCCTTATACGCGGACAGCTTCGCCATAAGCTTTCTTTCAAGTCTTTTTTCGAGTCCCCTTTCGGGAACCGAAGTGATGACGGCGCCGTGGGTATTGTTCAGAAGATATTTTTCGATAAGGCTTTCGAAATATCCGGGACTTTTACGGGATCCGTCCTTATCCTCGCAGGCGTCCGCAGTTTGCCCGGCGTCTACACTCATCCCATCTTCGCGCTCTATCCTCTCTCGCATGAAATTAAAACTGTCCGACGCCTGAAGGTGGAGAAACGGCGCATTATCGTCATATAACCAGCTGTCAAATATCTCCAGCAGATAGACAAGTCCTTTGGGATAACTTCCGAAATCCGCCTCGCGATAGCGAAACTCCATGGAATTTACGGCGGCAAGCAGAGCTTTTTTATCAATGCCGTCTCTTACCAGCCCCCGAAGCGTATCCTCGATGACCGCGACGAAATCGTCCTTTTGCTCCTCGCTCGCGCCCTTGGCCGTGACGGTAAACACGGGCTGATAAATCCCGTTATCGTATCCTCCCAGTATGTCATCTCCTATCCCGGCGTCGATAAGAGCTTTTCTAAGCGGCGCCGCGGGCGCCGACAGCAGGGCGAAATCAAGCACCTGAAACGCCTGATACAGATCCTTGTCAAGCGAGGTCGCCACGACTTTGCTGTAAGAAAGATAGGTTTTATTCTCGATATCCTCATCCTCCGCCACGGGATAAGTCATGCGCACGTCTCTCACCTTTGAAAACGGCCTCTGAAGCGCGATCGCGGAATCGATGTCGGCCCGGTCAAAATGCGAAAGGTAATGCTCGTCCATCCAGTTAAGCTTCTCATTCATATCCATATCGCCGTAGAGGTAAATATAGCTGTTTGACGGATGATAATATTTTCTGTGAAAACCCAAAAACTCCTCATAGGTAAGCTCCGGTATCTTATCCGGATCTCCACCGGACTCATTCGCGTAGGCGGTGTCGGGGAAAAGCGCCTCCAGAGTCTTGCGCTCAAGTGATTCCTCGGGAGATGAAAAGGCGCCCTTCATCTCATTGTAGACGACGCCGTTTAAGTACGGCTCGCCATCCGGCTCATCCAGACGCAGACTGAATCCTTCCTGCCTGAATATCTCGCTGTGACGGTAAATGTTCGGGTAAAATACCGCGTCCAGATACACATGCATGAGATTCTGAAAATCCTTATCGTTGCGGCTTGCGACCGGATAGACGGTCTTATCCGGATATGTCATGGCGTTTAAAAAGGTATTTAGCGATCCCTTCGCAAGCTCCACGAACGGGTCCTTTACCGGGAAACTTTTTGAGCCGCACAGCACGGAATGTTCCATGATATGAGGCGAGCCCTTGCTGTCCGCGGGGGGAGTGCGAAACGCGACGGAAAACACTTTGTTTTCATCGTCACATTCAAGCGCCAGCACCCTGGCCCCGGTTTTCACGTGACTTAGAAGGCAGCCCTTTGCGTTTATGTCCTTTAATGTCTTTTTTTCTACGAGTTTATACGCTGTCAGAGAATCTGTGTTCATACTTTAACTTTCTTCGCAACCGGCCCGGCCTCCCCGAGCCCGTACGCCGCGTATATTATAAGAAGCGGATAGATCGGCAGTCTGTATGCGGAAAAGGCTTCGATGAAGATGTGTGAAATCCCAGCCTAAATTTGAAGAGAAATCCGCGCATGAACAGTGCCGAAAAATTAACATGACGCCGGAGGGGCAAATACCCTTCCGGCATCATAAGTCGTCGCAATATTCGTAATCGATGCCACGGTTAAAGGTGTGAAAGAAACTTATTCCCGTTATCCGGTCAGTTTCCCATCTGTTTCGCGACTTCCGCGGCGAAATCCTCACTCTTTTTCTCGATTCCCTCGCCCGCCTCGTAGCGGACGATTTTGGTAATCTCTATCTTTGTGTCATTGGCCTTACCTACCGCGTCAAGGTAAGACGCGACCGTCTGCTTTCCGTCCTCGGCCTTCACGTAAACCTGATCGAGGAGGCATATTTCCTTCATCTGCTTATTGATACGTCCCATAATCATGCCGTTTATGACTTTTTCGGGCTTCTTAGATTCCTTGGGATCATTCATGATCTGTGCGAGGAGTATCTCCTTCTCATGAGCAAGGTAGCTCTCATCGACATCGGCGCGGCTGATGTATTTCGCGTTGAGAGCGGCTACCTGCATGGCAACATTCTTTAAAGCCCCCCTCACGTCATCATTTGCCGCGTCGGTCTTCGCCGATACAAGTACGCCTATGCGGCCGCCGCCGTGTATGTAGGAAACCACGGTGCCTCCGGCCTCCTCGACTTTCTCGAACCGCCTGATACTTAATTTCTCGCCTATGGTGGCGATCATCCCGGTTAATTCACTCTCAACTGTTTTTGACGGATCCGCCTTCCATGGCTCCGCGAGAAACTCTTCCAAGCTCTGTGAATCGGTAGTCAGCGCCTGATCCGTGACGGCGCTTACAAAATCGCGAAACTTCTCGTTTTTGGCCACGAAATCCGTCTCGGAATTTACTTCCGTGATGGCGGCCGTCCTGCCGTCATCCGACACCTTCGCCATCACGATTCCCTCCGCCGCGATGCGTCCCGCCTTCTTTACGGCTTTTGCCTCGCCGTTTTTCCTCAGATACTCGATGGCCGCGTCCATATCTCCGCCGGCCTCGGTGAGCGCCTTCTTACAGTCCATCATACCGGCGCCCGTCATTTCCCTTAAATCCTTTACCATGCCTGCCGTAATCGCCATCACATCATACCTCCTTAATGTTTTCAAGATCTTTTCTTTAATGTTCTACCCCTGCCAATGCCGTCGATATCATAGCGTATGAAGAGGCTCGAGCATAAACCCCATGCCTAAAAAATGCTCCAGCCCGCCGTCAGGCTGAAGCAAAATACGGTTCACGCTTTGATTATTTTACTGTCATCTGCCGATTTTCCCGTTTATCACCGGCTTACTTGACGTGTCGGTCCCGTTTTTTGGGTTTTCATAGACTCCGCCAAGCTCCTATTCGCCCGCGACTTAAAGGACATCGGGCTGCGCGACATATCCTTCAGCGGGTACCTCACCTTCATATTCCGTGCCTTTGTCCACGTAAGCGCCCTCGGGGAAGTCCTCTCCCTCATAAGCCGCCTGCGCTTCCTCTCTTCCCTGATTGCCTTCTATAACGGCGTCCGCCAATGTGGAGACGATAAGCTTTACGGCTCTTATGGCGTCGTCGTTTCCGGGAATCACGTAATCAAGCTCATCCGGATCGCAATTCGTGTCGGCGATTCCTATGATGGGTATACCGAGTATGCGGGCCTCCTGCACACAGATGTGCTCGTTTTTCGGATCGACGACAAAGACTATATCCGGAACCTTTGTCATTTCCTTAATGCCGCCGAGATTTTTCTCCAGCTTATCCCATTCTTTGCGAATGCCGAGCACTTCCTTCTTCGGGAGAAGATCGAAAGTGCCGTCCACAGACATCTTCTCTATCTCTTTTAAGCGGTTAATCCTGCTTCTTATGGTTTTGAAATTGGTAAGCATACCGCCCAGCCACCTCTCGCAGACATAATACATGCCGCAGCGCGTGGCCTCGGTCTTTATGGCGTCCTGCGCCTGCTTTTTCGTTCCCACAAAAAGCATCGTGCCGCCGTCCGTCACGACGTCGACCACCGCCTTGTAAGCCTCATCCACCTTCTCGACCGATTTTTGCAAATCAATGATGTGAATGCCGTTTCTCTCCGTGAAAATGTACGGAGCCATCTTGGGATTCCATCTTCTCGTCTGATGACCGAAGTGAACCCCCGCCTCAAGCAGCTGCTTCATTGACACAACACTCATAATACGTTTACCTCCGATTCGGTTTTTCTTCCATGTGCGTAACTTTCGGCGACCGCGACCATGCGTCCCGCGCCTTAAGCAGCATTATGATCGAGGCGAATATCCGTTTGTCGAAACACGAAACAACGGATGACGTCTCAAGGCTTCCGATACGGGCAAAGGCACGTAAAACAGCGGCACCGGCCGAAATCACTCGCACATGTGTATATTTGCAACGCGGGCAGTATAACACATCGCTTCGCCGCGGCGCAAGAAATTTTTCATCCGCCGAACTACCAGTATCTCCTGATCGTCGTGATGGGCATCGAGGCCCCCATGGAAACACCGGCCTCTCTCACATGATCGCCGGGCTGCGGCGCGTGTATCACTCGCGAATTTCCGATATAAATGGCGACGTGTCCCGGATAACAGATGATGTCCCCCGGAAGCGCGTTCGCGAGGCCGTTAACCTCTTTCCCCGAAGCGGCCTGATCATACGAGACTCTCGGGATGGAAATACCGACCGCCTTATGCACCGCCTGCGTAAGACCGCTGCAGTCTATGCCCCTGCGTGTGGTGCCGCCCCACAGATACGGCACTCCTATATATGTCCTTGCTTCCGCGACTATGGCCTCGCCAAGGTTCGCGTATCCCGAGCCCGCTCCGCCTGCGGTACTGCCACCGCCTGAAGGTTCGGAAGGATTTGCGGGTACCGCCGGCTGCTGCGGACTCGGAGGATTTACGGGTCCCGAAGCATCGGTGTCGTCTTTTCCGGCCCCGGGTGCCGGAGCGCTCGGAACATTATTTTGCTGCTGCTTTTTTTGCAGCTCCTCGGCGGCTCTGCGCGCCGATTCCTGTATCTGCAAATCGATATCGGCGATCTGATCTTTTTGATTTTCGATCATCGCCGTCAGATCGCTTCTGGTCTTTTCATCCTCCGCCACCAGACGCTCAAGGTCTTCCCGCTCACCCTCAAGAGTGGCTTTAAGCGTCTGAATCTTTTGCTTCGTGGCCTGATATTCCTTAAGCTGGCGTCTGTCGTAGGAATAAATGGCTTTAAAATGCTCCACGGCGGAGAGCATACCGGAAAGGCTCCCGGATTCGAGGATGGCGGTGAGTACGGAAGTCGTCCTGTTCTCATACATGACGGCTATTCTGTGTTTCATCGCGTCATATTGCTTCGCTTCCTTCTCCTCGGCCGCCTTAAGATCCTCCTCGGCCCTTATGATCTCCTCGCCTTTTTTGACAAGACCCGCTTCCAGTTCGTAAATCTCGGTCATAAGGTCCGTCATCTGAGACTGAAGGAAAGCAAGCTTACTCTCGGCCTCGTTTTTTTGCTCGTTAAGACCGGGCGCCGCGAAGACGCCGGACGCGGACATGACAAATACCAGGACAAACAAAACCGCGGAGCGAAGCGCCCGCGTGAGCATTTTTCTCCGGCCGCGACTGAAATGAGACGCGCGGCACGGATCGTTTTTCTTTCGGTCTCTCTTAAGACCCCCATGATATCCGCACATTCATACTTCCCCCTTACTTAAAATCTCCCTGTGACCTCTCCCCTCCTAAAACTATAATCCAATCTTCCCCCATTTTCAAGACCCATAATAAAACCGGTATTATCCGAGGCCTCTTTCGAGAACCGGCCGCGAAAGGTTACGATTCACAGACGCGCAACCACTTATGTGCAGGCACGATAATCGGAAGCCGCTGTCCGAATCGACAGTGAACAGTAACCGTGAAAGAAAAATTCCCCGCCGAAAACATCGGCAGGGAAGCAAAATCAAATCTTCGGTTTAAGGCAGCGGGAGATATTTCTACCAGTACCTTCTGTACCACGGATTTCCGTAAACGTTCGCAATCCTCACGTGATCGCCGGGCTGCGGCGCGTGAATCATCTGTCCGCCTCCTATGTATATAGCCACGTGTCCGGAGTAGCAAACCACGTCTCCCGGCTGCTCATCGCCTCTTGCCACCGCTCTTCCTCCGGAGCCGATGGTTCCGGAATAATGAGCAAGTTTGACGCCTATGGCCCTGTGCGCGAGTAATACCAGACCCGAACAGTCAACCCCGCTCGCGCTCGCACCGCCCCATACGTACGGTACGCCCAGATACTTATACGCTTCCGCGACAATGGCCGCGCCGCCGCCGGTGCCGACGGGAGGAACGTAGCTCGTATCCGGATGATTATTTCGCGTGGCTCTCATGAAAGCCGTCTGAATGGCGGCGTCAATATCGGTAAGGCTCGATTTCGCGGCGTTTATCGTCGATTCAAGCTCAGCCTTACGGGCCTCGAGAGACTTCTGCTTACTTTCAAGGTAAGCCTGATCCTTCTCGAGAGAAGTCTTCAGCTCCTCTATCTTCTCCCTTATCTTAACATACTCATCTAACTGCTTGCGATCATATTCGTGTATGGCGCGGACATTTTCGGCCTGCTTTAACATCTCGGATATATTGCCCGCCTCGAAAATCATCTGGAGCATGGAAGTGTTCCCGTTCTCGTACATGATGACGATACGGTTCTTCATGGCGTTATACTGTTTTTGCTCCTGCTCCTGGGCTTTTTTCAGATCCTCCTTTGCCTGAATCACTTGGGAACCGACACGTACAAGTCCCTCTTCCGTCTCGTTTATGTCTTTCATGATGCCGGTCATCTGCGTCTCGAGATCCCTTATCTGTTTTTCGGTCTCGCTTTTCTGATCCTGCAGTGCATCCACGGACGGCTCGGCAAATACTGTCATCGAAAACGTAATGCACGCCATCACCGCGGCGATAAAAACTCTTCTAAATTTTTTAAAATTCATTTTCGGAATTCTCCCAAAGAAACATCAGTGGTACCGCCGAAATGACATCCTAATGAATGTAAAAGGCGGCCGTAAACCCTCCCGACGAAAGTGATTATAAAACACTTACATGTCACATGCAACACCTTTTTAATATTTATGAAATATTTTCACCCTCGCTTACCCTCGTTTACTTTACAATTGACCTTTTCCCCATCGTGTTTACTTTGACAATTG
>CAYLRF010000003.1:46422-51693 GCA_964385995.1 uncultured Faecalimonas sp.
TCTTGACATGAGCCGCTGTCTTTCTATCTCATATGACAAAACACCCGCCGCGACCGAGACATTAAGCGAATTTATATCTCCCTTCATAGGTATGGAGACGGAAAAATCGCAGGCCTCCCGCACGATACGGCTGACTCCGCTTCCCTCACTTCCCAATACCAGACACACGGGACCGGTAAGATCTCGGGTATACATATTCTCTCCGTTCATGTCGGCGCAGACGCACCAAATGCCTTTTTTCTTCAGTTCTTCCAGCGTTCTCGCGGCATTTACCACACGGGCGACGGGAGTGTGGCACGCGGCTCCGGCCGCGGCTCTCTCCGCCGCGGGCGTCACCTGCGCGGATCTGTTTTTCGGGATAATGACGCCATGAGCTCCCGCGACATTGGCCGTCCTTATGATAGCGCCGAGATTTTGCGGATCCTCCACGCCGTCAAGAAGTATCAGAAAAGGATCCTCATCCCTCTCCTTCGCATAGGCCAGCATGGCGTCCGTATCCGAATACTCAAACGGCGCGCATCGGGCGATTATCCCCTGATGATGACCTGTTTCGGACATCTTATCAAGCAGCGCTTTCGAGATGAAGCTTACCTTCGCGCCGCGAAGTGAAACGTCCCGTATAATCCCGGCGAATTCTTTCGTATTTTTTTTGGCCGTCCCCGCAGAAATACCGGCCGACACTTCATTATTTTTCGCGAACTCTTCCTGAACATACAGCTGCTCTATCCGCGTCCCCGCTCTTACCGACTCCGCGACGGGATTTATACCCTCGACATATCTGTATGCTTTACTGCCGTCGTCATTTGGGTGCGCGCCGCGTGAATATCCGGATTCGCCCGCGTCCTTTGGGCGCGCGCCATGTGAATACCCAAACCTGCCCGCGCCGCTTTTTACGTGTTCTTCGGCGCCGTCACTTAGGCCCTCCCTCATCGTCCGTATCCTCACTTGCCATGGCGTCCAGGCCGATTTTCACCAGCTCCGACATCCGCTTCCACTCTTTTTTCAAATATAAATATCCCATCACGGCCTCAAACCCTGTGGCTCTTCGATAATCTGTCACGGACTGATTTCTTGGCGGCGAAACGAAATTTACGTTTCGCGCGTGTCTGAATATCGCGTGCTCCTTATCGGTAAGACGCGGCTGAATGGCTCTCATCATCCTCGACTGCGCTGAGGCGTTTACAAGTTCGCTTGACATCCTGTGAAGATCCGCCGTCTTTCTGTCGCCTTTTGCAAGTACGATGCTCTTTATGATAAGATCATAGACGCTGTCGCCGATAAAAGCCAATGACAGGGGCGAATACTCATCCGCGTCCAAAGCGTCCGTGTCAAAAAGCCCGCGCATGTCTTCTTTTTCTTTAGTCTCTACAGTCTTCTCCATTTTACCCCGTCGCGTGTATCCTCAAGGATAATGCCTTTTTCCTTAAGCTCGTCTCTTATCTTATCCGCGAGAGCGAAGTCTTTTTCTTTTCGCGCCGCCTCGCGTCTGCTTATAAGAAGCTCGACGTCATTTTCAAGCGTCTCATTTGTCTCGTTAAAGGTAAGGCCCAGTACGTCCGTGAGCGCCGTTATTTTTTTCAGGAGCTTTCCCGCGTAGGCTTGCGACGATTTTTCGTCCGCCGTGCTGTTCGCGTGGCGCACCAGATCAAATACGGCGGCCATGGCATCCGCGGTGTTAAAATCATCATCCATCGCCGTCTCAAAACCGGCCGCGATATCATCCGCTTCTTTAAGAAGATCCTCCTCGCGTTTAGAAAGAACGTCATCCGACGTAGCGCTCATCCTGAAGCGAAGATTTTTAACACAGGTCTCTATCCTCTCAAGACCGCCTTGCGCGGCGTCCATAAGAGCCGCGCTGAAGTTAAGCGGACTCCTGTAATGGGCGCTCAGCATGAAAAAGCGAAGAACCCGAAGGTCGTATTGCCGTGAGATTTCACGCACGGTGCGAAAATTTCCCAATGATTTTGACATCTTGCGATTGTCGATATTTAAAAAGGCGTTGTGCATCCAGTACCTCGCGAACGGCTTATTGTTTGCCGATTCGCTCTGAGCGATCTCGTTTTCGTGGTGCGGGAAAATAAGATCTTCCCCTCCCGCGTGAATGTCTATCTCATCGCCGAGATATTTTTTCGCCATGGCCGAGCACTCTATATGCCAGCCCGGACGCCCGTCGGACCACGGCGACTCCCAATAAGGCTCTCCCTCCTTCTTCGGCTTCCACAGCACGAAATCGAGCGGATCCTCCTTTTCATCCTCTCCCGTCACCAGAAGGGAGCGTCCGCCTGACCTTAGGTCGTCAAGGTTCTTGTGTGAGAGCTTTCCGTATCCGGGAAACGATCCTGTGGCGAAATAAACCGTTCCGTTCTTGACGTAAGCGTGTCCGAGCTCGATCAGCCTTTCGATCATCGAGATCATGCCGTCGATCTCGCGTGTGGCGAGCGGATGATGCGTCGCGGGACGCACATTCATCCCCTCCATGTCCTTTTTGCACTCCATAATGTATTTCGAGGCGATTTCCCCGGCGGTAACCCCCTCTGAATTCGCGCGATTTATGATTTTATCGTCCACATCGGTGAAATTCGAGACATAATTCACTTCGTAGCCCTTATATTCGAAATAACGCCTGACCGTGTCAAATACTATCATCGGTCTTGCGTTTCCAATGTGAATGTAATCATAAACCGTGGGCCCGCATACATACATGCCGACCTGTCCCTCTCTGAGCGGTTTAAACTCCTCTTTCTTCCCCGACATCGTGTTATAAATCTTCATAAGCCTAAAAACCTCCTTAAGGCGTCTCGCGCTTAAATACCCGGCATTTTTTGATGACCTTTCCATCGGCACTGCTTTCGGAAAACTCATTCCCGTCAGGCAATGCCGACCGCGTTTCGGATAATTCGATTTTCTCATCCGCGAGCCGGACTGTTTCCTCTATGGCCTCATCATACCCCTTAAGCGCGGCAAACGGTGCAAACTGCGCCGCCCGGTCACGCATGGACATCCCGGGTCTTACGGGCGAGACATGATGCGGCAGATTGATGATGTCTTCATAAGGATTCATGCCTTGTGGCCTCCGATCTGTGAGTTGCGCTCCCGCGCCGTCGCGCCTTCCTCAAAGTTCATCCCTTTAAGCACGGCATTTTTCCCGTACCGTTTCCTGACAGCCAGTATCATCTCCTGCATTTTCTTTTCTTTTTCCAGTTCATTTCGTTCCCGCTCCCTTCGCGCTTCTAAAGCGTCGTAATCGGTAAAAAGTTCAAGCTGTTCATACTTAGGCTCCCGCTGCCCTGCCACAGATTTCTCAATCACCCGTTCCGCCGCGATATTAAGCCTGCGGATCAGGAGAGTGGGATTTACAATGCGATCGTATAATTTGGCGGCGGCTTCCATAATCTTTTTAGTGGAGGATGTCGGCCCGTCAAGGTTGATTGTCCCGTGGGAATGCTTGGGGATCCTTCTTCCGTAACGATCTTTTACGATCTCCCCGCGGTAAGCTCTGCCGCGCTTCGGGTCTGTGAGGTTTGCCACATCGTAGCCGATGGTGATGACGATCTGATCTGTGACAAGCCCTTTATCCGCCAAATCGAGTGAAAGAGCGTCCGCCATCTCCCGCAGAACAAGCTTCGCCTTTTTCGCGTCATATGGCTCCTTTAAGACCTGACCTGAGCTTAGGCTGCTGGTGTCGGGCCTGTAGGCGTGTACCGCTTCCACTGTGCAGGGCTCCCATCCCCACGCGTGGTCGATCAAAAGCTCCGCGTTCTTTCCGAACAGCTTATAGAGCAGGCCCTCATCCCTTACGGACTGTTCGGCCACGTCTCCCATGGTGAACATCCCGTTTTCTTCCAGCTTCTTCGCGTAGCCGTGCCCGATACGCCAAAAATCAGTGAGCGGACGGTGCGTCCAGAGTATCCGCCGGTAGCTCATTTCATCCAACTCGGCAATCCTCACTCCGTTTTTGTCCGCCGGGATATGCTTCGCCACAATGTCCATGGCAATTTTGCAAAGATACAGATTCGTTCCGATCCCCGCCGTCGCGGTAATGCCTGTGGTATCCAGCACATCCTGTATGATTTTCATCGCGAGGCCACGAGAGGACAGATTATAAGTATCAAGATAGGCTGTCACATCCATGAAGACCTCATCGATAGAGTAAACGATAATGTCCTCAGGCGCGACATACTTCATGTAAATCTCATAAATTTGCGTGCTGTACTCAATGTAGCGGGCCATGCGCGGCGGCGCGATGATAAAGTCGATCGCGAGGGACGGGTCTTTTGCAAGTTCTGAAGCGAAATGGGACGCGCCGGTAAGTGTATGCCCCGGCGCTTCATGTTCGCGTTCGGCATTGGCCTTTTTCACCCGCTGTTTTACCTCGAACAGCCGCGCCCTGCCGGGAATGCCGTAACTTTTAAGAGAAGGAGTGACCGCGAGGCAGATGGTCTTATCCGTCCGGCCCTCGTCCGCGACCACAAGATTGGTATTTAAAGGATCCAGCCCCCGCTTGCGGCACTCGACGGACGCGTAGAAGGACTTTAAGTCAATCGCTATGTAAGATCGATCGCCCATGCGCCGTCGCCTCCCGCGAAAAACTTTTTCATCCGGCACGGCCGCCCGGAGCTTCTTTTCTTGTGCCCGGGCGAAAAGGTGCCGCGTCCTGTGACAAATTCATACTTCCTCATTTATAAATACTTTAAGCTCGCGCAAATTAAAGTCAAAATCATCGTTAAGCTTCTTTGCCATGATCGTTTGAGCGGGCCCGCGGCTCATATATTCCCCTTCGCCCCGTTCCTTTTCGTCAACCGCTTCCCCGACCTCTCCGCGGGATACGCCGATATGACTTTGGCGGATCACGCTGTCCGTATCCCGTGCGCGGCCAAACGCGTCCCCGGCATCCGCGCCGCGAAAGGAAGGCGCCGATATGACACAAGACGCGGACGCTTTACTCTCTCCCGCAAGCAGATATACGGCGTGATAAAGCAGTCCTTCATCCGCGCAGAGCGGCTCGCGAATTTCGGGGCGCGACTTCTCTTCAACGGGCACATACGGGAAAATGCCCGCGATCTTCCCCTCGATTTTCGCGAGAAGTATCCCGCCGCCCTCGCTTCCTTTCTGAAGCGAAAGATCCGCGTAATATTTCCCGTCCCTAACCGTCACGACGTCAAAGTCTCTCAGACTCTCATTCGCGAAATCCGCCATGGCGTCAAAATCACCTGCCGTCGCCTCCGTGAATAAAACATCCCCTTCATTCTCCGCCGCGCGGCAGCTGCCGGT
>CAYLRF010000003.1:51793-56820 GCA_964385995.1 uncultured Faecalimonas sp.
TGATCTCGCGTTTATTTACCGAATATACTCTTTCAAAGCCGAACGGTTCATAAATTGCTTCCGACGCAGGCATAAGATATGTAAACGGCTCTCCCCTTTCCTTCATCACGAAAAGAGCGTATTCCAGAACTTTTCTCATGTATCCTTTCCCGCGGTATCTTACGTCAGTCGCGACTCCGACGATGTAGTGAGTGTCGTAAATTTCGCCTTTTACCCGCATCCGGTAAGGATTTAAGTGTACCATGGAAATGATTTCGCCCTCATGCTCAAGCACGTAAACCTCATTTTCTGCGGCCTTGACTGAGTAGTAATAATCAACAAAACTCTTCGTATCCTCAGAAAACGCCTCCCTCCAGAGTTTCGCGGTTCTTATGTGTTCGGATACGGGAAGCTTACGAAGTTTCATTAAACCGTGACCCCATCGCCTGTCAAGGCGCGATACCTTTTAAAACTAATCCGCGATTTTCTCAATGAGACACACCGCCTGCGCCGCTATCGCCGATCCGTCACCCGTAAAGCCGAGTCCCTCCTCCGTGGTCGCCTTCACGCTTATCTGATCCTTTTTCACGCCGAGCGCCTGAGCGATATTCGCCCGCATTTCTTCCAGATACGGCGAAAGTTTCGGAGCCTGCGCGATAACGGTGGCGTCGACATTTACGACGTCATAACCGTTTTCACCGAGAAGTCTTTTCACCCGTCCCAAAAGATCTATGCTGTCGGCGTCCTTATAGCGCGGATCGGAATCCGGAAAATGCATTCCTATATCCCCAAGCGCGGCGGCTCCGAGAAGCGCGTCCATCACGGCATGCACCGGCACGTCGGCGTCGGAATGACCGAGCAGTCCCTTTTCAAACGGGATCTTCACGCCCCCTAAGATAAGCTCCCTGCCGGGCGTCAGTCTGTGAACATCGTATCCCGTGCCTATACGCATATAGATCACCCTTCCACTTTTCTTTGCCCGGAGTCGGCAAATAAAATTATCGTACCTCGCGCCGATTAACCGCAAAAGCGCCGCCAAGCTTCGCGCAGACCTTAAAAATCACCGCCAAGGTTACCCGATAATGAAAAAGACCTGCAAATCGCAAGTCTTCAGTGAAAATAGCGGGAACTGGATTTGAACCAGCGACACCACGGGTATGAACCGTGTGCTCTCGCCAACTGAGCTATCCCGCCTTATGAATTTACGGCCCCGGCGCCGCGACCTTTGCAATGATACCATCAGGGCCGGTCTCTGTCAATCACAAAATCGGGAGGATATCACCTGCCGCCCATACGCTCATCTTGTTATTCTTTACTTTTTTACCCCGATAATGCCATAATTAGTAAAGAAAGGCGGTGTGTCATGATATCCTATGCGGGACTTTTGCAAAAGATTTCCGAGAGCGGTTTCACAAAATCAGCGGTTGCGGAAAAACTCGGCGTCTCCTCCCGCACTGTCGCCAAAATCGGCAAGGGCGAGAGCTTCAGGTGAGAATGACCTATAACTCCAATCACATCGAAGGCAGCAGGTTAGACGAGGAACAGACGAGGATGATTTTCGAAACAAACACGCTCGACTCACCCGAGGGCATACCCGTAAACGATGTGATTGAGACCGTAAATCACTTCCGAGCCGTGGATTACTGTATAGATAAGGCGGAGGAACCGCTGACCGCAACGCATATAAAGCAGTTGCACAGCATTTTAAAACAAGGGACGAAGGATTCTTCACTTGCATGGTTCGCGGTCGGGGATTGGAAGAAGCTGCCGAATACGGTCGGCGGCAGTGATACCGCAAGACCCGTCGATGTGCCGGCACGTATAAACCGTCTCCTCACCGAATATGAGTCGAAAACGGATGTAACAGTATACGATATTATCAGGTTTCATTATGAATTTGAGAGCATTCATCCGTTTCAGGACGGAAACGGCAGGGTAGGCCGACTGATCGCCTTCAAGGAATGCCTGCGATACTCAATCGTGCCGTTTCTCATAGAGGACACTAAAAAGATGTTTTATTACCGCGGGCTGGCCAAGCGGGAAAATGAGCCGGGATATTTGACTGACACCTGTCTTGACGGGCAGGACACCTTTAAGAAAATAACGGAAAAGTTCGAGGTTCCCATTTCATAGGCTTACACCTTCCCTCTCTCCGGTCCGTTTGAAAAGTACCGTATACCCGAACTTCGCGTGCGTCCACAGGCCGTCATCATTCGTCGCCGGGATGTCGTACAGCAGCTGCTTCCATTCCTGCGGCGTTCGTCCTGTTCTTAGCGTAGCAATCGGCAAACGCTTCCGCCAGCGTTTACCGACTGATTCATGTCGAAATCCTCAGAACATCGCCGCCTTCGGGCGACGGCACAAACCCGGCGGTATTCACGCATATTCTCCGCGGCTTCATATGATCCGACGAATTATGGCAGTGATAAACGCATACGAGAGTGCCGTCTTTTGCGGTGAAAAAGCCCTGACCGCCTGTACCGCGCAGTTCTCCGGCACCGTGCAATATCGGTTTACCGTACTTGCGGAACGGACCGAGCGGGCTTTCCGACACCGCACAGCCCACGCAGTAATCGGCGCTGCGCGTATGATTGGCGGAATAAGTAAGATAGTACAGACCGTTATGCTTAATCATCCACGGCGACTCGACAATATTACCGTCTGCCGTTTCCCAGTCGAGTTCGGCTTTTATAACACAGATATTGTAATCCGTATCAATCGAAAGCAAATCATCGGCCATTTTTGCGACATATATTAAATTCCCGCCGTGCAGCCGGACATAATAAAGATACACGGTACCGTCGTCATCCTCGAACAGATGTCCGTCGATAGAAGGGTCTTTCCGCAACCATTGCTTTTCCGGTCTGACGAAAGGACCCTCCGGGCTTTCCGACACCGCCGCGGCTATATGCTCGTCCGCAGTGTATATCATATAATATTTGCCGCCGTGATACGAAACATCGGGCGACCAGAACCAGCGCTCTCCCGTAACATCCCGTGAATTGAGACAAAGTCCGAGCTTTTTCCAGTGTTTCAGATCGTTTGACGAATATGCGAATATCCCGTCGCTGCCGTCTTCCTGCCGGGTGTAAAAAGATCGGGAACCGGCAAACTCGTCGGAATTTTCGGATGTGCAATATAAATAATATGTATCTCCGGCAAGAATAATGCATGGATCGGCACCCGCAAACATCGGGTTTTCAAAATCGTTTTCCATTTTCCGCGCCTCCTTTCGGCAAAAAACACGGTAACCTTCGCGGTCACGGCTTATATATACCCGCGCGCCGCGATTGTCAATTCCCGCGCTTAACGCGACACGGCGCCGCTTTCCCCGCGCTAATCGTCAAAGTAACCGCAACCCCTGCATTTACTCTGACTTTAACTTTCGTTTACTTTGACAATTGACCCCGCTTGCCCACGCCGGGGTCGTACTCAACCGTGCAGTTGCAGTTCGCGTGGCGGCGGTATACGTCCCGCGGGACGTCATCGGGGTAGTCGTACTTACCCGCAAGGGCCTGACACCAGTCGCAACACTTTCCCACGGCCTTGCGGATTATCCTCGGGCGAAGCCCCGCCTTGCTCTGAAACTTGGCGTTCTTGCGCACCGTATCATCGTATACGCTACGCGTGAAGGTGTTTATCGGCGCGTCCCTTCACGAGAAAATGTTCACATCACGATGCGTTGAAGGTCAAAACCCTCGTGTGCGTCCACAAGCCGTCATCATTCGTCGCCGGATGGCTCTCCGGTTTGTAGTACAGACCGATGTGGTTCAGACCAAGCAGGGCGGCCTGTGTGGATATCAAAATCGTACGGGTGCCCATATCCACAAGCCGCATTCGCTCATATGCGGACAGATCAGCGGCCGGATTTTTTTAGCCACTCGTCTTTGGCGGTCATCCTTCCGGTCTGAGCGTAAAACTCCTGAAGTTTAGCCTCACGGTCGGACTCCTTTCTTCGCGATATCATGATAAGAGAAATCCAACTTACAAACAACGATTTTTGTCCTCATTTATGGATTCATTATACAAAATCGGGAGGCAATCACGTACCGTCGGCAATTTTTAAACGGCTGACTTCTACCGTGTCGCCATCAATCAGGTCAGCAAAAAAGTGAAATGTAATGGCATCTCCTTCCGACACCTTCATGGCATCATTTACACAATTAAAGCATTCCAGGATGATTTGATTCTCGTCGAAATACTCGCCGCCGTTTTCATCATTAAGTTCTACCAACAGTACCGTGACGGAAAATTTCCTGATAACTGTTCCGTTTAAATGAGTCCAATGGTCATATTCGCCGCCAACGGTAAGCGACTCATTATATTTGTCCCGCTTCACCTTAAGAATTATCCCTGTTGCGCCAAGCGCAACCAGCACTGCCAAGCTCAATAAAACAATTAACCAAACACGTCGTTTCTTATTCATCAAATGTGGTCCCCGCCAGATCTGTCCAGTTGTCAAAATCAAAATTTAAATAACGTACAGTGTCACCCCACCCGTCAAATACCATCAACGTATGTACCGCTTGAGCAGAATTATATTCAAGCAAGGTTGCGTATCCCTCAACTGCCATTGAGTGCCCCTCACGTTCACCAGTATCACTGCTGATTATGCCACAATGAACAACTGCCATATCATCGCCGTCAATACACTTCGTGAAAAATTTGTAATTAGGACTATAGTCTGTGTCTTGTTTAACGGAAACATTCCTTCCGGCACAAAATTTCACAAACCCAGACCCAATGTTACCAATAGGCGTTAAACCGTATATTACTCCTTCATATTCATACGAAAAGGTCGTACCTGTTGAATTCCAAATATCAATATAATCACTCGCAAGATCCGTATAATCAAGGGCATTATAATATGCCCCGCAGGCTAATAATGCACTGACTGCACACGCATAATGTCCAGTTAAACTTTCTATATTATCTTCGTTAAAGGAAATGAATTCTTGAAGATTATTTGTCGAATTTTGTATATTTTAGAAGTAGTCTTCTCCTCATTAAATGTACTCGCCTCACGTTGATAAATCACATCATATGGA
>CAYLRF010000004.1:0-53949 GCA_964385995.1 uncultured Faecalimonas sp.
ACCACGCTCTCGCCGCAGTATATCTGACGCAATTTCGGCTTTTCGATCTTGCCCGTCGGGTTGCGCGGGATCTTGGCGAATATGATCTTTTTCGGGCGTTTATATCTGGGAAGCTTAAGGCAGAACCTTTCGATATCCTCCTCCGAGCAGTCATATCCTTCCTTTATCTCTATGACCGCGGCCGCGATCTCGCCCAAGCGTTTGTCGGGAAGCCCGATCACCGCCACGTCTTTTACTGCCTCGTATTCCCTGATAAAATCCTCGATCTGCACGGGGTAGAGATTTTCACCGCCGCTTATTATGACGTCTTTTTTCCGATCAACGAGATAGATGAAGCCGTCCTCATCCTCTCTTGCCATGTCCCCGGTATAAAGCCAGCCTTCGCCGTCCAAAACCTCGGCCGTCGCTTTCGGGTCCCTGTAATAACATGTCATGACGCCCGGGCCTTTTACCGCAAGCTCTCCCACTTCTCCCCGCTTTACGGGATGTCTCTTCTCATCGACGATCTTTGTCTGCCATCCGTAACCCGCTTTCCCGATCGCACCGACCTTGTCGATATTTTCCACGCCGAGATGCACGCAGCCCGGGCCTATCGACTCGCTTAAGCCGTAATTCGTGTCGTACTCATGATTCGGGAAATATTTCTTCCAGCGCCTTATAAGACTCGGCGGCACGGGCTGAGCTCCGATATGCATGAGGCGCCACTGACCAAGCTCATAGTCGGAAAGCTTCACGTCACCTCGATCCAGCGCGTCCAGTATATCCTGGGCCCACGGGACGAGAAGCCATACTATGGTGCATCCTTCCCTCGATACGGTGCGAAGTATCACGTCGGGTTTGGTCCCTTTAAGAAGTACCGCCTTCCCGCCCTCCAGGAAGCTCCCGAACCAGTGCATCTTGGCTCCCGTGTGATATAGAGGAGGTATGCAAAGGAAGATGTCGTCCTTCGTGGTGCCGTGATGCTTCTGCTCCACCTTGCAGGAATGCATGAGACTTCTGTGCTTATGCAATATGGCTTTCGGAAATCCCGTCGTGCCGGAGGAGAAATAGATGGCCGCGTCATCGTCGTCCGTAAGCTTTATCTTCGGCGACTCGCTCGGACAGTTCACCGTCTGTGAAAAATAATCCTCGGCGTAGGACGGGGGATTTTGCCCCACGTAAAAAAGTAATACCCTCTCCATGATATCGTCCGCGATTTCCTCCACCCTTCCTATAAACTCCGGGCCGAACACGAGCACATCGGCCTCCGCGAGTTCGACGCAGTATTTGATTTCATCCGCCGAATAGCGGAAATTAAGTGGCACGGCTAAGGCGCCCGTCTTTAAAGCTCCGAAATATATGGGCAGCCACTCAAGGCTGTTCATGAGAAGTATCGCCACCTTATCGCCTTTTTTGACGCCGCATTTTAAGAGGAGATTCGCGAAACGGTTCGACTTCTCGTTAAACACGTTCCACGTAATCTCCCTCCTGTAATACGACGGCGAATTGGGCTCTATAAGATCGTAATCCTTCCATGTGCGCCTTACTGTATCCTTAACCTCGGGATTTACTTCCACAAGACATATATCGTCACCGTACAGCTTGCAATTTCGCTCAAGAATCTCCGTTACAGGCATGTTAATCATCCTCCCCGATGTCCGTTTCCGATCGGACTCATTTATAAGATTTTTTCTTTTCGGCTTCCTTCTGCTCAAGAAAATATCCGAATATGTGAAGGCTAAGCTTCATGACATTATGCCGAAGAAGATTGTTTCTCACCTCGACATAATCTCCTTTAATCACCTTGCCCGCGAGTTTTTCGGTCTCCTCAAGGTCAAGTACGACGGGATCCTTTTGCTCTAGGGACTCATATCTTCGGGCCATCTTCTCATCTATAATCCCGTCGTTTGCGACCACGACGTCGATCTTTCGCTTTCCGAGACAGCGGTTTAAGAGCCGCACGTGATCGGAAACCTTAAAGCCGTCCGTCTCCCCCGGCTGAGTCATCATGTTGCTGACGTACATGATACTGCCCTTACAGTCGTCTATCGCGCTTACTATCTCATCGCAGAGAAGATTCGGCATGATGCTCGTAAAAAGACTGCCCATGCTGAGTATGATAAGATCCGCCTCTTTCAGCGCGTCCACGGCCTCTTTCGTGGGAACGGCGCTCTCTTTATAATAAACGCGCCTTATCTTCTGTCGGCTCGCGGTGATCTCATGCTCTCCTTCTATGACGGTGCCGTCTTCCATCTCTCCCATAAGCACCACGTTGTCCTCGGTAAGCGGCACCACTCGGCCCTTCAGATTAAAAACCCGGCTGAGCGCCTCGATACCGTCCGAGAGATTCCCCGTGACGGCGCTTGACGCGGTAAGAAGGAGGTTCCCTATCGTATGTCCGTCCAGATCGCTGGTGGTGTGAAAACGATAGTTAAAAAGATCCATCACGAGCGGCTCCGTCTCGGAAAGCGCCGCGAGGACTCTTCTTATGTCTCCCACGGCGGGGATGTTAAATTCCTCCCTTAGGATACCCGTGCTTTTGCCGTCGTCACAGACAGAGACGATGGCCGTAAGCTCGATGGGAAATTCCTTAAGTCCGCGAAGCAGGGTCGCCGAGCCCGTTCCGCCTCCTAAGACGACTACCTTGCCTTCCATGTCGTCTGCTCCTTTTAGTATGTTTCTAAAGAAAAAGCCGCCGACCGCCATAATAGCGGACGGCAGGCTTTCGCTTTCGTTCCTGTCCTACTTATTGCCCTTTATATATTCGTCGATACCCTTCGCCGCGGCCTTCCCCGCCCCCATGGCGAGGATTACCGTCGCCGCGCCGGTCACCGCGTCTCCGCCGGCGTAAACCGCTTCTTTTGAGGTCTTTCCCGTTTCTTCCTCGGCGATGATACATTTTCTCTTATTTACGTCAAGGCCCTCGGTGGTGGATGAGATGAGCGGGTTCGGAGACGTGCCGAGCGCCATGATGACGGTGTCAAGTTCCATGTCAAATTCGGAGCCTTCTATCGGCTCGGGCCTTCTTCTTCCCGAGCTGTCAGGCTCTCCCAGACGCATCTTTATGCATTTCATGCCTTTTACCGCTCCGTTTTCATCCGCCATGATCTCGACGGGATTCGTGAGAAGATCAAAGATGATGCCTTCCTCTTTCGCGTGATGGACTTCCTCGGCCCTCGCGGGAAGCTCGCTCTCGCTGCGGCGGTATACGATATGCACGTCGGCGCCCAGACGAAGAGCCGTCCTCGCGGCGTCCATGGCCACATTTCCTCCGCCGACCACCGCCACCTTTTTGCCGGAAACGATGGGAGTGTCGTAATCATCGTCATAGGCTTTCATGAGATTTGAGCGGGTAAGATACTCATTCGCGGAAAAGACTCCGTTCGCGTTCTCACCCGGTATGCCCATAAACTTCGGAAGCCCGGCGCCGGAGCCGATAAATACCGCCTCGTATCCCTCATCCTCGAGAAGCTCGTCTATCGTGACGGATTTTCCGACCACCACGTCGGTCTCGAATTTCACGCCGAGATCCTTTACTTTCGCTATCTCCTTTGCCACCACCTTTTCTTTCGGAAGACGAAACTCGGGTATGCCGTACACCAGCACTCCCCCGGGTTCGTGCATGGCCTCAAATACCGTCACCAAATATCCCGCTCTCGCAAGTTCCCCCGCGCAGGTAAGTCCAGCGGGGCCGGAGCCTATAACAGCTACCCTGTGACCGTTTTTTTCTTTCGCGGCCTCAAGACCGATTGAATGGCTAAGCGCGTAATCGGCGGCGAATCTCTCAAGCTTACCTATGGACACGGGCTCGCCTTTTATTCCCCTTATGCACTGACCCTCGCACTGACTTTCCTGAGGGCAGACACGGCCGCAGACGGCGGGAAGCGACGATGACTTTCCTATCACTTTATATGCCCCTTCGGGATCGCCTTCTTTTATCTTTCCTATAAATCCCGGAATATCTATCGACACCGGACAGCCCGCGACGCACCGGGGATTTTTACAGTTAAGGCACCTCGCGGCCTCAGACGCCGCCTCATCGGCGTCATATCCGAAGCATACCTCGTCGAAATTTTTCGCCCTCACGGCGGGTTCCTGTTCCCTGACGGGGACTTTTTTTAACATGTCGCTCATTATTTTTCACCTCCGCATACACCGCAGCCGCCGTTATGAGTATCGCCCTCACGAAGCTTAAGAAGGGCTCTTCCCTCTTCCGTGCGATACATCTGCTGACGTTTCATCGCCTGATCAAAATCCACCGCCGCGCCGTCAAACTCGGGCCCGTCGACACAGGCGAACTTTACCTCTCCTCCCACGCTCAGTCTGCACGCTCCGCACATGCCTGTTCCGTCCACCATAATGGGGTTCATGCTGACTATCGTGGGGATACCGAGCTTCTTCGTAAGTAAAGATACGAATTTCATCATTATCATGGGGCCTATCGCGACGCAGACATCGTATTTTTCGCCTCCGTTTACCAGTTCCTCTATCATGGTCGTGACCATACCCGCGTGTCCGTATGTCCCGTCATCCGTGCAGGGATAAAAATTCCCCGCGACGCTTCGCATTTCTTCTTCCAATATCATGAGGTCCTTCGTCTTTGACCCCACTATGACGTCGGAGGATATGCCTCTTTCGCGCAGCCATTTCACCTGCGGATAGACGGGCGCGGCGCCCACGCCTCCGCCTACGAAGAGATATTTTTTCTTTTTTAAATCTTCTGTATTCTCCCGGACGAATTTTGACGGTTGGCCCAAAGGCCCCACGACGTCCCTAAATGAGTCGCCCTCCTTTAATCTCGCCATCTTCTCCGTGGATGCCCCGACCGTCTGAAAGACTATCGAAACGGTTCCTTTCGCCGCGTCATAGTCGCAGACCGTAAGTGGGATCCTCTCGCCCCTGTCATCGATTCTCACGATGAGAAACTGTCCCGGCAGACAAGATCTCGCGACACGCGGCGCCTCGACATCCATGAGGTAGATCTTATCCGCCAACTTCTCCGCCTTCACTATCCTGTACATAAAGCTCTCCGTTCCGCCGCCTTAAATCACAGCGGCTTTTTTCAACTTCCGCCTGTAAAACTTTACCGACCGCCTGTTATACCCGCCTGCATTTTCGCTCCTTCCACGCAGTTTTTCATCAGCATCGCTATGGTCATAGGCCCCACTCCTCCCGGAACGGGGGTAATATAGCCCGCTTTTTTTGCCGCGCTTTCAAAATCCACGTCACCCGAGAGCCTGCCGTCTTCGCCCCTGTGTATGCCGACGTCGATGACGGCCGCGCCTTCCTTTACATAATCTCCCGTTATGAGCCCGCGTTTTCCCGCGGCCACCACCAGTATGTCCGCCCGCCTAGCGACTTCCTTAAGATTTACAGTGCGTGAATGCGCGACCGTGACGGTCCCGTTTTCCTTTAAAAGAAGCTGCGCCATCGGTTTTCCGACGATGTTGCTGCGGCCTATGACGACGCACTCTTTGCCCTCGATCGTTATGCCGCTTCGCTTAAGAAGACATATGACTCCCGCCGGCGTGCAGGGAAGATACACGGCCTTTCCGAGACTTAGGTTGCCCACGTTCACGGGATGAAAGCCGTCCACGTCCTTTAAGGGCGAAATGGCGTTTATCACCGCATTCTCATCGATACCGGCAGGAAGCGGCAACTGCACCAATATGCCGGTCACTTCCCCGTCCTCATTTAATCTTTTAATCAGGCTTAAAAGCTCCTCTTCGGTCACAGTCTCGCCAAGCTCATATGAGAGCGACTTGATGCCTACGTATTCACACGCTCTTTTCTTATTTCTCACGTATACCGACGAGGCGGGATCGCTTCCCACCTGTATCACGGCGAGCGCCGGTTTTACGCCGCATCCGGTAAGCTGCGCCGTCTCAAGTTTCAGCTCGTCTTTAATCAGCGATGAGATCGCCTTGCCGTCTATTATTTGCGCCATATTTTTTAAGTCCTTTCATTTGCTGCCCTTTAAGCCGCAATACCGTCCTTTAGGCCGTCTTACCGTCTTAAAGGTTTTCGCTATATCGGGATCCTGCTTCGGTCTTATACTTCCTCTCCGATTATTTCCGGCTTTATGTCTGATCCCGCGCGAGATAATTCTCGAACTGCTCCATGTTCATCAGTATGTTGCGCGGCTTCGTGCCTTCCTCCTCTCCCACGACTCCGGCGTCGCAGAGCTGATCCATGATCCTCGCGGCTCTGTTAAATCCTATCTTAAAGATCCTTTGCAGCATCCCTATGGAGGCTTTGTCCTTCTCTATGATAAATTTCCCCGCGTCCGCGAAATACGGATCGACGTCGTTTCTTTCGTCATTAGTATCCGGCGTATCCGCCGCGCCGGCCGACGTGATATGCCTCTCCACTTCATCATCATAAGCTTCGCCGTCGGTATGCTCCTTTAGAAAGTCCACTACCGACTCCACTTCCTTATCGGACACATAGGAACCCTGCACCCTGACGGGTTTCGGATAGCCGGTGGGATAAAAGAGCATGTCGCCCTTACCTAAGAGTTTCTCGGCTCCGTTCATGTCTATGATGGTTCTGGAATCGACACCGCTTACCACGGAAAACGCGATACGGGAAGGCATGTTCGCCTTAATAAGACCTGTGATGACATTCACCGAAGGCCTCTGCGTGGCTATCACAAGATGTATGCCGGCCGCCCTCGCCAGCTGTGCGAGCCTGCAGATGACATCCTCCACATCTTTCGGCGCGACCATCATAAGATCCGCGAGCTCATCCACTATTATGACGATCTGGGGCAATTTCTTCGGTTTTTCTTCATCGTCGGCGCCGGAAAGCGACTCCACCGCCTCGTTGTATCCCTTTATGTCCCGCACATTCATCTCGGCGAATTTCTGATAACGATCCGTCATCTCTGCGACCGCCCAATTTAAGGCGCCCGTGGCCTTTTTGGGATCCGTAACCACGGGTATGAGAAGGTGCGGTATGCCGTTATAGACTTTTAATTCCACTACTTTCGGATCGATCATTATAAAGCGAACCTCATCCGGAGTCGCCTTATAAAGGATACTTACGATGATGGTGTTTATGCAGACCGATTTGCCCGAACCTGTAGCGCCCGCTATAAGTAAATGCGGCATGGTGGCGATATCGGCCACAACCGGCTTTCCCGTTATGTCGCGGCCCACGGCGAAGGCTATCTTTGAGGACTGTCTCGTAAATTCCGGGGACTCCAGGATGTCGCGCAGCATGACGGCCGAATTCTCGTCGTTTGGCACCTCTATGCCCACCGCCGCTTTGCCGGGTATCGGAGCCTCTATACGGATATCGGGCACCGCGAGATTTAACTTTATGTCATTGGCAAGCGCCACTATCCGGCTGACCTTTACGCCCTGCTCCGGCAAAAGCTCGTATCTGGTCACGGCGGGGCCGCGGCTGACGTCTGTCACAGTGACATTGACATTAAAATTCATCAAAGTCTGCTGCAGCTTCATGGCTGTCCGGCGCAAATGCTCGCTCGAGTCGCCGCCGCCTTTGCTTCCCTTTCGAAGAAGTGACATGGGAGGATAATGATATTTCGCCTCATCTTTTCCCGTCGGTCTCGCGGCGGTTATGACGAGCTGCCCTGACTCCTCCTGGCTGGTCCGCATTTCTTTCGCGGCGCCTTCCCTGCCTTTTGTTCCCGAGGCGGAGCGTTTATCAGCCATCTTAATCCCCGGTATCTCACAGGTCCCGTACCCGGCCTTATCGGACGATTCATACAACGCGTTTTTATGAAGACCGGCGCTTACGCCTGATACGTCCGATGTCCCGGAGGCGGCCGCGTCTCGAGCGTCATCCTCATCAAAGGGAAGCGGCTCTTTCGTGTCGGAGGCGTCTTTTTCCTTTTCCTTTGTTATCTCGGTATTGCGGGAGACGCCTGTGTAAGTCTTATCTTTTCTTCGTGTCTTTATCTTTCTTTCGCCGAGGGCGGCATTTTCATCCGCGTCCGGGTCCGTTTTGCCGCGGCCCGTATCCCCCCTCGTTTTACGCGCCGCGCCGGATGCGGGTTCTCCCCCATCTTCCTCATCGTCTCCACCGCGTCTTTTGGAATTATCCCTCACGGAGTCGCGGATCTTTCTTCCGCCGTTTTTTATACCGCCTATGAGAGACTTCTCGGTAATTATCACAAAGCATATGACGCAAACGGCAAGCACCACGATCCACGTGCCTACCTTCCCCACTGAGGGGCGAAGCATATTCACGAACATACCGCCCAAAATCCCGCCGCCGTCACGGTGAAGTTTCGACATGCGAAAATAATCGCCAAGAGAAGTCCCCTTCTCATAATCTCCCGTAACTATCTGGAAAATCGTGCAGATCATAAGGCAGAAGACAAAGCAGGCCGCCGCTTTCACGTAAGCTATGTAATTGCCCTTATTTGAAACGAAAAAGGCGACCCCGATAAATAAAAATATCGGCACGATGTAGGCGATGAAGCCGAACATGCCGAATAAAAAGTCTGAGCAGGCGTCCCCTATAAAGCCGCAGAGACCGAAGTTCGCGAACATAAGAAAAAGACATACCGCGAGTGAAACAAGGATCGCTATCTCTCTTCCGATACGCGGCGACTTTTTACCCGTCTTATTTCGGGCGGCGCCCGCTGAAGTCTTTTTCTTTCGTCCGGACGCCATCAGCGTCTCCCTTCTTTTTATGACGGCACGCGCCTTCATCCTTGCCCGGCCGCGAAAAATCAGCCCACGCTTTCATCCTGCCCGGCCGCGAAAAATCAGCCCACGCTTTCATCCTGCCCGGCCGCGAACCATCAGCACGCGCTTTCTTTTGTGGCACTCTGACGCTGAATCGGCGCGGAGCCGTTTATCACCGTCAACCCGACCCGGTGCACCCCTAAGGAGAACGCCGCCCGGGAGGAGTACCGCAACGGCTCGCCCGACTCGCATCCCCGCCGGGGTTTACTCATCCCAGTTATGATATACTTCCTGAACGTCATCGTCATCCTCAAGCATGTCAAGGGTCTTTCTGATGTTTTTGATATCAGCCTCGTCCGTAAGTGTCACGTATGTCTGCGGAAGCATGGTAACCTCGGCCTCGGCCATGGGTATACCCGCTTTCTCCAGAGCCTCGCGGACTTCGCCGAAAGTCTCGGGGGAGGTCAGGATCTCGAAGCTGTCTTCCTCCTCGTTAAAGTCCTCGGCCCCCGCCTCCAGCGCCGTCATCATAAGTTCGTCCCCGTCCGCCTCATATTCTTCCCTGTCGATGATGATCTGGCCCTTCTTATCGAACATGAAGGATACGCAGCCGGGCGTGCCCACATTGCCGTTTCCCTTGGCGAACGCGCTGCGGATATTCGAGGCGGTGCGGTTCTTGTTATCTGTCAGGGCGTCCACTATGATGGCGGTGCCTCCAGGTCCGTAGCCCTCATACGTGATATGCTCGTAATTCGCGGCAGAAGCGTCTCCCGCCGCCTTCTTAATGCTGCGATCGATATTGTCATTCGGCATGTTGTTCGCCTTCGCTTTCGCGATGGCGTCTCTTAAGCGGCTGTTGACCGTGGGGTCGGGGCCGCCTCCCTCTTTTACGGCAACTGCCAGTTCTCGTCCGATCTTGGTAAATACCTTTCCCTTAACCGCGTCGTTTTTTTCTTTCTTGTGTTTGATGTTTGAAAATTTGGAATGTCCCGACATGACCTTGCCTTTCCCTCTTTCCCGGCCCGCGGCTTAATTTTAAGCGCCAAGGGAATTTGTATTTCCCCCGTGTTTATGAAGCCTGAACCGTCTTTATTTTATCACTTTCGGTGTCCTTTGTATATGACGGGATACGCGCCGTCATCGTATCCGCCGCTCGTCTTTTCGCGGGAGGGACAGAGATTTGCCGTCACTTAAACCTTCCTTAAGCACGTCGGAAAGAGCGCTTACGATATCGCCCGCGAGGACGCCGTGCATACCCTTTTTCTTTGCCGCCTTCATCCCGGCAAGTCCGTGCACATATGCTCCCGCGCACGCCGCGTCAAAGGCCTCCTTGCCCTGTCCCGAGATCCCTGTTATTATCCCGGATAACACATCTCCCGCGCCGGCTTTCGCCATGGCTGCGTTTCCCGATGTGTTAAGATACGCGGCGCGCCCGGGACTTTTGATAAGTGTTCTCGCGTCCTTAAGGACACATGTCACATGATACTTTTCGGTAAATTCGCTGAGTATACCAAAACGCCCCGCTTTTACGGCGGAAACGTCGCGGCCCGTAAGACGGGACATTTCCTTCATGTGCGGCGTCAGGATAAGCGGAGCCTTCGCTTTTAGAAGAAGGTTGTTATCTTTCGCGATGAGGTTAAGCGCGTCGGCGTCGACGACACACGGAACACTGACAAAGCTTAGAACCGTCGTAAGTATTTTAAGCGCGGCATCATCCGTTCCCAGTCCGCAGCCCACGCAGACGGCATCGGCATTATTAAGCGCAAAAATCAATTTCTCCTCTTCGTCGGGAGCCGTAAAGGAGTCTTCATAGGTGCAGACGACGGCCTCGGGCACGGCACTCTGCAGGATTACGCGATTTGAATCGGCTGTATACACGCATACCTTTCCCGCGCCTGCCGCGTAAGCCGCACTCGCGCAAAGACAGGCCGCTCCCGCCATCCCGTATCTTCCCGCTACAATAAGGACATTTCCGCAGTCACCCTTATTCGCGTCCGGCCGTCTCTTCGGATAAATCACGCTTAAATCACTCTCATCAAAACCGAAAGTGACGTGTCCGCAGGCCGCGGCTAAAACGTCATCCGTGATTCCGATGTCACAGGTTATGACTTCTCCCGCGTATAAAGCGCCGGGATACATCATCACTCCCCTCTTTACGTATCCCATTGAAAGCGTGTAATCGGATGTAAACGCGCGCGACATGACTTCGCCCGTGGAATCTTTTACGCCGGTGGGCACATCAAGAGCGACCTTTACGCCTCCCCGGCTATTCGCTTCCTCGATCGCGCAAAGCATGTCGCCCTCGATCCCGCGATTTAAACCGATTCCTATAAGCGCGTCAACGATGACGTCGTAACGGCAGGCGTCGCTTCGCCCGTTATGCCGCATAAACGTGTCGATTCCGATAACGGGGATGTTATAGTGGCGGCAGATTTTAAGCTGAGATGAGTTTTCGGCGCTTCTTTTTTCGTCGTCGCCCGTAAGAAGGATCGTGACATCATATCCATTTACGAAAAGGATCCTGGAAAGCGCGAGTCCGTCGCCTCCGTTATTTCCCGTCCCGCACATGACGAGTATCCTCATGTCTCGGGTTAAGACGCGCTTTTTCAGAAATTCGTACGCCGAAAGCGCGGCGCGTTCCGTAAGAACAGAAGAATTTACGCCGACAGTCTCAGTCATATAAAGATCGGCAAGATGCGCTTGGGCGCCCGTCGGAAAATACAGCATAAGCTTATCCTTTCATCCGCGCGGATTTTCGTCTTTGTCTTCGGCGGCGTTTCGCCTCGCGAGCTTATAGGAAAGCCGCATGAGACTTTCGGAAAGATGGACGTTTTCGACTATTATGTCGGGCGGAAGCTTCAGATCGGTGTGAGCGAAATTCCAGATAGCCTTTATGCCGGTATCGGCCAACGTCGACGCCACGCCAGGCGCCTGAGTCTTCGGCACGGTAAGAACCGCGATTTCGATGTTGTTCTCGGAAAGAAACGACTCCAGTTCGTCCATGGGACGTATGGGGACATTTCGCACCTTAACTCCTTTTAATTCGGGATTTACGTCAAAAAGCCCTTTTAGGATAAAACCGCGATTTTCAAAATTCGTATATTTCGCGAGAGCCTGACCTAAGTTTCCCGCGCCGATGATGACGAAACTGTGTTTGGCGTCAAGGCCCAGTATCTTACCTATCTGCGCGTAAAGGTGCTTTACGTTGTAACCGTATCCCTGCTGCCCGAATCCGCCGAAGTGGTTAAAATCTTGTCTTATCTGTGAGGCTGTCACGTTCATCCTGCGGCTTAATTCTTTCGACGAAATGCGCTCCACATCGTGCGCCAGAAGGTCGCCGAGGTAGCGGTAATATCTGGGAAGTCTTGCTATGACGGCGGGTGATATCCTTTCTTTTTCCATTTAAAAATCTCCGTTTTGCTTCATCTGCCGATCCGACGTGCGCCGCGCCGCCTCTTCCATGCACTTTATGTATCCTCCGACGCACTCCTTCCTTGACGCGAAGCGAAGGACATACTCGCGCGGCCGGCTTAAACGCGGGGCGTCATCCTTCGCGGGCGAATAAGTTTCCCGTGCGTGAGTCTCACCCTCGGTTGAGAAGATACGTGACTTTTCATATGCCATTTTTATCTCTCCAGCGAGAGCGGGCGCGTCCTCGGGAGGCACGCAGACACCGGCATGGGCCGCTTTCAAGATATCGGACAGCTCGCTTGTTTCATCAAACGAGGCGATAATCGGCGTATCGCAGGCCATGATCGGCCAAATCTTACTCGGCATACAGTTATCGGCGCTTCCCCTTTTGCATGTGACAAGCGCCGCGTCGGCCACGCTGTATACCTCGGCCACGCGTTCGTCGGGAAGAAGCCCGTGAGCGATGACATTCGCGGGCTTTTTATCCCGCAGATAATCTTTTACCGCTCCGAATCCGAAGCCTCCGCCGAAGATGACAAAGAGGATTTCTTCGACGTCCTCAAGTAATTTCGCGGCTTCAATCACTATCTCCGCGCCCTGTGCCGCTCCGAAATTCCCCGCGTAAAGGACGATAAACTTATCTCTCGGGATATCAAACTCATCAAAAAGGCGATTCTTTTCCGGCGGAATCGGAAAGACGAGATCCGGATCCACCCAGTTTGATATGACAGCCGTCTTTTCCCGCGCGACGCCTTTTCGGGCGATGTTTCGCTCCATGGAGCGGGAGATGGTGATGACTCGCTCGGAAAGTGAGTAAGTCTTATCCTCCACCGCTCTTCCGATCTTCCAGGTCACGCTCCCCTTTTTCGTAAGCCCCGTCGATACCAGAGAATCCGGGAAGACATCCTGCAAAGAGTAAATAAAGGGACACTTAATGCTCCTTGCGATAAGTCCCGCCACAAGTCCCTGTGTGGGCGGCGTGCTGGACGCGAACACCAGATCCGTATCTTTCATCCGGCGTCCGATGAGATACTCGCGGATGTTGCACCAAAGATATCTTATCGCCCTTGATAGGGATGACTTTTTCTCTTTCGGAGCCCAAAACCTGTGTACCGCGGCTCCGTATACTGTTTCGGGCGTTTTTTTCTCACCGTCGGAGCGCGAGGCGTCACGGCGGGACGCGCGTGCGCCGTCATCCCCTGAGGTCGTCTTATTCTTAGCGCGTTTACGCTTCAGGCCGTCGCCGGCAAAGACCTCTCGTGACGGCTCGGGGCAGATTACGTCGACTTTATGTCCCCTTGCCGCAAGCTCCATGATCAGATCTCTTTCAAGATGCGTAAGCGCCGTAAGCTCGGGATAAAAATAAGCGTCCGCGAATAATATGTTCATGTCTTAGGGATTTTTTAGTTTATCATAAGGCTTAGGGCCTTCTCAGCCTCGCTTAAGGCGGCCTTAATGCCTGAAGGGTTCTTCCCTCCCGCCTGAGCCATCGTGTCTCTTCCTCCGCCGCCTCCCCCGATTAGCGGAGCCAGTGTCTTTATCATCTTCGCGGAGTCGGCGCCGCGCTTTACGGCTTCGTCGGTAGCGGTGACTATGAGATTTACTTTATCATCTACTCTTGATGCGAGGACGGCGACGAGCGCTCCCTGCTTTTCCTTAAGCGTATCGGAAAGCTTACGAAGCGTGTTCATGTCAGCGTCATCCACCGACGCGGTGATAAGTTTTACGCCCTCTATGTCCACAGCGTTTTTAATCGAATCGGTAAGCGCATCCTTCGCGGCCGAGGAGCGAAGTGACTCGAGCTCGTTTTCGAGCTTTCTTATCTCCGTCGTCATATGCGCGACTTTTTCGGCGAGTTCCGACGGTCTTACCTTCGCGACGTCGGCCGCATCGAGGAGCATCTTCTCCGCGTTTTTGTAATACGTAAAGACTCCGTCGCCCGTTACCGCCTCTATGCGCCGCACTCCCGCCGCCACTCCCGATTCGGACAGGATCTTAAAGCAGATGATGTCGCCGGTATTTGACACATGAGTACCGCCGCAAAGCTCTTTGGAGCGATCCCCCATGGTGACCACGCGCACGCTTTCGCCGTATTTTTCGTCAAAAAGAGCCATGGCCCCCGATTTCTTCGCCGATTTCAAATCCGTAACTTCGGTGGTTACCTCGATATGAGCGCGGATCCCGGCGTTTACGATTTTTTCGACCTGTTCCAGTTCGGCGCTGCTTACGGGCTCGAAATGCGAAAAATCAAATCGCAGCCTGTCGGCGGATACATATGAACCCTTCTGCTCGACATGCGTTCCGAGGACCTGTCTTAACGCGCCGTGCAGCAGGTGAGTCGCGCTGTGATTGCGGCAGGTAGCGATCCGGTTTTCCTTATCGACCGCGAGGGTTATCCTGTCGCCTTTTTTTAACATTCCTTCCGTCACCACGCCCAGATGAGCGATCTTGCCGCCTAAGAGCCTTACGGTATCGCGTACGACAAACTCTCCCTCCTTCGCGGTTATAAGTCCCTTGTCGCCTTCCTGACCGCCCATTGTCGCGTAAAACGGTGTCTCATCCGCGATTAAGGCCGCCTCCTCTCCCTCCGTCACGGCCTCCGCGAGATCGTCCCCGGCGGTTATGACGGATATCACCGAGTCACACGCGGTTACGTCATATCCTTTAAAGGTGCATGTCACATCGGCGCCGATTTTATCAAATACCGTGGCGTCGGCGCCCATGTAGTTCGTCGTCTTTCTCGCTTTTCTCGCGAGATCGCGCTGCTCGTCCATCTTCTTTTTAAATCCCGCCTCATCTACAGCGATATGATCCTCGGCCAATATCTCGCGGGTGAGATCAAGCGGAAATCCGTATGTGTCATAAAGACGAAAAGCGTCATCGCCGCTCACCTTCGCGGCGCCTGTTTCTTTCGTCCGTTCCTGAAGATCCAAGAGAAGGCGCAGGCCCTGATCTATCGTTCGATCGAATTTCGCCTCTTCCTTAGAGAGCACATGGAGGATAAAGTCCTTTTTTTCTTCCAGTTCGGGATATCCGTCCTTTGAAAGCTCTATCACGGTTTCGGCAAGCTTTGAGAGACTTCCGCTTTTTATGCCGAGAAGCGCGGCGTGCCTCGCGGCCCTTCTTATAAGCCGCCTTAGGACATATCCTCTCGCCTCGTTAGAAGGCATGATTCCGTCAGATATCATAAATGTGGCGGATCGCATATGATCCGTTATGAGGCGGATGGAGACATCTTTTTTCGCGTCCGTCCCGTATGTGACACGCGCCGATTCGCACACCCTGTCCCTTAAGGCGCGGACGGTATCTATGTCAAAGATGGAATCGACGTCCTGCACGATCATCGCGAGCCTTTCAAGGCCCATGCCCGTGTCGATGTTTTTTTGCTTAAGCTCGGTATATCCGCCCTTTCCGTCGCCGTTAAACTGCGAGAATACGTTGTTCCAGACTTCCACGTATCGATCGCAGTCACAGCCGACCGTGCATCCCGGCCTTGCGCAGCCGTATTTTTCTCCGCGGTCATAATAGATCTCGGAGCAGGGACCGCAGGGACCTTCCCCGTGCTCCCAGAAATTATCCTCTTTCCCGAATTTAAAAATCCTTTCCGCGTCAATCCCTATCTCTTTATTCCATATCTCAAAGGCCTCGTCGTCCTCTTCGTAAACGGAAGGATAAAGTCGATCCGCATCAAGGCCCACGACCCGGGTCAAAAATTCCCACGACCACTCTATGGCCTCATGTTTAAAATAATCACCGAAGGAGAAATTTCCCAGCATCTCGAAAAACGTACCGTGACGTGAGGTCTTTCCGACGTTTTCTATATCACCCGTGCGTATGCACTTCTGACAGGTGGCGACCCTCCTTCGGGGCGGAATCTCCGCGCCCGTAAAATACGGTTTTAACGGAGCCATGCCGGAATTTATGAGAAGCAGACTTTTATCGTTATGCGGCACAAGTGAAAAGCTTTTCATCACCAAATGCCCTTTTCCCTCGAAAAATTCCAGAAACATGCGCCGAAGCTCATTAACGCCGTACTGTTTCATGCCAAATAACCGCCTTCCTTAAAATGCAGCTTCTTTATCAAAAATCGCCCTGCTTTACAGTTTTCATCATTGAAACAGGCTTCTTTACGTCTCGGATTCCCCGCCGCTTTTAAGTTTGCCGTCATGTTTTTTGCGAAGAGCCCTGCCCAAAAATATACCGCCCGTTATGCCGCAGGCGACTATCGCCATCTTTATGAGCGCCTTAATGACCTCGGCCGCGAATGCCCCCATTTTACCCGTTCCTTTCCGTTTATTTTACTCCCCGAAGACCTCTCTCGCGTACTTTACCGACTGCGTGGCGTCTTTCGAGTAAAAATCCGCGCCTATCATCGCTGCGTACTCGCGCGTTAATACCGCTCCGCCCACCATCACCTTCACGTCTTCGCACTCGGCCTTAAGCTGTCTTATCGTCTCTTTCATGCTCTCCACTGTCGTCGTCATGAGAGCGCTTAGGCCGACCAGCTTTATGCCTCCCGCTTTAGTCTCTCTTACGATGTCCTCCGGCGGCACGTCCTTTCCCATGTCGATGACGTCATAACCGTAGTTTTCCAGAAGTACCTTTACTATGTTTTTTCCTATGTCGTGTATGTCGCCTTTTACCGTGGCGAGAAGTATCTTTTCACCCTTAGCGCGGCTTACGCCGTCGGAAGTCATTTTCTCTTTTAACGCGCTAAACGCCGCCTTGGCCGCCTCCGCGCTCATAAGAAGCTGCGGGAGAAATATCCTGCCCGCCTCAAAGCCGTCTCCCACCTCGTCGAGCGCTGGGACGACGCAGGAATTTATGACATCCATGGGCCTTAACTTATCCGTAAGGAGAGACGCGATGGCGCCCGCTTCTTCCTTAAGGCCGTTTATTATCGCGGATTTTAATGCGGCAGATGCGCCCTCTTCTTCGCCTTCACTGTTTTCAGCCTCCGAAGGCGGCTTTTCTTTTGCCGAGGCGGGTTTTCCTTTTTTGTCCGATACGCGCACCGGCCCGTCTTTATCTCCCCCGCGCGGCCGGGGACCTCCTTTGCCGCTCATTTCTCTCGTCGGCGCGGCTGATTTCTTATCCCCCGCGAAGCCTATGTAAGCCTTAAAATCCTTATCAAGCCCGCTTAGCGCCCTGAATGAACGGTATACTCCCATCATCTCGTCTGAAAGCGGATTTATGATAGCGGCCGAAAGACGCCTCTCAAGCGCCATGAGATAAAAGCTCGCGTTTAAAAGGCTCCGCGCGGGCAGTCCGAACGAGACATTTGAAACACCGAGCAGGGTGTTTACCCCGTAGCGCTCACGCACCATGCTCATGGCGTCCAGTGTGATTTTCGCACTGTCGGGATCCGCGCTCACCGCCATCGTGAGCGTATCAATTACTATGTCTTTCTTGGGGATACCGTAACGCGCGGCCTCCTCTATGATCTTTCCCGCCAGACGGCATCTGCCCTCCGCGGTATCCGGGATACCCTTTTCATCCAGTGTAAGCCCGACGACGACGCCTCCGTATTTCGCGACGGGAGGAAAGACATTATCCATCGACTTTTGCGAGGCGTTCACGGAATTTACCATGGGCTTTCCGTTATAGGCGCGCATGGCGTCCTTTAGAGCCTCCGGATTTGATGTATCTATCTGAAGCGGGAGACGTATCACGCTTTGTAAGCGGGTCACGGTTTCTTTAAGCACCGCGCGTTCATCTATCCCCGGAAGTCCGACGTTTACGTCCAGTATGTGAGAGGCCGCCTCCTGCTCGACTATGCCCTCTTTTAAAACAGTATCATAGTCCCCGCCCAGAAGCGCCTGCTTTAAGCGGCTTTTTCCCGTAGGATTTATCCTCTCTCCTATGATGACGGGATCGTCGCCGATAAATACGGCGCCCGCGTACGATGAGACCACGGTCTCGTCCGCGGGTTTAATCGGTTTTACTCTTATGTGACGGCAGCTTTTGACCGCCGCGGCTATGTGCTCGGGCGTGGTGCCGCAGCATCCTCCCGCCAGATGGGCGCCGGCGTTTACGGTAGCCTTAAGATCCTTCGCGAAAAGCTCGGGCGATACGTCATAGACGGTCTCATCCCCCTGACGGACCGGAAGACCGGCGTTTGGCTTTACGATGACGGGAACGGAGGAATGTCTTACTATCTCCGGCAATATCCGAAGCACCTGCGCGGGGCCCATGCCGCAGTTTACGCCGAGAGCGTCGACCCTTAATCCTTCGAGCATAGCGACGGCCGACGGGATATCTCCTCCCGTAAGCAGCCTTCCTTTCTCATCGAAAGTCACCGTGGCGAAAACGGGAAGATCGCAGGCTTCCTTCGCAGCGAGGACGGCCGCCTTCGCCTCGTAAAGATCTGTCATCGTCTCGATGTAAATAATATCCGCGCCTGCCTCTTTCCCGTACGTCACGGCCTCGAAAAAAGCGTCGTAGGCGTCCTCAAATGAAAGATCCCCCAGAGGCTTAAGAAGCTTTCCCGTAGGACCTATGTCAAGCGCGACAAGATATGACCCCTCTTTACGCGCCGCGTCTACGGCCGCGTCTTTTGCGAGCCTTACGCCCTGCCTTACCGTGTCACGAAGAAGATCTGCGCCGCCCGGCATTTTCACGCGGTTCGCGCCGAAAGTATTCGTAAGAATTATATCGCTTCCCGCCGAAAGGTACGCCGCGTGGACTCTTTTTACGGCGTCCGGCCTTTTTATGTTCCAAAGCTCGGGAGCCTCTCCGCTTATAAGGCCTTCCCTTTGCAGCACGGTTCCCATAGCCCCGTCCAGAAATAATAATTCTTTACCGAGACGTTCCCGAAGCATCTGTCCCTTCATAAATATGTCTTAATGCCTTTCATCTTCCCTTTCCCGACGTATTTTTGCGCGTCGGAAAGGCGGTTTATGAGTTTTCCCTTCAGACTTTATAAATCCCGATAAGCGCCGTCACGGATTTCGTGGGGGCCAGCATACATCCGTCCGTCACGGTAAGACCTATTTTTTTCGGCGCCTCGAGCATGTCCAGTATGTCTTTTTGGTGCGCCGCCTGAAAGTCTCCGTATCCGGGGCTGAATCTCGGCTTTAGGCAAAACCCGTCATCAAGCTCTTCTTTAATCCTCTCATTTACCTCGTCACAGTAATTTTCAAGATACGCAGCAGCGCAGGCGTTTACGCAGGCGGCGTTTGCCATATCCGTAACCGAGGCCCTCGCCATGAGGCGATCGATCGCGGCCCCGAGCGTCGCCGCGAAGATAACGGTTTTTTCACAGCCCGAAAGATTCTTTGAAAGATCCGAGCTTTTTATATCCGCCTTTCCTATCCTCATCCCGAAAGACTCGTAACGCTCTATATCATAAACCGCGTGGAGGCTTTTCGGCTCTGCCTCCCGTACTATCGCGTAAAGCGCAGATTTAAGCAGTTCATATATCCTGGTATCCAGATTTGCGTTACCTGAGATACCCATGTAACGCGCGGCCTCTTTTATCAGGGCGTCCTCGCGAAGCATCCCCACGGATACGCCTCCTTCTATGGTAAGTTGCCGCCGTGCCGAAACTCCTAAGGGCGCGGCAAACGGCTTTTTCTCCGGCTCTGTCACGCGATTAACTCGGAGATGTTTGAGAGTATCGCTTTTGCGACCTCGGGCTTATTCATCGAATAAACGTGGATATTCGTGATCCCGTTCGCCAAAAGATCCACGATCTGATCCGTCGCGTAAGCGACTCCGGCCTGTGTCATCGCTTCCGGCCTGTCTTTGTAACGGTCGACTATGGCGAGAAATCTCTCGGGAAGAGGCGAGCCGGAAAGCGCGCATATGCGCTTTATCTGTTTGCCGTTCGTGACGGGCATGATCCCGGGAAGCACCGGAACCGTGATGCCCCTTTCACGTACGCGGTAAAGGAATTTATAAAATACCGCATTGTCAAAAAACATCTGCGTAGTCAGAAAGTCCGCTCCGCATTCGACTTTTTCCTTAAGGTGCGCTATGTCCTCATCCCTGCTTTTGCTTTCCGTATGGCCCTCCGGATAACAGGCCGCTCCCACGCAGAAGTCCCCGTATTCTTTTATGTCCTTAATTAACTCACAGGCGTATTTGTAATGTCCCTCCGCCACGGATGACGCCCCTTCGGGCAAATCTCCCCTGAGAGCGAGGATATTATCTATGCCGCTTTCCCTTATCCTTCCCAGCGTATCGCAAATGTCGCTTTTTCGCGTCGCGACGCAGGTAAGATGCGCTATGCCCGCGACGCCGATGTCATTTTGTATATGAGATGCGATTTTTAACGTATTCTCGCGTGTGCCGCCGCCCGCTCCGTAAGTGACGCTCACAAATGACGGCCGAAGACGCGCGATTTTATCAACCGCGCTTATTACGCTGTCATATGAGTCGTTCGTCTTTGGGGGAAATACCTCAAAAGACACATGTATCTTTCCGTCGGTTAATCTGTCTTTAATCTTCATAAAACCACCGTGGCGAGCCTTCATGACCGCCGCCGCCCCTTTAAATATTCTCCGGGTCCGAAACCTTTTCTCCTACATCGTAAGATATAATTCCTCGTATCGCTTCGCCGATTTTTTCCATGAGAAATCCATGCTCATCGCCCGTTCGACGATTCTGTTCCATTCGCGTTTTTTATCGTAGTAGATATGCTCCGCGTATCTTACGGTCGACATCATCTCATGCGCGTTGAAATTCGCGAAGCTGAATCCCGTGCCCGTCTTAAAATACTCGTTATACGGCTCCACGGTATCCTTTAAGCCGCCCGTCTCCCTGACGATGGGAAGAGTGCCGAATCTTAGGGCCATTATCTGACTTAAGCCGCAGGGTTCGAAAAGCGACGGCATAAGCAGCGCGTCACACGAGCCGTATATCTTCTTTGACAGCGGGTCGGAATAACATATGTTCGCCGAGACCTTATCCGGATATTTCCCCGCGAAATACCTGAACATATCCTCATACTCATGATCGCCCGTTCCGAGTATGACGAAATTTATCCCGTCCGCGCACAGCTCGTCCATGACTCTCCCGATAAGATCAAGCCCCTTCTGAGCCGTAAGGCGCGATACAATGCCTATCATCATGACATGCGGATCGACGGGAAGACCAAGTTCCTCCTGAAGGGCAATTTTATTTTTTACCTTCTGACGGCGGAAATTATCTATATGGTATCTCGCCTTGAGGTTTGGATCCGTCATGGGATTGTACTCATCGTAGTCTATGCCGTTTAAGATACCGACGAGACTGTTGTCTCTCGCCCTTAAAAGACCGTCCAATCCCTCGCCGTAGAAGGGATATTTGATCTCCCGGGCGTAGGTCTTGCTGACCGTGGTTATCTTATCGGCGTAGACGATCCCGCCTTTCAGTAGATTCGCGTCGCCGTAGGCCTCCAGCTTGTCGGACGTGAAATAATACCGCGAGAGTCCCGTTATATCCTGCACCCTGCTTTTCTCCCACGTCCCCTGAAATTTGAGGTTGTGGATCGTCATGACGGTCCTTATGTCTTTGTATCCGGCGTCGGAAAAGCGAATCTCATCGAGATAAACCGGTATAAGGGCGCTCTGCCAGTCATGACAGTGTATGATATCGGGCCGGTAACCCGCCTCGCGCAGAAAATATATCACCGCCTTGGAAAAAAAACCGAATCTTTCGATGTCCCATAAGCCGTCGTCGGTATACGGGGAGGGACCGCCGAAATATTCCTCGTTGTCGACAAAATAATATGTGATCCCCGAAAGTTTCGTCTCAAGGATACCGACATAACGGTTTTTGTAATTATAATCCATGTAAAATTTCGTGTCGAAGGAAAGCCTGTTTTTTAAAGAAGGGTTCATGCACGCGTATTTCGGGAGTATGACGCGCACGTCAAACTCCTTCCTGTTAAAATTTTCCGGAAGAGACCCCACCACGTCGGCAAGTCCCCCTGTCTTTATGAACGGAACGCATTCCGAAGCCGCGAAAAGTATTTTTTTCATCACAGTACCTGCCTTCCCGTAAACGCCCGCTTTCGCTCAATTATAAACACAGTAAATATAAAGGTCAACACCGCCGGGGCGAAGGTATGTGTCGCCGCGAAGAGTCCTTATTTTGCGGTGGTATAAGTGATGGCCACGCTGTCGCCGTCCTTAACGATCTGAGTGTCGATGCCGTTCGCGCAGTACTTTCCGTTTACCGAGAACGCCCAATACGCCCCGTCCTCATCGTAGATCGCCGACATGCCGTTTACCTCTTGTACCATCATGCCGTAGGCGCCTTCCTTTCCCGAAAAGGTAAGTCCCTCGGCGTCATCCATGGCCTCCTTTAAGTACTTCGCGTTTGTCTTCACCTTATACTCGGTGGATTCGCCATTGGAATCAATGACAGTAATTGTGACGTTTTTTTTGCCTTCATCCGGCTTATCGGAAAATTTGACATATAAAATTCCGAAAATCACGAGAATCGCGGCAAGTACGCAGCTGAGCCATATAAATGTTTTTTTCATGTTTTCCTCTTTCCCGACGCGCCCCGTCGCATTGTAAAGGCTGTTTTAAAGTTTACTTTTAAGCTTACCCACGCGCCCCGCCATGTTGCGTAAATCATTTGATAAAAAGCGGTAAATATCAGGCGGACTCCTTTTTTCTATCCCGTATCCCGGCGCAATCCACGCGTAAGTTTAGCGGGGCCGCTTCACCACGTCCACAGTGCCGATATCGTAATATAAAAGCGCTTTTATCACATCCCTGTCTATCATCTCTCCCGGCATGACGACGGGCACGGCCGGAGGACATGAGGCGACGGGAAGACGGCATATTCTTCCGATGGCGGACGCCGCCGGTATTACTTCCCCCTCGCTCACAAACGCCTCGCGAAAAGACATCACCCTCTTGGCGCGAAGGCCGGAGAACACCTCGGCGCCTTCATCCATATCTTTCTCATCATCACCTGGGAAGCAACCTGTATTATCGGACCTTTCGCGCTTTTTTCGGACCTTAAGCGCCGCATCCAACGCCGAAACCAGTTTTTTCATGTCATCTGCGGTATTTTCGGGCGTCATCATAAACACGGCGTAATCCCTGTCCGTATGCTCACATTCGATCCCGAAAGAGTGAAGGATGTAAATAAGCTCTTCCTCCTGCATGTGATGCTTTATGACGAGCCTTAAGGGATCGCCATCTCGCACGTCCCACCCCATCCGCGATATCTGACTCACGTATTTTTCTTTCATTTTAAGAAAGCCTTCGAGGCGCCTTTCGCAGTCGCCGGCGAGGTATTTATTGCAAAGATCAAGCGAGGCGAGAATAAGGTACGACGGACTTGTGGAGCCGAAAATCTCCAAAGCACGTTTCGCGGATGAGCGCCATGTATAAGGGGCCTTCTTCGCGATGTGAAGATACGCTCCCCCCGTAAGCACGGGAAGGGTCTTGTGCGCCGAGTCGCAACATACGTCCGCGCCGAGATCAAGCGGATGAACCGGTGTGGTTAAAAAATGCAGATATGCGCCGTGCGCGTTATCCACGGCAAGAAACGCGCCGTAATCGTGACAGATATCCGCAATCTCCGATATGTCGGCCGTCTTACCGAGATAATCGGGACTTGTAAGATAAAGGGCCGCGACCTTAGAAGGCGCCCGGGCAAAAGCTTCCCTTACATCATCCGGAGAGGGAGTCTGACTTAAAAGACCTTTCGACCCGTCCTTCGGCACGATCCATATGACATCAAAGTCAAGCAGCATCGCGGCGTGCAAAAAAGCCTTATGAACGTTTCTCGCCGCGAGTATGACGGGGCGGGACGATTCGGTCAGCAGATACATCATGGCCTTTATACACTGACTTGAGCCTTCCGTCGAATAGAAAGTGGCGCCCGATCCGAAAAGACGCGAGGCGGTATTCTCACTTTCCGCTATGATCCCTTTAGCCTCATAGAGGCTGTCCGCGCCTTTTATCTCCGTGATGTCGTATTTTTCCGGGCCAAAGATCCTCTTTCCCTTATGCCCCGGCATATGAAAACGGGTGACACCGCTTTTTGCGTATTCGCGCACAAAATCGTATATCGGCGTTCGCACGGCTTTTACATCATCAGTCTTATAAGTGACATTCATCTCATTACGGGTACCTCTCATGACCCTTATGCCTCGGAGGCTTTTATCATTATGGCGCACTCGATCCGCTTCTTAAAAAGCTCGCAGCCCGCCTCATATACGCCTCTTACGTCACCCGTAGAGTGATAGGAATTCGCGGCGCATCCTCCGGAGCAATAAAATCTTGCCCAGCAATCGGCGCATTCTTTCCTCGCGTACGCGTTGCAGCCCTTAAAAAGAGAGCGCACCGATTCGTTCGTGACGCCGGTATATATGTCTCCCAGTTTAAAATCCGGCTCTCCCGCGAACTGATGACAGGGATACAGTTCTCCCGTAGGCGTGACCGCCATATACTCAGTGCCCGATCCGCAGCCCGAGATTCGCTTATATACGCATGGACCTCCCTTTAAATCGATCATGTAGTGATAGAAGGTAAATCCCCTGCCTTCCTTTTTCCGCTTAATCATCTCCCGGGCAAGTATCTCATACTGCTCTTTAACAGTCTTTATGTCATCGGCTGTCAGCGCCGCGGGGTCATTTTGCGGCGCGACGACAGGCTCCATGCTAAGCCTCGTAAACCCCAGATCCGCCATGTGAAGCACGTCCTTTACAAAATCCGGATTCGCGTGCGTAAACGTGCCCCGTATGTAATAATCCTTGTCGCCTCTTTTTTTGACCAGATCCTGAAATTTCGGGACAATGACATCGTAGCTTCCGCGTCCAGCGTAGTCTTTTCTGTTCAGATCGTGGATCTCTTTTCGGCCGTCAAGACTTAAGACGACGTTTGACATCTCTTTATTTACGAAATCCGTCACCTCATCATCTATCAGCATTCCGTTTGTCGTAAGCGTAAAACGAAAATTCTTCCCGCACTCTTTTTCAAGACTCCTCGCGTAACTCACGATCCTTTTTACGACGTCAAAGTTCATGAGAGGCTCTCCGCCGAAGAAATCCACCTCGAGATTTCTCCTCCCCTTGCTTGAGTCGATGAGAAAATCTATGGCCCGTTTTCCGACCTCAAAGCTCATAAGCTCTCTTTTTCCGTGATACCGGCCCTGACTTGCGAAACAGTAAGGACAGTTAAGGTTGCAAGTGTGAGCCACATGAAGACAAAGCGCCTTAACCGTATCGCCCGATCTTTCCTTAAAAGTCCCCGCCATGGGTGCGAACGTGTCGGGTGAGAAAAGTTTGCCCGCTTTTTGCAGCTCTCTGACATCTTTAACGCACTTTCGGATCTCTTCCCGAAAATGTTCGCTGTCATCGTGATATTTGTCACAAAGAGGTCTTACGATTTTTTCGGTATCTTCTGCGCCGTGACATTTATCAAAACCAGATTCGCCGTAAAGTCTGATGACGTCATAGGCAAGATCGTCCGTGACATGCACCGAGCCCGAGCATGTGTCAAGGACTATGTTGTAGCCGATAAGTTTATATTGATGAACCATCCCGGGTCTCCCGCTTTAGCCTTAAACAAACGAAAACGCTGCCCCCGCTACGGAAGACAGCGTCAAATGTCCCTGCGTTTTTAAGTCGGCGCTTAATTTTTCTTCTCGCATGACTGATTCGCGACGCCGCAGCTGGTCTTACATGCCGACTGGCACGATGTCTGACACTCGCCGCAGCCGCCCTCTTTCGCGCTCTCGCAAAGATCGCGCGTATCAAGCGTCTTTATTCTCTCCATAGGTTTCACCTCCCCGTTTAAAATCCGGACGTATACACAGACGGCTCTTACCGCCCAAACACATCTCTTCACCGCCCATTATAAAGGATTGACGAAAATATTCAACAGGATTTCGCGAGACGCTTCATCTCCTCGGCGTTTCCGATGACGGCGTCGGTTATCTTCGCGCCGCCTAAGATCCTCGCAAGCTCCATCACCTGCCCGTCTTCATCAAGGCGGGTAATGACTGTGCGCGTCTTGCCGTCAGTTACTTTTTTTTCTATGAAAAAATGCGAATCGGCCATCGCCGCGATCTGCGCGAGGTGCGTGATACAGATAACCTGGCGGCTTTTTCCTATAAGCGCCATTTTCTCGGAGACCTTCTGGGCCGTTCTTCCGCTGATGCCGGCGTCAATCTCGTCGAAAATCAATGTGCCAACCTGATCTTTATCGGCCATTACCGTCTTTATGGCAAGCATTATCCTTGAAAGCTCCCCGCCCGAAGCCACATCCTTAAGAGGCTTTAACGGCTCTCCGGGATTCATGGATATCATAAATTCCGCCTCGTCCCTTCCGTTTGCCGTGTATTCTTCTTTCTCCCTGATTTCAATCTCAAAACGAACGTCAAGGAAGCTTAAATCCTGCAGATTGTCCCTTACGGCCCTCTCAAATTCCCGCGCGGCCTTACGGCGAAGCCCGGAAAGCTCCTCTGAGGCGCGGGCAAGAAGCCCACTTGCCTCATCCAGCCTTTTTCTTAAGGACGCGACATAAGCGTCGTAATCATTAAGCCGCGAAAGTCTCCCTTTTATCTCCTCGCCGTAAGAAAGTATGTCCTCGACTGTCGCGCCGTATTTTGACTTAAGACGATTTATCTCATTTAGCCTTGCCTCAACGCCGGAAAAAGTCTCGTCGGAAAATTCCAGCGTGGATGCGTAGTCGGATAACTCTCTGTTAAAATCCCCCAGGAGGCTGTCAATTTCTCCCAGCTCATCGCAAAGAGGCTGCGCTTTCGGGTCGATACGCGCGGCGTCTTTAAGACACCTTAGGGCCCTGCTTAAAACGTCTCCCGCGCCATTGTCATCGGAACCCGTATATCCGTACGCCTCGTCGATGTCGTCGGTAATTCTCTTCGCGTTTACCATGCGGGTATATTGCTCTTCGTAGGATGCGTCTTCTCCTTCTTTAAGATCGGCGTTTTCGATCTCATTTAACTCAAATGTCAAAAGATCCGTCTCCTTTAAGCGCTGCTTTTCATCGAGAGTCGATTCGTCAAGTTCCTTTTTCGCGCTTTTGTACTCGGCGTAAAGAGAGGCGACTTTGTCTTTTATTATCTTTAGGTCATCACCCGCGAAAGAGTCGAGGATAGCGAGCTGATTTTTTTCGTAAATAAGTGTTTGATGTTCATGCTGACCGTGGATGTCGATAAGTACCGAGGCAGTATCCCTAAGCACCGACACGGGTACGGTCTCGCCGTTTACCGCGCAGACGCTTCGCTTTCCGATTAGCTTTCGGGCGAGGATCATCGTCCCGTCCTCAGGTTCCCTTCCCATCTCGCGAAGGGCGCTCACCGTCGATGAGTCATCGACAAAGAAAACCAGTTCGACATACCCCGGCTCATTTTCATCCCTAAGCATGTCTAATGAGTATTTGCCGCCCAGAGCAAGGCCGACGGAGCCTAATATGACGGATTTTCCGGCTCCCGTCTCACCCGTAAGTATGTTAAGACCCTCCCCGAACTCAACCTTAATTTCCTCTATCAGGGCCAGATTTTTGACATACAGGCTGTGCAGCATATATAACCTCCGTATCGCCCGCGCAGTCTCATTAAAGAAACGCACATGGGTTCTTTATCATCGCCGCTTAAATCACGATACGATTTCCTTAAGTTTCTTTAAAACGCTCTCCGTCCCGACCCCGGATCGGATCGCGCACATTATCGTGTCATCGCCCGCTATGCAGCCTACTATCTCGTTCATGTCCATGTCGTCTATCGCGGCGGCCACGGCCATGGCCATGCCGGCGGCGGTCTTTATCACCAGTATCCCCGAAGCCTCATCGGCGGAAACGAAGCCGTCCTTTAAGATATGCGCGTACCTCGTGGCGGCGGTATCATCCGCAGCCTTTGGCGCGACGTATCTTTGACGTCCGTCACCCGCGGCTTCTTTTACGAGACCCAAGGCGCGTATATCTCTGGAGACGGTCGCCTGAGTCACCTTGTAACCCTCCTTATTCAGACGATCGGCCAGCTCTTCCTGCGTCTCAATCTCATATCTGCGGATAAGCTCCGCGATCTTTTCGTGTCTGCCGCTTTTCATACCTGCCTCTTTCCCGATGTCATGAAATGTCTCATCACAGCATTTTCCCGCGCAGCGTCTCCAAAAAACCGGTGTTCTTAAGTTTTATGAGTCTCGCGGTCTCTTTCGCGCGGCGTATAAATACACGATCGCCCGTTTTTATCCTTATCACTTCATTTCCGTCAAACACAAGCGCGGCCGTGTCACAGGCGCCGTCTCTGGCGTATCCGAGTTCCAGTTCCACCGTATCGTCGCCGGAAAGCACTATGCTTCTCGCGCTTAGGGCATGTGAGCAGATGGGAGTTATGACCGTCATCGACGCCGTAGGCTCAAGAATCGGCCCGCCCGCGGATAAATTGTAAGCCGTGGATCCCGTCGGCGTGGAAATAATGATCCCGTCCGACTGATATGAACCCGCGGGATCGCCGTTTACATAAAGATTAAACCGCATGAGACGAAGCCCGCCCTCTCGGGTAAGGACGATGTCGTTAAGCGCCAAATACGTGAGTTTTCCCGTCGTCACATCATCGACCTTTTCGACATACGGATTTTCTTTGACCGCGTTTTCGATTCCGGCGCCGTCGCTCTTATTTTCCCCGCCCGCGCGGCCCGCGGCGCCTCCCTTAAGCATCATCCTCTCCTCTATGAGGGGATGCCCGAAGATGACTTCGTCAAGCGCTCCCTCGATATCGCTTACGTCCACCTCGGCGAGATATCCCAAAGTGCCGAGATTAACCCCCAGGATCGGGACATCTCTTTTACGCATTCTGCCGGCGGCGCGTATAAGAGTGCCGTCGCCTCCGAGCGTCAGCAAAAGATCAGCGTCATCGGGAAGATCTCCTGCGTCGTCAAGCAGCGCGCACCGTTTACCCTTGGACCTGATGTAATTTTCTACGCGCCGGGTCACCGCCAGATCCTTATCCTTGCTTTTATTCGTGATTATATAAAAATTATCCATGGCTTCGCCTCAAAAAATAAAGGACTTAAGGCCTTCAGAAGGTTTCGCGAAAAATCATGCGCACTGTCAGTGAAGTTTAGAAAAAGCCGTACTTACGACTCCCGATACGTCAATACGTGATTTTCCGGGTATTTCCCGCCCCGCGGTCTCCCGGATTTCCCCCGCGGCCTCGACTTTTTTATTCTCTCCTCCTACAGGTTTTTTAAGCCTTAGAAGATACTCGATGTTCCCTTCAGGTCCTTTTATGGGAGAGTATGTGAGATCCGACGGATAAAATCCGATATTTTCGGCAAAATCAATGATTTTTTCTATGACCCGCGCATGGATGGCTCCGTCACGCACGACGCCCTTACTTCCCACTTCTTCCCTTCCGGCCTCGAACTGGGGTTTTATGAGAACGACCGCTTGAGCGCCTTCCTTAAGGATATCGCGGATGGGCATAAGCGCAAGCGTAAGAGAAATAAACGACAGATCCGCCGTGGCAAAATCGACGGGCTCGCCTATCATTTGAGGCGTCACATGGCGGATATTGGTCTTTTCCATGCAGACGACGCGTTCGTCCAAGCGAAGCGTCCATGAAAGCTGCCCTTTCCCAACGTCTATCGCGTAGACTTTTTTCGCGCCGCTTTTAAGCATACAGTCCGTAAATCCCCCCGTGGACGCCCCCGCGTCGGCGCAGATAAGACCGTTAAGGTCGATATCAAAACACTTCAGGGCTTTCTCCAGCTTCACTCCTCCCCTGCTCACGTAAGGGATCGCGTGACCTTTTACTTCTATCCTTACGTCATCCGCGAATTTTGAGCCCGGTTTATCCTCTTTTTGTCCGTTTACGTAGACTCTTCCTTCCCAGATATCGGCCCTTGCTCTCTGTCCGGATGAGGCAAGTCCCCTTTTTACCAAAAGCGCGTCCAGCCGCTCCTTCATGGCATGTTATTTCCTCAAACTTTCATACGCCTCTTTTGCCTTTTTCGCTATGCCCGCAGCGTCAAGGCCGAGCGCATGGCGAAGCGTTTTAATGTCGCCGTGAGTTACGTATTCATCGTCGATCGCGCATACGACAGTCACGACGTCAGGCTTTTTAACCGCCGCGTATGAAAGTACCTTCTCGCCGAAGCCGCCTGATTTTATGCCTTCCTCCACCGTCACGACGAGCCTGTGGCAGAGCAATATTTTATCAATCGTCTCCGTGTCGATGGGCTTTGCGAAACGGGCGTTTATAAGACTTACGCGAAAGCCCGCCTCCTTTAATATCTCCCTTGCCTTCGCCGCCTCGCACATCATATGCCCGAAGGAAAAAATGGCTATGTCTCCTTCCTCGTATATGACTTCGCTCTTTTTGAACACGATGGGAGTTCGAAATTCCTTCATGCCGTCGAAGGCCTCCCCTTTCGGATATCGGATGGCGACAGGACTGTTTAAGTTCACGGCGAACCTTACCATGTCCGCGAGCTCCCACTTATTCTTCGGGGAGAGTACAGTCATATTCGGGATGTGGCTTAGGTAAGCGATGTCGAACGCGCCCTGATGCGTCTCCCCGTCGTTTCCGACAAGACCCGCTCTGTCCACGGCAAAGATGACGGGGAGATTTTGCATACAGACATCGTGCAGGATCTGATCGTAGGCCCTTTGCAAAAACGACGAGTATACGGCGACCACGGGCTTTAATCCCGACGCCGCAAGTCCCGCCGCGAAAGTCACCGCGTGTCCCTCCGCTATGCCGACGTCAAAGAACCTCTCCGGAAATTTCTTTTGAAAATACGATAGTCCCGTGCCGTCTTTCATGGCGGCGGTGACGGCCACGAGGCGGGGCTCATCCCTCGCTATCCTGCATATGATCTTGCCGAAGACGTCCGTATACGTATCCTTTGTCTTTACGGTAAGAGGCTTACCCGTCTGAATGTCAAAGGGCTCCACGGCGTGAAAAGCCGCCGGGTCCTTCTCGGCCGGCTCGTAACCTTTTCCCTTTTTCGTCATCACATGCACTATGACCGCGTGCTTTACTTTTTGCGCTTCCTTTAAGGTGCGCGTAAGTTTTTTGATGTCGTGTCCGTCCACGGGTCCCAGGTAAGTGATACCCATATCCTCGAAAAACATTCCCGGCAAAAAGAGCTGTTTTATGCTGTTTTTCGTCTTTCTGAGACCGGAGATGATATTTTCCCCGACTCCGGGGATTTTCTTTAAACTGTTCTCGGCGCCTTTTTTTAAGTCGTTGTACAGATACGATGTCCTTATGCTGTTAAAATAATTGGAAATACCTCCGACATTTTCGGAAATTGACATGTTGTTGTCATTAAGTATAATGACGAAATTTGAATTTAAGTGAGCGGCGTTATTAAGAGCCTCATATGTCATTCCGCCGGTAAAAGAGCCGTCTCCTATGACCGCGGCCACCCGGTAATTTTCACCCGTGATTTCCCCCGCTTTCACGAAGCCGATCCCCGCGGAGACGGAGGTACTGCTGTGACCGGTGTCAAATACATCCAGCGGGCTCTCCCTTCGTTTCGGAAATCCGCTCATACCGCCGTAAGTTCGAAGCGAGTCAAAACCGTCTTTTCTGCCCGTCAGGATCTTATGAGTATAAGACTGGTGCCCCACGTCCCAGATGATCTTATCCGCCGGAAACGTATAAGCCAGATGAATGGCCATCGTAAGTTCCACGACGCCCAGATTCGACGCCAGATGACCGCCTGTGCGGCTCACCTTCTCTATGATAAAAGCGCGTATCTCCTTTGCGAGCGCGTCAAGTTCATCCTCGCCGATATTTTTTATGTCGTTTACTTCGTTAATGCGATCAAGTATCATCTGACGCCTCTTTTTAAGGTTTTCATCCCGCGGGATTAAAAAATACCGCGATGAACTATCTGCTTCTGGTAACAAGGCTTTCTGTAAGCCATTTTAAAAATCCGCATTCGCGTCCGAGACCGCTAAGCGTCTCCTTCGCCTCGTTCGTAAGCTGCGTCACATAATTTTCAGCCGCGTCCGCGCCGAATAACGTGGCGTAGGTAGTCTTGCCGTTTTTCATGTCGCTGCCGGCGGGTTTGCCGAGCGTCTCAGTGCTTGCCGTAACGTCCAGGATGTCGTCTCTTATCTGGAAGGCGATCCCGATCTTTTCGGCAGCGGATTCGACCTTTCCCACATCTTCTCCCGAGGCGCCCGCGAGCACTGCGCCCGTCATCATGGAGGCCTCTATAAGAGCCGCTGTCTTATGTTCATGAATAAAATCCACCTGCGTCTTGGTAAGCTCTTGTCCGGTATTCATGACGTCCACGGCCTGTCCGCCTATCATGCCGTAAATGCCGGCCTTTCGGGAGATGATGTTTATCGCGGCGCCGATCTTTACCGCGTCGTCGGGATAAAGCGAAAAGGCGGATGACATCGTCTCGAAAGCGTAATTTAAAAGCGCGTCGCCGGCTAAAATCCCGAGAGCCTCCCCGTATACGGCGTGAGTGGTAAGCTTTCCCCTGCGATACATGTCGTCATCCATAGCCGGCAGATCGTCGTGCACCAGCGAATATGTGTGTATCATCTCGACAGCGGCCATGAAAGGAAACACGATCTCACCTTTTCCGCCGAACATATCATAGACTTCTCCCATAAGCAGGGGGCGCAGCCTTTTACCGCCCGCCGTGACGGCATACCTCATGGCCTCTATGATACGCGCCTGCGAGCCTTTCGCCTCTGGAAGGTGATTTTCGATTATGATTTCAGCCTTCCGGGTCTTTTCCTCAAGCTGTTTTCGGTAGATTTCATCATCATTTCCCATAGATTTTTTAACTCCGCCGCCTGTTTTAAGCCTGCCGGTTCGCCAAAACGCGCTATAAGACCTCAAGGATGCGTCTTAAACCGCCGCGCGTGATTCGCCTCTCACACAGATTCCCCGTCCGAGGTCTTTTCATCCGCAAGATCCGCCGCAAAAGAATCAGAGTCCAATATCTCGATCTGATTTTCGATCTTCTCGACCTTCCCGTCGCAGATCGTAACGAGCTTCATGCCCTTACGGTAGAGCGCGAATGACTCCTCCAGTGAGACGTCGCCGTTTTCCAGTTTGTCCGCCACATCGTCGAGCTCATTTAATAACTCTTCTATCGAAAGCTCATTCATCCGCTCATCCGCGTCCGGCGTTTCATCCCCGGACAGTTTATTTAATTTCTCTTTATCGGCCGTCATACTCTCCTCTTTTCCGACACGCCATAGTATATTGTTGCTTCCCGCGTCATGATGTTATCCCGGCAAAACCTTTGACCCTGAAAATGCCCTCATGCAGGTGAGATAACCGGCTCGCTTGACTTCCCCCGGCTTAACCTTAGCCCGCGGAAGCCGTCTTTATAACCTTCGCCAGAACCGCGCCGTCTGTCACGAAAATATTTATCTCATCATCCTTTTTCAAATCTTTTATGCTTTTTACGGTCTTTCCGTTCGCGTCCGTCACATACGAAAATCCCTGCTTTAACTTCGTATGCGGAGAAAGCGCCGCAAGCTGCCGGGCCGCATACTCGAGGCGTCGGTTTGCATCACGAAGTTTGCGGTACATCTCGCCGTATACGCGGCTTTTTAAATCCGCGACTTTAATCTCAAGTAACTTCACCCTGAATTTCGGGCTCAACCGTGAGATTTTAAGTCTCTGACGCTCCGATCTGTCACGGACGGCCTGTAAGATCCGCCTCATGCTTCTCTTCAGCGAATATTCGATCGCGCCGAGCTCGTCGGCGAAATCCCGATACTCAAATACCGTAAGCTCCGCGGCCGCCGACGGAGTGGGTGCCCTTTTATCCGCCACAAAATCAGCTATCGTGGTATCGGTCTCATGACCCACGGCCGAGATGACGGGAGTCTTGCATGAGAAAATCGCGCGCGCCACGATCTCCTCATTAAACGCCCACAGATCTTCCATGGAGCCGCCGCCCCTTCCGACTATGATCACGTCCACACCGTAATCATCCAGGACTTTTATTCCCCGCGCTATACTCCTCGCGGCCCCGTCTCCCTGCACGAGCGCGGGACAGAGAATAATCTTCACGAACGGGTTTCTGCGGCGCGAAATATTTATGATATCCTGTATGGCCGCCCCCGTAGCCGCGGTGACGACACCGACGCGGGTAGCGTATTTCGGAACGGGCATTTTGTATTCATCCGAAAACATGCCCATTTCTTCAAGAGAAGCCTTTAAGCGCTCGAATCTCTCGTATAAAATTCCGGATCCGCCAAGCTTAATCTCATCGACGATGAGCTCATATTTCCCGCTTTTTTCGTAAACGCTTACGTCTCCTGTCGCGACTATTTGCTGTCCGTCCTTCAGTCTGAAATCAAGCCCCGCTCTCTTACCGCGAAACATGACGCACGCGATACTCCCGGACTCATCCTTAAGTGAGAAATAGACGTGCCCGGAAGTATGATATTTACAGTTTGAGACTTCTCCCCCTACTTTAACGTGACTTAAATGGGGATCGCTTTCAAGAAGAACTCGGATATGGGAGTTGACCCATGAGACTGTGCGGATTTCGGAATTTGTTTCGTCATTCATGGCATACAACACTCGGCCTTTGCTCTTAAGTCCTCCACCTTCGCGAGGACGCCGTTTACAAACGAGGGACTTTGTCCGCCGCTGTATTTTTTCGCGAGCTCCACGGCTTCGTTGATGGCCGCCTTATCAGGCACGCGCTCATCCCACATGATCTCATAGGTGGCAAGGCGCAGGATGGTAAGGTCAACGGTATTCATGCGCTCTGTTCTCCATCCCGTGGTGACGTCGTTTAAGATCTTATCTATCTCGCCGAGCCTCGCCGCTATCTCGCGATAATGTTCCCTGATAAATCGTGCGTCACCTTCATCCGCGTCTTCGGGAAGATCAAGCGGCATCTCTTCCTGACGCTTCATTTCTTCCTCGTTGTTAAAAATAACGCGGTAAAGGAGTTTAAAAACCTGCTCCCTGAGTGCGGATCTCGTCATATCATCCTCCCTGCGACCGCGAAGTGCGCGCGGGCGCGGCTTTTCGGTCATTATACTACACGCGGATATTTCACGCAAACGACGTCAGAGACCGGTATGTGTCAAGTAATCGTCGGCACTTCTCTTGTTTCCGTTACAATGATGTCTGTGTGAAAAGTGATATCACTAAGCTTATGCTCTTGCCTTGACACCATCGCGTAAATTTCGATCCAGGTCTTGGGGCAATCTCATAAGTTTCGGTTCCCGCCTCAGTCCAATTTCCGAAATATCGGTTTTCGATCCTTAAAAACCGTATAATACGAAAAGCCGCACTCTTTAAGGGTCCCTGCCGCGACATCGAATTTGTACGCCACATCGTTCGGCGTATGCGCGTCCGAACCGACCGTAACTATCTCACCGCCAAGTTGCCTGTAACGCTTTAAGATATCGGCGTGCGGATGAACATACGAAAGCCCGTGGCTTAAGGAAGCCGTGTTTACTTCTATCCCCCTGCCGGTTTGGATAAGAGTTTTTAATATCGTATCGACAAGATCCCACGCGCCCGCGATCGCGGCGGCCGACATATCCGACGTATCGCCAAAAATCGCGGCGGACGGCTTCATCTTTTCGGGATAAGGCGTATCGGCGCCGCGCCCCGTGTCCGCGGACTGAAGGAGACTTTCCCTGCCGTAGCGTGCCACATAGTCGATATGCCCCAGCACGTCAAAATCGTCAAAGCTTCGCACACCCTTTAACATTTCCTCAAAGTAAAGTCCGTATGCCTCTTTAAGGCTCCTTTTTTCAAAGAGGTAGCCGTAATACGGATCCTCCCCCATTACCGTATGCACCGAGCCTATTATAAAATCAAAGGGATATTTCGCCGCGTATTCGCCTAAGGAAGCGTCAAATCGCGGCAAAAGTCCGATTTCAATGCCGATACCGATATCGATCCTCTCTTTATATTTTTCCCGCAGACGCGTAAGAGTGCGCACATAGGCGTCCGTGTCGGGCACAAACGGCAGATCGCCGTCATGCGTCACGTAATCCTTATCCATATGCTCCGTAAAACAGATCTCGCGAAGATCGCGCCCGAGCGCGGCTTTTATGATCTTTTCCGGCTTCGCGTCGGAATCGGAGGAAAATTCACTGTGGATATGAAAGTCGGAACGGATGGGCATCGGTCAGTCATCCTTAAAGAAAATGGCGGTGACAAACGTCCCCGCCACGTTGATAACAGCTGTACTCTATGATTTAATGATATCAGACAGAATAATCAAAAGCCGTCACTCTTTTAAAGGATTGCCATTCGCGTCCTCATTAATCTTGCCGCAGAGGATAAGAATACCCTCGATCAGCCCCCAGATAGAACCGATACCGCAGCTTAAGAGAGTAAGAACGATCTGGATAACGGCCCTTCCCGTATAGCCGAGATAAAAATTGTGAATGCCGAGGCCGCCGAGGAAAATGCCGAGAAGCCCCGCCGCCAACTTCGATTTCTGAGTAGCGGGATCAAAAGACGGCGTGAGCGCGACCCCGCAGTTTAAGCAAACGGAGGCTCCTGGCTGAACCTGCGCCCCGCAATTCGGACAATAGGACATGCCCGTTCCTTTGGCCGCTCCGCAGCTTACGCATACGGCAGCGTTGTCATTCATCTGGTTCCCACAGTTTCTACAATACATCCTCTTAAAGTCTCCTCTCCTTAAATCACCTTACTCCTCTTAAACGTTACGCCGATACCTGAGCGCAAATCCTTTCAACCAACGAATCGGGATCAAGCCCGTGCACGAAAGCCGCCTCCTCGAGTGTCTCCGCCTGAGACGCCGGGCATCCGAGGCAGTGCATCCCGACCTCCATGAGTACGGGCGCCGTCTCCGGAGCACTCTCAAGAAGCTCTCCTATCGTAGTGTCCTTGGTGATATTTAAAGCCATGAAAAACACCTCCTGTCGTGTTGATACGAAACATTGAAAATCGCGGTTTGTCCGCGGCGCCGCGCGCCCGGGAAAACCTTAGGGTGATTATAATATTACACGGGCGTTTTTTTCAACTGTTTTTTTCGTTTCTCTATTTAAAGAGCCGCCGCGTTAATCGTCAAAGTAAGCGCACCCTCCGCTTACTCTGACCATGCTTGCATTTACCTTGACGATTGACCTAAAGCGCCGCCGTCACGAATATGTCGTAGATCGCCTTGATTGCGCGTTCAAAATCGCTGTTTTTGACGCCGATCACGATATTAAGCTCGCTTGACCCCTGATCTATCATTTTCACGTTCACGTGAGCGTGCGCGAGAGCGGAAAATACCCTGCCGGAGGTGCCGCGCTTTTCCCTCATTCCGCGGCCCACGACGGCGATAAGAGCGAGCTCCGTCTCAAGCTCCACGGCATCGGGATGAACCGCCTGATGTATGCCCGCTATCAGGGACTGCTCGTGCTTTTCAAGCTCCCGCTGATGGACAAAGACCGACATGGTGTCGATCCCGGAGGGCATATGCTCGATGGAAATCCCGTTCTCCTCAAACACCTGAAGAACCCTGCGGCAAAAGCCTATCTCGGAATTCATCATGGCTTTTTCTATCGTGACAGCCGCGAATCCCTGCTTTCCCGCTATCCCGGTGACAGTATATCTGGGCTTTCGGCACGTCGCCTCCACTATGAGCGTTCCCTCGTCTAATGGCGCGTTGGTATTTAATATGTGGATGGGTATGCCTTCTTTCCTTATGGGGAATATGGCGTCCTCATGAAGGACCGAGGCTCCCATGTAGGACAGTTCGCGAAGCTCCTTATACGTTATGACATCTATCACCTCGGGATTTTCGACTATCCCGGGATCCGCTATGAGAAAGCCGGAGACGTCTGTCCAGTTTTCATAAATGTCCGCCTTCGCGGCTCTGGCGACGATGGAACCCGTAAGGTCCGACCCCCCGCGTGAAAAAGTCTTTATTTTCCCGTCCGGCATGGAACCGTAAAACCCGGGGATGACGGCGTTTTTCGTTTCGGAAAGCCGCGCGGAAAGCACCTCGTTTGTCTTATCCGCGTCAAAGGCTCCCTTCTCATCGAAAAATATGACTTCTGCGGCGTCTATAAACAAAAACCCGGTATAAGCCGACATGATGATACCGTTAAGATACTCTCCTCTTGAAGCGGCGTAATCTTTTCCGAGACGGGGGATATTCTCTCTTATCGTCCGAAATTCGCCGTCAAGCGAAAGGGAAAGCGAAAGGCCTTTGATGATGGCGTCGTATCTGGCCTTAATAGCCCCGAGAGGTTCCGATATGTCCTTTCCTTCCGCCGCGAGATCGTAACACTCATACAGCATGTCCGTGACTTTCGCGTCGCCGTGAAATCTTCTTCCAGGCGCGGAGGGTACCACGTATCTTCTCGTTTTATCCGCGTCTATGAGTTCCTTTGCCTTTTTAAACTGATTCGCGTCGGCAAGCGAGCTTCCGCCGAATTTTACCGTTTTTATCATAATACTTATTTGCGGCGCCTTAAAACCGCTTACGCCCTCGCGGTATCGGCGCGTCTCCTCCTTTTTCGGGTTAGCGGTAATATTATATTAAAAAGTGATATTACGAATGGTTCCGCGCTACGCGCTCCCGCAATCCTGCCCCTGATATTCGGATTCCGTGGGACCCCTTCCTCACTTCATCCTCCTATTTGTGCGGATAGAGAACACTTTTCCCACCGGCACGCGGGAATGCCGTGGGGCAAGGTTTCTGCCTTGATATCACTAAATGATATGTTATTTATCGTTTCGGATACGCGAAGCCTCAAGAAGACTTATAAATCCGCCGCCGTCCGTGTCCGATAAAGCACCCGTTTCACCTTGCGGCGCGTTTAATTCCGCCGCAACACGCGCGTACATCTCAGTCCTGTGGTAAGAGACGCGCGAGACATTAAAATCCGCGCCCGCAAAATCGGCGAAGGCGCGCATGGCGTCGTCGGGCTTAAGATTCCCCGCGCTTCCCGCCGCAAGACGCATGAAAAGACCGTCATTTCTTTCTTTCACGTCATAAATAAGCCCCCGTATGTCGTCCTCGCGCTCATTATCGCCTTTTTTTCGTATAAGCGGGATATGATCCTCTTTGAGGAAGGCCGCGATAATCTCGGTCTTATCTTTATCAGACACTTCATAAGGCCAAAATCCGCCGTCGATACGGCATATGTAATCCGCCGCGGCGAGGATGGCCATGCCGGATCGTTTACGTTCATCGGCTATGGGTACCGCCGCGACGATGTCTATGCCGGGGACGGAATTTTCATTCATTTTACGAACCGCGTCGCCGCAGTCGATGTCGCGTGTAAGTCCGAGATCAAAGTACTCTCCGTCGCTTGTCTGACCAACGCTTAAGGGACTCGCAAACGACATGATCATATGTGGCTGAAATCCTTCGGTAAAAGCCGACGGGATACCTGAGCGCATGATAAGCTTTTGAAAGAAACGCATGAGATCCAAATGCCCCACGAATTTCATGGCGTCGTATTTACGAAATTTCACCCTTATCTTCATAAGCAGACTCCGGCGCCGAACGAGGCCGCCCCGCATCCCGCGCAGGACTTTCTGCAGTCAGGCGTCACCTCGGCCTTTAAGGCTTTTCCCCACTCGGAACGAAGATATGACCTTTTTACCCCTATGTCGATGAAATCCCACGGGAAGATCTCATTTTCACCACGCTGTCTTAAGTTATAAAAACCGATATCCGCGTCCGACTCGCGAAAAGCTTCCCTCCAGGGTTCAAACTTAAAATGATCTCCCCACGAGTCATAAAGGCACCCTTTTTCATAAGCCTTTAAGATTACTCGGCCTAATTTTCTGTCTCCTCTCGCGAGCGCGCCCTCTATTACCGATACTTTCGAGTCATGCCAGTTATATTTGATACTTTTGCGATTCGGATCTTTTATAAATTCAGCGCTTACCGCGGCCGCGCTTTCCTCAAAATATGTCTCATCGCGCATGGCGGCCCACTGGAAAGGCGTAAACGGCTTCGGTATAAAAAACGCCGTGCTCACAGTCACCTGACATTTTGCGCGTCCTTTACCGCGATTGAGATCATAATAACCGGCGGCGATTTTCCCGGAAAGCCGCGCTATATCCTTTACGTCTTCTTCAGTCTCCGTCGGAAGCCCTATCATAAAATAAAGTTTCACGCGCCTTAAGCCGCTTTTAAAAGCTCTTTTCGCTCCGCCAAGGATATCATCTTCCGTGATCCCCTTATTTATCACATCACGAAGTCTCTGTGAGCCCGCCTCGGGCGCGAAGGTGAGACTGCTTTTCGGAAGATCCGAAAGCTTAGCCGTGACCTCTTGCGTAAACGAATCCAGGCGAAGTGAGGGAAGAGAGACATTTACCCCTTTATCCGCGTAATTGTCGATGAGAAACGTAAGAAGCTCATTTAGCTTGGAGTAATCATCCGAACTTAAGGAGCTTAGGGAAATCTCATCCTGTCCGGTGGAGGCGAGGCTCTTCGCCGCGATTTCCTCCAACCTTTCAAGGCTTCTCTCTCTCATCGGGCGGTATATCATGCCCGCCTGACAAAACCTGCAGCCTCTTACACATCCCCTCGCGATCTCAAGCACCACCCGATCCTGCACGGCCTTTACGAACGGCACGATCGGCTTTACGGGATAAGGCGAGGCGTCAAGATCCGTAACCGTCTGCTTTCTTATCTTCGCGGGCGCGTGGGGATTATTCGGCTTAAACTCGCGGATCGTGCCGTCCGCGTTATATGTGACGTCATAAAAGGACGGAACGTAAATCCCGGGCACACCCGCGGCCGCCTCGAGAAACTCTCTTCGCGATTTGCCGCTCTTTTTACATTCCTTATACTTATCCATCAGCTCGAAGTAGGAACACTCTCCTTCCCCGATGTAAAAGAGATCAAAGAAATCCGAAAGAGGCTCGGGGTTGTAGGTACAGGGACCGCCGCCTATCACGATGGGGTCTTCTTCGCCCCTCTCGGACGCCATAAGGGGTATCTTCGACAGATCCAATATCTGAAGGATATTCGTGTAACACATCTCATACTGGATCGTGATTCCCAGAAAATCAAAATCCTTTACGGGATCCTGGGACTCCAGCGCGAAAAGCGGGATATCTCTCTCACGCATAATCCGATCAAGGTCGGTCCACGGCGAATAAACTCTCTCGCACCATATGTCGTCCCTTTGGTTTAACATGTCGTAAAGAAGCGAAATGCCGAGGTGCGACATGCCTATCTCGTATACGTCTGGAAAGGCGAAGGCGAACCGGATTTGAACGCGGCTTTTGTCTTTCATGACGCTGTTTACTTCGTTTCCGATATATCTGGCCGGCTTTTCCACGCCGAGAAGTATATCGTCGGAAAGCGCAAGTTTTCTCAAGACTTAAGTCTCCTGTTACTAACGGTTCGCAAGTTCAGCCGTGACATCATCCCACGTGACGTGGCACTCAGCCATAAGGACCATGGCGTGATACAGCAAATCCGAAAGCTCGTATCTGACTTCCTCGGGATTTTGGTTCTTCGCGGCTATCACAAGCTCCGTGGCTTCCTCTCCGACTTTCTTTAAGATCTTATCTATGCCTTTGTCGAACAGATAATTCGTGTAAGAACCTTCCTTCGGATGCTCTTTCCTGTCAAGGATAGTCGCGTATACGCTTTCAAAGACGCGAAGCGGATTGGTCTCGTCTAAGTCATCTCCCATGACGTTATTAAAAAAACAGCTTCTGCTTCCCGTATGGCAGGCCGGCCCCACCTGATCTACTTTGGCGAGCAGAGTGTCAAGATCACAGTCGGCCGTAAGGGATCTTACATACTGAAAATGTCCCGATGTCTCACCCTTTACCCAAAGCGTGTTCCGGCTTCGGCTGAAATACGTCATCTTCCCCGTCTTTACGGTTGCGTCAAAGGCCTCTTTATTCATGTAGGCGAGCATAAGCACCTCGCCGGTTCTGAAGTGCTGGGATATAACAGGGACAAGCCCGTCCCGGTTCGCGCAAAGATCGTCAAAATCAATCGCGCATGAAAATCCGCCGACGTCAAGCCCCAGGCTTTCGCAGCGTTCTTTAAAATCAGAGAAGGAAAATCCCGGATCTTCGATATATTTGCCCGAAAGACCGGTAATCTTTTCCTGTTTTAAGATATTCATGATTACATTTTCATCTTCGGTATCCGTGATGATAACCGTGGGCTTATCCGTGATGTCTGTCACGGACTGAACGCGAGGCTGCCCCGTGAAAATGATCTCGCTCGCGCTTTCGTTTATGGCCGCGGCGTTTTTGTAAAGACTGTCAAAATCATCGACGGACGCGGCGATTTTTTCTTTCCCGAAGCGAAGCGCCGCCTCTGAAATGAGTTTGGCGCCCTCTTTCGACGACATATCGATAACGGCCTTACGCGCTCCCGCGTAGAGGATTTTTTTTATGTCCTCCTGCCTGCGCACATGACCCCCCGCGTAGACAGGGACATGAACCCTGCGGCATATCTTTTTCAGCATGCCCGTATTTAAATCATGCTCTCTGTCATCGTCGGAAAGATCGATGACTATGAGAGCGTCCGCGCCGTTTCTGTCGTACGACGAGGCAAGATCCGAAGCGTCTTTGGAAAGGACCGTAAAGTCGTCAAACCACGCGGCGGCCTCTCCCGTCCGCAAAAAGACGGCGGGCATCAATCTTTTGCGGCTCATAATATAAGGCTTCCTTTCGTGGACCAGACGTCGTCAATGCGGCTCTCCCGCGACGCGGCAACATCAAGCGCCCTGCCGAAGGATTTAAATAACGCCTCCGCCATATGGTGGTTATTTATGCCGTCCTCAAGCTTTAAGTGCAGACACATCAATGCGTTATGGCTCACGGCGTAAAAGAAATCGCGTACCGTCTCCGTATCCATGCCGCCGAGCCTTTCCACGGTAAAATCGGCCTTATATGAAAGAAAGGGCCTTCCCGATAAGTCGATGGCGCACAGCGCGAGCGCCTCATCCATCGGAAGCAAAAAAGAGCCGTATCGCTTTATGCCTTTCCTGTCTCCGAGCGCCTCCTCCAGCGCCTTGCCCAAGGCGATACCCACGTCCTCCACCGTATGGTGGCAGTCGACGTCAAGGTCGCCTTTCGCGGTGACCGAAAGATCGAAAAGCCCGTGCTTCGCGAAGCTTTCCAGCATGTGATCGAAATACCCTATGCCGGTCTTTATGTCCGTTTTGCCGCTGCCGTCGAGATTTAACCTCACGGCGATGTCCGTTTCCTTCGTGGTTCTTTTTACCGAAGCGATCCTGTCATCCATCTTTACCTCTTTCCCGACGTGTCTTTCACGTCATACAGGTAGTTCGAAAGATTTCAAACTTACCTCTTTCCCGACGTGTTCCTCACGTCATAAAGATAGTTCGAAAGATTTCGAACTTACCTCTTTCCCGTCGTGTTCCTCACGTCATAAAGGCAGCTTAAAAAGTTTACTTTCCTTCCTCCTCAAATCTTACCCTTACGGAATTCGCGTGCGCCTCTAAGTGCTCCGTATTCGCGAAAAGCATGATGTCGTCCGCCATTTGCCTAAGAGCCCCTTTCGAACATGAGATGACGCTTGATTTTTTCACGAACGAGTCCACGTTAAGCGCCGAGAAGAAACGAGCGGTACCTCCCGTCGGAAGCACATGACTCGGCCCCGCCATATAATCTCCCAAAGGCTCGCTGCTGTACTCTCCGATGAAGATGGCGCCTGCGTTTCTTATCCTCGTCATCACCTCAAAAGGATTTTTCGTCATGATTTCCAGATGTTCCGGCGCTATACCGTTCGCGAGATCTATCGCGTCGTCCATGGAATCCGTGACGAAGATGCCCCCGCATCCGTCTATGGATTTTCTTATGATATCGCGCCTGGGGAGCGTATTTATGAGCTTTTCGACTTCGTCACTGACCTTACGCGCCAGTGACTCGCTGACCGTTATGAGAATCGCGCTTGCCATCTCGTCATGTTCCGCCTGTGAGAGAAGATCCGCCGCCGCGAAGCGCGGATTCGCCGTCTCGTCGGCCAGCACCAACACCTCGCTGGGTCCCGCCACGGAGTCAATGTCAACCGCGCCGTAGACGGCCTTTTTCGCGAGAGCGACGTATATGTTCCCCGGGCCCGCTATCTTATCAACCGCGGGTATGCTTTCGGTGCCGTAAGCCATAGCGGCTATGGCCTGCGCCCCGCCCGCTTTGTAGATGACATCGACGCCGGATTCGCGCGCGGCGATAAGAGTATGGATATTTACCGAGCCGTCCGATAAAGGCGGCGTCGTCATAATTATCTCATCCACACCCGCAACCTTAGCCGGCAGGACATTCATAAGCACCGAGGAAGGGTATGATGCCTTGCCGCCCGGCACGTAGATGCCGACTCTCTTTAACGGCGTCACCTTTTGCCCGAGAATCATCCCGTCAGGCGTTGTCGAAAACCAGCTTTGCCTCTTCTGCTTCTCGTGATAGGAGATGATGTTTTCCTTCGCCTTTCTTATCACGGATATCACCTTCGGGTCGGCTGCCTCGTAGGCTTTATCGATCTCATCCGCGGTCACGGCGATATTCGCTTCGGATATGTCCGCTCCGTCGAATTTCTTCGTAAGCGAAAAAAGGGCCTTATCACCCCCGCGTCTTACCTCCTCTATGACGGAGCGCACCGCGGGCTCATATTTTTCATAGCTGCCCGCTCTTACTTTAAGCAACTCGCGTATCTCGCTCTTTCCCGAATCCCGATCTGATTTTGTTATCCGCATATTTCTTCCCCGGCCCTCAAACTTATCCGACACTTTAAAATCACGTGTGATTTCAGCTCCTTCATCCTGACATCATCATTATGATTCTTCGGCTGACGAGACTTCCCGCGCGATCGCGGCTTCTCCTATGACTTTCCTCTTTCATGGCTCGCTTTAGCGCGTTATGACCCGCTTTAGCGCGGCATCCGTCATCAATGGGGTTACGAAAGTTTACTTTCAAATCTTTAGCTTAAGGCTCGGCTCTTACGATTCGGCTGAGCTTCGTGATTAGATCTTTTATCCGTTCGCTTTCGAGCCTTAAACTTACGGGATTTACTATCACGCGCGCGCTTAAAGGGCAAATCTCTTCCAAGACCTCGAGATTATTTTCCTTTAACGTGCCCCCCGTCTCCACGATGTCGACGATGACTTCGGATAAACCGACCAGAGGCGCGAGTTCCACGGAGCCGTGTAACTTTACGATCTCCACCGTCTGGTGCTTTTTATCGAAGAAATAGTTCTTTGCTATGTTCGGATATTTGGTGGCCACCCTGATATTTTCTTTTTTCTTAAGAAGTGCCGAGGCGTCTTTCGGACCGCAGACGCACATGCGGCATTTGCCGAAGCGAAGATCCAGCACCTCGTGTACTTTTCTGCCTTCCTCCATGATGACGTCCTTACCGACTATGCCGATATCCGCCGCTCCGTATTCGACGTAAGTCGGCACGTCCGGACCCTTCGCGAGAAAAAACCTGAATCTCAGATCCTCGTTTGCGAATATAAGCTTTCGCGAATGATTATCGGCCGTCTGTGGAGACGTAAATCCTATTTTTCCGAGCAGCTCAACCGATTTTTCGGCGAGCCTTCCCTTCGCGAGAGCGAACGTAAGATATCTCATATATGCCCCACCCCGTCATGCGATTAGTTATCTTTTTTCTCTTTTTTCTCATCGACTGCCTGCGCGTCCGGCATTATCCTTTTTTTCATTGTTCTGGTTCTTCCGGTAAGAAGATTTACCATCTCGATCTCGCTGCCCGCCTTCAGGTACATCATGCTCGCGCATTGATTTTTTTTGGCGTGTGCGATGTAAAAGTCAAGCTCGGACGCGGGATTTTTTTTCATAAGGAGCGTAGGTTTCCTGTTTTTTCTGAAATCGCGGGCGACGAGAGCCGCTTCCTCGTGTCTTTCCCCGTCATAGAGAACGTATGTGCCTCTTAAACAGAGCGGTACGTTGATCTTCTGCCGCGATATGGCTTTCATAAGCTCGTCCGCCACGATGACAAAACCCACGGCCGGCAGATCGCGTCCGAATTTCGCGATAAGACTGTCATATCTTCCGCCCTTTACGACGGCGTCCCCTATACCGTAAGTATATCCGTGAAATATAACGCCGGTGTAATATCCGTAATCTCCGCTGATTCCGAGATCAAATGTCACGTATCTGCCGACGCCGTATCCCCTTAAAGCCTCGTACATCTCCTCGAGACGGCTCACCGCCTTAAGACAGCGGGGGCTTAAGGCTATCTTTTTCGCCTCTTTTAAGACTTCGACGCCGCCCGTAAGCTCGGGGAGTATCTGAAACGCGGTCTTGGCCGTCACCTTCACGCCGCACTCGTCCAAAAGCTCCTCCACTCCGAATGAATTGCGGTTTTTAATGAGACGGCGCAGATATTCCTCATGTTCATCGTCAAGTCCAATCCCGCTTATAAGACCCTCGAAGAAGTCGACGTCTCCCACGTATATCTGAAAATCGTCAAGACCGGCTCCCCTAAGCGCGTCCGCGGCCATCGCGATCATCTCCGCGTCCGCCTCCGCGCTTCCCTCTCCGATAAGCTCGGCGCCTATATGCGTGGTCTCATGCAATTTCCCCTGATATCCAGACGGATTGGTAAAAGCGTTGCCGCGATAGCAGAGACGAAGCGGCATGTCGCTTTCGTCAAACACCGTGGCCGCGGCCCTCGCCACCGACGGAGTGATATCCGGCCGTAAAACCAGAGTGTTCCCCTCTTTATCAAACAGCTTATACAGATCCTTTGACGGAGTCGAGCCTTTGTCCTTTCCGAAAACGTCGAAATACTCAAGCGACGGCGTCTGAATGTCGCGGTATCCGTAAAGACGCATCGCGCCGAGCAGCTTTTCTTCCGTGGCAAGCTTCGCGGCGCATTCCGTATTATATATGTCTCTCACGCCGTCCGGCGTGTGCTGATGACGACTCATACTGTCAGCTATCCTCTTTTCCGACTTTTTCAAGTCATAAAGGCAGTTTTGGGAGCGGAGCTTCCAAACTTTCCTCTTTTCCGACTTGTTCTTCAAGTCATAAAGGTTCTTCAGGATCTGGAATCAATATCTTTTTGAATAAAATCGAGGTAGGGCACGATGAACCCGCCCTCGAAACTCATAAAGAAATCACCGTCCAGCTCATCGCGTCTGAAACTGCTTCTTCCGCCATTTTCCCGACGCTCCCAGAACCGTTTAATCTCGCAAAACTTCATATAGTATAATTCATCACGCGCCGTAAAGTAAAGCAGGAAAAAGGAAATGCCTCCCTGCCTCTCAAAGTCCTCCATGAACTTTACCTGATGAGGATGAACGTTCTGAAGCGGAAATGTATCCTCGTGACACTCCTTCGCGTCAAAGCAGACGGGAAGGCCCTGCACCGCTCCGATGTAATCGACGGTGCTTTTCTGACCGAAATACGCGAGAGTTATGTGCCTTTCACGCTTATCGATCTTCACGGGAGTAATCGGCGTTGGGATTTTCTGAATGAGCGCGAGGCCCGCCTCCCTGTAATGTTCGTTTGTCCTGTTTAAAAGCTCCTCGAAGGCGGAGCCTCTTAAGCCTCTTGAGTTCCATGTGGCCATCTTAAATTTCGCCTCGTTTTACCGCCTTATCGCTTAAATGACGGTCTTTACGCGCTCTTTAAATATATCGGTGAGAATCCTCATGAAAAGATCTGGAAGCGGCGCGGTAAAACATCTGCCGCCCGCGGCCTCAAAAGGAGGCGAAAGCTCCGGGAATTTCGCTCGCCACGCGTGCAAAAACTGACTTTTAAGCCCGTATCGCTCCTTAAACGCGTCATTTACGGCCCCGTCGCCGTATTTATAATCTCCGACCACGGGATAACCCATGTGCGAAAGCTGCGCTCTTATCTGATGGGATCTGCCGGTTACAAGCCGCGCCTTAAGCAGCGTATAACCCGCGTTTACAGGCGCGGCGTTTCCCGATATGTTTGTCTCGCTGTAAAGAAGCGGCTCAAATACAGTCTCTGCGGGAACGGCTCCGTCATTTTCCTCGTCATAAACCCGCACTCTGTTTGCGGCCTCATCCTTTAAGAGGTAGGTGCGCACATCGCGTCTGACTTTAAAATTCCCCGCCGCCAACACGAGGTAATATTTTTCAATCCTCCGCTCTCTTATGAGCCGTCCCGCTTCCCGCAGCGCGATAACGCTCTTGGCCGCGATTACGATACCGCTCGTGTTTCTGTCAAGGCGGTTGCATACCGAGGGCTTAAAGCCTCTTATCCTGCCTCCCGTTATCTGCCCGGTGCTCAGCATATAGGATACGATCTCATCCGTCAGCGACTCTTCTCCTCCCGTCGCCGGCTGTGAAAGAAGACCCGCGGGTTTATTTACTATGATAAAGTTATCATCCTCATACAGGATGTCGGGCGCGGCGGGAGCTGATGCGACACCTTTTGACACGCGCGTCGCCGATAAACTCCCTGCCCGCTCACCTGAAAAATAGGACGAGAACTTCTCGAGCGTCTCATCCGACGCGTAGATCTTTATGTCATCTCCCGTATCTAAACGCTCGTCGCCTTTGGCTCTCCTTCCGTTTAAGAGAATATTCCTCTTTCGAAGCATTTTGTATGTGAAACTTTTTGGAGCCTTATCCAGGCATTTCATCATCATCTTATCGAGGCGCAGGCCCGCTTCCTCGAAAGTTACGATCAATTCTTTCATGTTTAGAGAGAAATGTTTAAAATAACCGATTTTATCCGTTCTTCTTTTTCTTTATGATCCGAGGTGCGCATCATGGCTATGCTGTCAAGATCGATCACGCGCCCCGAAAAATCCTTGTAATCCTTAAATATCTTCACGGTCACATCCGTAAACTGATTCGCGTAAAGGATTTTCTTAATGTGCCGCTCTGCAAAATCCGTATTGACCTTCGGATTTGAAGCGTAGCCGCAGACGGTATTATCGCTTATCACAATGCTGTCCACGCGCATGATCTGCTTCTCGCTCGTAAAGACAAGATCATACGCCACAGTGACATGGGCCGAGATATTTTTGATCGCCTCCGCCATTTCCGGTTTAATCGAGCGGTGCGGCATAATCATTATGGTCTCAACCAGAGCCTTCGAAGCCGGCAGGCACCCGAGGATCGCCACGAGCGTAAGAAGATTAAGCTTGGTTCCCGTCGCGGCGATTCCGAGAAATATAAGAGCCATAACGACCCCGAACATTAGCAGAGTCTTTATGACCGAGACGACTTTATGCTTTTTTATATAACCCGCGTCTCCCTTTTTAATCTTCATAATCTCCTCTTTTCTGACGCGCTCCAGCGCGTCATCAAGGTAGTTTTGGAAGTTTACTTCCAAACTTTCCTCTTTCTTGACGCGCCCAGGCGCGTCATCAAGGTAATCTTCTTATACTCCGCGAAGAAGCGGCAAAATCACAACTTGTTCGGTAAATCGTCAGAAAGTCGGATCTTATTTTCCCCGACGTAAAGTCTGTTCTTACAAGACCTGCACGTATCCTTTCGCGATATCGTCATAATCACGTATGTAATAATCAGCGAGGCGCCTGATTTCATCCTTTCGCGGCGCGGAAAACTCATCCTCCACCGCGCAGACTTGCATGCCCGCGTTTTTCCCGGCCAGTATCCCCATGGGGACATCCTCAAACGCGAGGCACTTTTCGGGCGGGACATGAAGATCGCGCGCCACACTGAGATACACCGCGGGATCCGGCTTGCCGGCGTTTGCCTCGCAGGCCGTCCACATCGAGTCGACATATTCCGATACGCCGTTCGCCTTAAGCGCGGTCTGTGAAAGCTCTCTGTTTCCGCTGGTCGCGACCCCGATCTTTACGCCTCTTTTCTTAAGTCTTAATATAAAATCAAAGGCTCCGCTTTTTAGCGGCAACGAGGCGTAAAAATCATCCGCCATGTCAATCCACTCCCGCATAAGCTCATCCTCTGTCTGCTTTAACGCGGGAAAAAGTTCGAGAAAATAACGCGCCGTCTCCGGGAAACTCTTTCCTTCCATGCCCTCATAGAAGCCCTCGGGTTTTGTGAGCCGGTATTTTTCAAGAAAAATCTCGTCGATCTTAACCCATACTCCCATCGAATCCACCAGAGTCCCGTCGACGTCGAATATGACCGCAAAAATACCGTTAAGAAGAGTTTTCTCATCGACCGTTTTCGACGTGATATCGCCTATAGGCGCTTCGCGCGAGGTTTCATTTAACGCCCTCTCTTGTAAAGTGTCCGTTTTCATCGTATCAGCCGTTATCGCTCCATCTCCATCCGGGGTGATATTTATTCTTTAATACGCCCGAAAGACTCTTGCCCCAGCCGAGGGCAAATCCGTCAACTGTGACAAGTCTCCACCCCTTCTTATCGTCGCTTTCGATATCGCTTATGTCCGTCGTCTCGCCCTTCAGATATCTGATGACACGCTCATCATCCGCCGCAAGACAAATCTCATCCTCATAATCTCCCTCGCGAAGACACATGGCAAGGGCTTGACTCGGCTCAAATCTGTCTTTTTTAAGGCTCCCCAGTAAAAGACCTTCCCTGAGGACGCGAACGCCTCCAAGAGACGGCAGGTCTTTCGGCGAAAGAAAAACCTGCTCGCCGCGAACGGTTAAACGCGCGGGATCGCAGAAATCTTTTCGGGAAACACGTGAAAAAAAGTCATCCAAAGCTTCAAAAGAGAATGTGCCTTTCGGCGTAAGATCCCTTAGAGCGGCGTTCTTTCGCGCGGTATCCCTTCCCGCGGCTTTTTCCCGCGCGGTATCCCTTCCCGCGGCGCATTTCGCGGCACCGTAATCTTCGTTTCTGTCTGCCCCGGGCACGAGTGATCTTACCGTGTCGGCTTTTTTAAGCAGGGCGATAAAATGTCCCTCGCCACGCATTCTGTGCGGCCATATGCGCACCGCGTTTTTAAGTGATCTTAAGTTCTGGAAGTCGCACTTACAGTCACATAAAGAGCGACCGTCTCCTTCTCCCTTCATTTCAAAACCCCGTGCGAAGCCCTCATAAGGCTTTACGGGTATCACGCTAAACTCCGGCATTTGCTCCATAAGACATGTTACGGCGCCCTCATCCTCGTCCGGATCGAAGGTGCAGGTTGAATAAAGCAGTGTTCCTCCCGGCTTTAACATCTTCGCCGCGGAAATCAAAATGCTTCTTTGAACCGGCACATAATACTCCGGCCCTTTTTTCTCCCACGCCTTTATCATCTTCGGATCCTTGCGAAACATCCCCTCCCCGGAACAAGGAGCGTCAACAAGGATTTTGTCGAAATATTCCGGAAAAACCGAAACGAGACTTGAGGGATCCGCGCAGGTTACGACGGCGTTTTTTATGCCCGCAGTCTCGATATTTTTAAGTAAGCCCTTCGCGCGTGAAGAGCTTATATCATTTGCGACAAGAAGTCCTTCCTCTCCGAGCACGCTTCCCACGGCCGTCGCCTTGCCGCCGGGAGCCGCGCAGATGTCAAGCACCTTATCGTAAGGCTGCGGGTTAAGACAGGCCGCGGGCGTCATGGCGCTCGGCTCCTGCAGGTAATACAGACCCGCGTAATAATAGGGGTGCTTTGCGGGCCGTACCTCATCCGCGTCGTAATAAAAGCCGTTTTTAATCCACGGTATCGGCTCAATCTTAAACGGGCATATTTCACGAAATCTTTCGACGGAGATCTTGGCTGTGTTCACCCGCAGCCCGGTGTGTCGCTTTTCGTCAAAAGACCGGATGAAATCATCAAACTCATCGCCCAAAAGCGGCTTCATCTTCGCGGTGAACTTCGGTGGAAGATACATAAATCTCTCTGCCTTCGATTTGCGGAAAATATGCGACTTATTATCGCGATGCCGGTTCTTATAGAAAAAAAGCGTAACCCTGTGAAGGAATTACGCCATATTATGTGAGGTTATTTAAACGCCCTTTGTCATCTTGCCAGATTATCACCGAATTCGGCTTCCATGCCTCTGTCGGACTTATCGGGTATCTCAAGCTCGGCGCGGTTTGAGCGGATTATGTCGTAGCACTCCTGCAGGGAATTAACCAGGCTGTCATACTTGGACGTGTAACTGTCAAGCGTGTGACCGACGGCATTCTCGGCCTGCCCCAGCACGTCGTCGGCGTACTGAAGGGCTCCGATGCGGATGTCGTTGGCGTCGTTTGTGGCATTATCGAGTATGCTCTGCGCCTGCTCCGTGGCGGATGTCACTATATCATTCGCCTGAGCGTAAGCCTGCTGCATAATCTCATGCTCGCTCACCAGCTGATTCTTATAGGCCTCTGCCTGCTGAATCATGGCGTCCGCCTTAGCCTGAGCGTCCGCTATGATGGCGTCCTTGTTGGCGATAATCTTCTGGTAACGCTTTATCTCATCCGGCGTCTTCATGCGAAGCTCACGCAAAAGCTCGTCGATCTGATCTTTATTCACAACGATCTTCGTCGTGGAAAGCGGCTGGAATTTGCAGCTGTCGATATAATCCTCAATCTCCTCAATAATCTGCTCAATACGGGTACTCATTTTCTCCTCTTTTCTTTCCTGACGCGCCCTTCGCGTCATAAAAGCAGATTTGAAAGAAAACTCTCAAATCCGCGCCTCCTTAATAAACTCCCCTTATTGAAATTTTAAATCTTTATTTCCCGCCGCAAATACGCCCGATACTCTCAGAACTTTATCTTCACCGCGAGCTTTTCTTTAACCGACACAGGCCGCCGAGACCGCAATCGAAGCCGCCTCAGACTTTTCACTTCACCGCGAGCTTCTCTTTAACCGCCCGCGACACGGCGTAAGGAACAAACGGAGAAATATCGCCGCCGGACTTTGCGATCTGCCTTACAAGCGACGAGCTGACATATGACATATCAGGGTCTGCCGCCAAAAAAATCGTCTCAAGACCCGGATACATCCTCCCGTTCGCGTGCGCCATCTGCGCCTCAAAATCAAAATCCGCCGCCTGACGCAACCCTCTTACGATAACCCGGCAGTTAGCAAGCCGCGCGAAATCGACCAAAAGCCCGTCAAAGGCGACGACCTTTACATTTTTAAGGCCGAAGGTTACTTTGTCTAGGATTATAACACGCTCGTCCGCCGAAAACAACGGAGTTTTATCACTGTTTTTAAGAACAGCGACGATAAGCTCATCCGCGAGAGCGGCGGCCCTCGCGATGATATCCATATGACCATTTGTCACGGGGTCAAAACTTCCGGGATAAATCAATCTCTTCATGACTTAAATCTCTTACTGATATTACGGTTGTTTGGCGCAACAAGCTCCCGCAATCCTACCCTGATATCGTTTTATCCACGGACATGCGCGTATTTGCGTTGAAACTCGGAGCAATGAAGCGGCAGGCGATGCGTCTTATTCACGGACACGCGCGTATTTGCGTGCCTTCGGGGGATACAGGTTTGTCAGCGTATTTATCATGCCGATTTTTTAAGGAACACGTGTTTATTGTTCTTATATTTCTTCTCCCTGGTAACGGTATATCCGAGACCCGGCGCGTAGGAAAAATCGGTATTAAGCGAACCTTCCACAATAAAGGTCGCGTCTTTTGCGGGGACGGATGATGACGCCAGATACTCTAACGCCCTCTTTTCAAGCTGTCTGTCATAGGGAGGATCCATGAAAATATAATCAAATGTAAATCTCCCCTCCATGAGCCTTAAAGCCTTCAGCGCGTCCGACCTGTACACACGCGCCCGACCGGTAAATCCCGCGGCGGCAAGATTTGCACGTATACATCTTACCGCGGCCGGCGACTCATCCGCAAAGACGGCAAACACGGCTCCCCGGCTAAGCGCCTCTATCCCTATGCCTCCGCTCCCGCTGAAAAGATCGAGAAACGCGGCCCCCTGCATGTCGCCTGATATGATGTTAAAAAGCGTCTCCTTTACGCGATCGGCGGTCGGCCTCGTATTTAGCCCCGCCGGGGTATCAAGCCGTATCCTTCTCGCGCTGCCCGCTATAACTCTCATGCGAAAAGTCCCTCTTTTGATAAAGTCTCCCGCGCCGTTATACGAAAAAACCCTGCGCCCTGCGCGGGGGCACCGGATATAAGCCTGCCCC
>CAYLRF010000005.1:0-10193 GCA_964385995.1 uncultured Faecalimonas sp.
TCGTTCTCCGTAAAGAGACATCTCGTCACGGTAAGCTCCATCGAGCCGCTGTAAATAGCTCCGCCGCAGTTGCCCTTCGCCGGATCATTTGTCAGATTACGGGCAAATACCGAGTCGGTTATCGTCGGCTTAAATCCCGACTTCTCCGGAAACGCTATCGCGCCGCCGTTAGACATCTCGCCCTTCGCGCACACATTATCCGTGAAAGCGCACTGTGAGATGTCGACGGTAGTCTTTGCGGTCACGGCTCCTCCGTAGCGGTTCGAGGAGTTTTTGTCAAACGTGCAGCCCGTAACGGTAAGCGGTGTGCCCTTACCTTGGTACCCGAACGGCGCGTCGCAGTAGATCGCTCCTCCGTCGTAGCCGTTATTGCCTGTAAATGTATATCCGCTTACTGTTACGGTCGATCCTTTAGCTTCGTCACTTCCGCCGAAATCCCCGTTAAGCGGCCTTACGCCTATGGCTCCGCCGCCGTTTTTATTGGGCCTGGAGATGTTATTCGTAAACGCCACCGGTTTCGTCTCGGTAACTTTCCCGTCGCCCGCGGTGATGTCGGTGTCCTTCGTCGCCTTTATCTCGACTTTCTCCGATCTTTCCACGGATATGGCTCCGCCCGCGTCGCCGTTTTCGCTGCTGTTTGCCTCAAAAGCGCAGTCCTCTACGAGAAGCTTTCCGTAGTTTAACATGATGGCGCCGCCGCCCCAGCCGTCACCGTTATAATTGTATTCGGTAAAGCTTACTCCGGCCTGATTCGTAAGGAAGATACACTCGGTAAAATGGCTGTCGGCGTCGGGGTTATTCTGATAGAAGGCCCCGCCCTGAGAGCGCGACTTATTATCCTTAAAGAGCGTCGTATTCACGGTAAGTGTCATGCCGCCGTTAAAGAGCGCGCCGCCGCAGTTTGACGCGGTGGAGTTACCGGAAAATACGCAGTCTGTTATCTCGGCCGACACGTCCGGGTCTTTCGCGCCGTTATTTAAAGCGACGGCTCCGCCGTTAGTCTTTGACTCCGTGCCGCACATGTTGTCGTTAAACTCGCAGTTTTTAAGCGTGAGATTCCCGCTGTTTCTTATCGCTCCCGCGTCGCCCGGCACCGTGTTGTTTTGAAATATGATGCCGTCAAACTCGGTCGTGCCCCTCGTGTCTATAAAGGGCTGGGATTTTTCCCCGTCGGGGAGTGTTCCGTCCAGGATGAAATCTCCCAACTCGGACTCTAAGCTAAGTCCGGTTCCGTATGTCACGTCGAAGAAGCTCTTCTTATTCCCGTCCTCCCTCGAAAGTGTATAAGAATCGCTCGTCTTTATCTTCACGATGAGACCCGCCGGCACGGTGACGATATCCTTCATCTCGATATCCGCGTCGACGATGACTTCTTTGTCGTCCGTGGCGCTCTCCACCGCTTCCTTAAGCTCCTCGAATTTATCCACGTGCTCGGTATCGGGATAATCGGTATCAAAGTCGATGTCCTGATAATTAAGCACCAGCTTCTTACCTTCAGGCTCCAGCACGTATGCCCTGCTGCCCGATTTGACCTCGGTCGCGACAGAGCGAGCCGCTGTAGCGCTCTCGCAGAGTACGACCTCCCGAGACGCGCCGTTTAGGAGCCTTGCCGTATTCTTCGGTATCGATATCAGAAGAGGAGTATCCTCATCATGATTTTTCAGACCCTCCTCCACGCGGATGTGGTAATTATTCGCCTCGCGGCTGCTTATATCCAGATGTATGCTGTTTCCTTTCATCTGAAAATCGCCGCTTACATTTACATTTCCTCTCGCAAGGACTCCGTCGCCCACGGTATCCGTGGTGTTGCCGTAGATACTGCCTCCGGCGAGATTTACGACGTTCGCGGGCCTGCTTACGATGATGCCGCCGCCGTCCTTTCCCGCGTGGTTATTATCTATGCTGCCGCCGTTCATGTATAAGACGCCGCTCGGCCCCTTTATCGACGTATCCTGCTCGATATTCATGCCGCCGCCGTATGTCTTGGAGTAATTGCCGGTGATCCTTCCGCCGTTAAGACGCATGATGCCTGACATATGTACACCCGCGCCGCCGCCCTCGGCGATATTGTCCGCGATAAGGCCTCCGTTCATCTCGAACGTGGCGCCTCCGTATATCCTTACGCCACCGCACGCAGCTACGGTATTTGTATTATTTTGTATCTTCCCTCCGTTCATTATCATCCTGCAGTCTTTTCGGATTCTTACGGTACCGCAGGCCCCGTTCACGCGGATTTCATTATCTCTTATCTCGCCGCCGTTCATGATGAACTCGCCGTAATAGGTCTTCTTTTCCTCCGGACGGTAGAAAGTATTGACATCGACCGCGGATACAGCCGAAGACTTCGGAGAGTTTCCTTCTATGACGGCGCCGTCGTTTAAGATTATTTTCGCGCCGTTAGCAGCCACCGCCGCATTTTTGTTCGTCCCGGTGATCGTGACGCCGGACTCGAGATTTATCACGGAGTCGTTCGACGCGGCTCTTACTACGTTGTCATTGGCAAGTTCCGTAAGGCCCCGTATTTCGGTATCTCTTAGGGTCAGCGTGGCTCCGTAGTCGCAGACAAGCCCGTAGTAGTTGCCCTTTCCCATGACAGAGTCGGTGATCGTCATGGTCGAATCTTTGCCGCTTATGCGATGCAGTCTTCCCGCGCCGTCCGCTATGTGAAGATCCTTCGCCACGACCTTGGCGGGGAATTGCGTACCCGATATCGTCTTATCCGTGAACCAGAAGGCTTCTTTTACCGTCCCCGCGGGGAAGTTTTTCATGGTCACGCGCCTTACGTCCACTTCACATGCGTCGCCTCTTATGCCGCCTAAGCAGTTATCTATGGTGATATCACGCAGCGTTCCGGTCGTCTTATAGTGTTTGTTGTTATTAAATCTGTTTAACCAAATCGCTATGCCATTCCCATTTTCATCTGTGATGTTTTTTACGGTGACATCCTCTATGGTGTTGCGTCCCGCAAGGTAAATGCCGCCACCTTTGGAATTGCGGTAATCCGGAACATTTCCACGGTCTAAAACGCAGTCGCTCATATCCAGGCGGCTTAAGTTATGGGTCGAGTAGACGGCCCAGCTTCCGGTGCCGTTTACGTGCACGCCTTTAACGGTAAGCAGCTGCGATGACTGGCAGTCGACGGCGAAAAATCCCATGCGCTGCATCTCGATCATGCCGTTTCTCGCCGGGCCGCGGTATTCCATGGTGAGCCTGCCCCTGTTTGATATGCCGGAGTTGGTGCAGTTTCTGAACGTCCCGCCGTATATGGCGAGCTGACCGTGATTCTCTATGAAGTTTACGGCCGCGTCCTCAAAGAGGGGCGTGCCTTCCACGGTGCAGTATCCGCCCCTTTCCACGTGCATGAGGAAATTGGAGCTGTCCCTGTAGGTACCGCCCTTTATCTTCACATCCCCGTCTTTTAAGACGTGAATAGCTATGTCGCCGACGCGCGATATCACTGTGCCCTCCGATAAGGCGGTCTCGCTTTCGGTTTCCACGCCGTAGGTGGCCACGTTCGTTATCGTGCCGGATACGTGGTTTAGCTTCGCCTTGATCCCCACGTGCACGCCTCCCGCGACGCCTCCGCCGTCCAGATTCACTCTGTCTACGGTAAGGGAGGACTTCTTCGCTATATCGAGCATGGCAAGCTCATCTCCCAGCATGTCGTATGAGGCGCGGATCGTGGCGTCGCCCGCGAGGGTCTTTTCCCCGTTTACGGGCATACCGCTTTTTATCTCGATGTCGCCCGCCACGAGGATATTTAGGCTCCCCGGCGCCGCGAGAAGTCTTCTTAAGGTGGCTTCGTCCGTCACGCCGGAAGCGGCCTGCTCCTTATCCTTCTCGCTTAAGGCGTCGCCTTTATTTTTCTCCACGGTTTTATCGCTCGTTTTATCATCCGCGACCTTACGCCCGCCTATCACGCCCGTGGCGTACAATGTCGCGAACGCGGCTCCGATCACGACCAGCGCGATAAGCACGATAAGAGCGATCCTGCCCTTACGCGACTTTTTATTTTCACGCAGATTATCTTCCATCATCCACACCTCCGTTTTTTAAATCCGAAGTCTTTGAAGTATGTCTCCTGTTACCTTACCTGTATGTATCCTTTCTCGGTCTCAAGCTCCATGTAATCATCAGACTTTCGCTCTCTTTCGACCTGCACTTCATAGGTCCCGTCTCCCGACGTATACACGAGGCAGGTGCCGTCAAGCGCCGTGTGAAGCACCAGATTCGCGGACAGCGAGTAATTGGCCATGATGATGTTATCAATCACGCTGTATCCCTCGCCCACGACCAGCTTCGGAGAGGCCGCGGCGATCCATTCCTTCGTGTTCGTGTCCTTGCTGCCCAGATAGTTCATCTTCACGACGTCGGATTTAAGCGCCGCCCCGTATTTGGCTATAAGCGCCGCCTCCGTCTTTGAGCCGATATCGCCTCCCAAAAGGAAGCTTGAGCTGCCGTAGGTCACCCTCATCACGACGGCGCCTTCTCTCTGGCCCGCGGTGGTCTTCCAATCCGTGTAACCCGCGTCGGGACTTAGGATTCTGACTTTCACTGTACCTCCTAAAGTGAGAGTCTGACCCGCCGTGACAGACCTTACGCGGATCCCTTTCGCGGCCGCGATTTCCTTTACGTCATCCCAGAGCTGATAACCCGTAAGATCCCACGGCGCCATGAAGAGCTCTCCTATCTGCACCTTATCGGTGAGCGTCGACATGCCTCCCATATGCTCTGTCTGGGGACTTGTAAGGACGGCGTAATCCACCCTCTGTATGCCGAGATCGGAAAGGAGCTTCGCCAGTATCGTCGCGTTTCCCACGCTGTTTGAAAAGTCCACCAGCATCGTCGTCCCGTCGGGAGCCACTATGAGCGTAGACTCCCCGCCCCGGACGAATCCGGACGCAAACATCTCATTGGTCACGGGAAAATCGCCTCTCACGAAATAAACCGCCATCTTGCCCGCGATCCTCGCGCGATCCTTCAGGGCGTCGGCGTATTCGAGCCTTACCTTGCTTTTGCTGTCCGCGGCGGTTTTATTTTCGGTTTTGTCATCGGCGTCACCGGCATCCTCTTTAGCCGCCGTCGCCTTGTTCTTTCCCGATGAGGAAGACGAGGCGGATCCGGAGGAGGTCGTCTCTTTCTTTCCCCCGTCGCTTTCACCGTTCTTCGACGACGTCTTCTTGCACCCCACCGGTATGAGCATGACGCAGAGCATGATCGCGATAAGTCCCGCGAACCGTCTCTTACCGCCGGGATGTTTCATTATCCTGACCTGTCCTTTTTTCATGACCTGTCTTTTACTCCTTTCGACACTTTTTTATCCCTTCCCGAGACTTTATTTGTTCCTGTATCTCATGAGCGCCACCGTTATGGCGTCGTCCAGAGTCTTCGTCGCCTGATCCATGTATTTTCCTATATCGTTCTCGGGATGATTCGTGACATTATCCAGAAGGTAGCTCGTCGCGTCCAGCACGTTATCCCACGCGAATGTGTACGGAAGTCTCATATCCGCCGGCGCGTTTGCCATCTTCTCGTGAAGAGACGCAAACGACGGGCAGTTTTTATTCACGAAATCCACGTATTCCTGATTCTCGAACGCCTCCTGGGTGTAGGGTATATAACCGGTATTCACGGAGAAGGTTACCTGACTTTCGGTCGAGCACATGAATTTGACAAACTCATAGGCGCCCTGCATGCTCGTCTCGTCTTTCGAATCGGGGATATACCAGCCCGTTCCCTCTGTGAGCGCGCAGTTCTTATACTTGGCGCCATCGTCTATGCCGGGGAAGGGAATAAACGCCCATTCAAAATCGGGCTTTTTAAGCATAATATCCTGATAATAGGAATTTGTGGCGCAGTGAAAGGCCGTGTTTCCGTTACAGAAGGAACTCATGGCCGTAGCATTGAATTTCTGTCCTGAACCGGAATCGCAGGCTTTCGCCACCAGCTGCAGGTATTTTTCCGTCATCGCCTTCGTCTCGCCTTCCGAAAGAAGGGACTTCGTGACTTTCCCGTCGTAGCCGTTGCCGGAATTGACCATATCTATGCCCTGTATGGTCAGAAGGTCGGCGAGATCGACATTTTTCGAGCCGAATGTGATGCCGTACTTAATGAGGCCTTTCTGGTAGACGTCTATGGCGATATCCACGATTTTCTCCATGGATGTAAGCTCGGAGAGCTGATGGCCCGCCTTCTTCAGGATGTCGACGTTTACATAGTAGCCGCTGCAACTCACGCCGAGCGGTGCGCCTATCATCCTGCCTTCCCTGTTCGAGTAGGCGGTCCTTACATTCGGGAAAAGAGCCTCATCCCAGTTGTCCTCGTCCGCGTCCAGAAAATCCTGAAGCGGCTTTATGTAGCTTAGGTTCTCATAGTAGCAGGTGGCCGACGGCGTCCCGCATATCAGCGCGGGAAATTCCTCGGGTTCGAGTGTCGCAAGCTTCTGTCTCTGATTCACGGCGGAACCCTGCTGGAGGATGGTCACCTTGTATTTGTCCTGACTGTCGGTAAATTTCTGCGCGAGTTCTTTTAAGATAACACCCGTGGTGCCCGTTCCCCAGAGGTGCCATACGACGAGCTCTGTCTTATTCTTATCTTCTTTGGACGAGCCTTCGGTGCCGTCTCCGCTTGTCTTACCGCCATCGTCTTTCTTCCCGCCGCACGCGCACAGCGCCAGCACCGTCGCGATGACAAGCATGACCGAAATTGCCGTTTTAAACGCCTTCTTAAATCTCTTCTTCATCCTCTTAACCTGCCTTTCTTTTGTAACTGTAACTTCGTGCACTTTCCGACTACTAACCTAGTTCTTTATAGCTCCCGCCGTCATGCCCGTCACCACCTGCTTCTGAAGGAAGATGTATATCAGAAGCGGTATCAGCATACACAGCACCGCGCCCGCGAGGACGTATCCCATGGTGTTCCCCGCTTCGCCCATAAGGTGCGCCATCCCGACCTGTATCGTGTAAAACTCATCCTTGGACGAAACCATCATCGGCCAGATGTATGAGTTAAAGATCCCGATAAATGACACGATCGCCTGACACGAAAGAAGCGGCGCGCAAAGCGGCAGCGCCACCTTCACGAAATACCTCATCTCCGCGCAGCCGTCTATCACCGAGGCCTCCCACAGCTCCTTAGGGAGCGAGAGCATGTTCTGGCGCAGCATGAAGATCCCGCCCGCCTCCGCGAAGCTCACTATCGTAAGTCCCAGATACGTGTTCATAAGGCCCATGCTTCTTATCATCATGAACCTCGCGATAAGCGTCGTCTCTCCCGGTATCATCATCGTCGTGATAAATATCGTAAAGAGGAGGTTCTTCCCCTTAAAATCAAAGAACGAAAAAGCGAACGCGCTCGTCGCCGATATCGCGAGCTGTACCGGAAGGATGATGACTATCATCACGACCGTATTCTTCAGGTAGGTAAACACCGGGATGTTTTTCAGCACGTATATATAGTTCTGTATGGTCGGGTGCTCGGGGATCAGGTGGTTCGGGATGGTATTTATCTCGCTGTTTGTCTGGAAGCTGAATATCACGCAGAGGATCGCGGGCGTCGCGTACACCAGCCCCAGAAGGATCTTCAGTACCGTCGATATCGCTTCCTTATGCTTACGTTTGATCTTCATGCGGGCTCTCCTTGCTGTCCTTCTTCCGTCTTCGCTTAACGCTTCCGTTGTTACCGTTCTTCCTTACCGACGTCCCGCTGCATTTTCGTGCCATGCCTGACCGCCGTCTGCTTTTCACTCACGCGAATCCACTCTCAACCGGCACTCTTGTTATGCGATGCCCGGTCGCTACCATTACCTGAGGCATTTATTACTCATCCCTGATTCTGCGCGTGACAATTACCGCTTAATTTGTTACTGCCGCCGATTGCATTTGCCGACCGGGCATCACCGCCGCGTTTTCTACTGATAGAATACCATCTTCTTCTCAAACGCGAACTGTATCCTCGTGATTACGAATATCACCAGGAACAGTATCAGCGACCATACGCAGGCAAGCTCGGGGTAGGTGAGAAGCTGCGAATTTCTGTATACCTGCCACATATAGGTCGTGGTGGCCCCCACCGGGCCTCCGCCCGTAAGGAGCTGTATGTAAGTGAAATGTCTGAACGCGCCGATGATACTGGTAAAAAGCACGTAGAATATCTGAGGCGACGCCATGGGGATGATGATCCTCGTCGCCCTTTTAAACCACCCCGCGCCGTCTATCGTAGCGGCCTCGATGAGGTCCTCGGAGACATTTCTAAAGCCCGCCATCAGCCACAGGTATTTCCCAGCGATACCTCCCCAGCTCGTGATTAAAGCCAGACAGATGAGCGCCGTCTTCTCGTTGTTTAAAAGATCCCAGTTCTTATGAAAGATCGAGTTTATGATGCCGCCGTCGTGCCTGAAAGCGAATCCCCACATAGCCCCGATCGCCGTCGCCGCTATAACCATAGGCGCGGAAAAGAGCGTCTGATAAATCCTCGATCCCTTATGCTCCCTGATACTTAGGAAAGCGAAGATGAACGATATCAGAAATTCCGTCACGAGGCACACCACCGCGAGGATAAAGGTATTCGCCGTGGTCTGCCAGAAATCCGGGGACTTAAATACCTTGACCCAGTGCGTGACCCCCGCCCATGAAATGAATTTGCCTATCTCCGTGGTATTCGCGAAAGATGTCACGATCGTCTTTATGAACGGATAGTAGACAAACATCACGAAGAGCGCGAGTGAAGGCGCGAGTATCAGATACGGGAGAAGTTTTCTTGTCTTGCTTTTATTTCTTACCATGCCGTCTCTCCTGCGAAAATTTAAATACCCGGGTGTCCGGACCGGATTAGATACCGCCCGGAACAGAAGGTTGTGTCACGGGTTTCATCAAAGTAGTTTGGGAAGCGAGCTTCCGAAATCAGTACTCCACCTCAAGCTCCGTCATCTTGTGTACGCTTACCTGCCCCGCGCCTATTCCCATGTAGATATCGTGGCCGATGACGGTCAGGTTCTCGATCTCGCCGGAATTGTTCGCGACCGGAAGCATGATGGTGCAGACGTATGCCCCGCTCCATTCGTAGACCGTGATGGCGCTCGGATTATACAACGAGCAATAGATGAACTCATCGTCGCAGCAAATCCCCTGCGTCGTCCATCCGCTCGTGAGCGTGGTGGGATCCAGTCGGTCGCCGACCTGCCGGAAATTCGCGTCCATGATGGCCATCCTCTGTCCGCCGCCTAAAAGGCACGCGTACTGGTCTCTGCTCGGGCAGTAATCGATCCCGTCAAGCTCCAGCTGTATCGTATCTTCGGATATGAAAGCGAGATCACTGGCTCTTAATCTGGTGATCTTATCTTTTCTGCCCATGCAGTTGCAGACTATGATTTCGCCGGTCTTTGAATTATACGTCATATCGTTCGCGTGGTTCATCGCGAGCGGCGCCGACTCAGCCACCACCTGCCCCGTCTGCGTGTCGAATTTGACCACGACGTCCTCATTTTCATATTCCTTGCCGTAGGCCACTATCTTGTCATACACCTGATAATAATAACGGCCGTCGAAGCACCCGCCCTGCGCCTGCTTAGACTCTTTATGCGTGGCGGGCTGCGGTATCCTCCATACTTCCTCAGACTTGCCCGTTATGTGACGGCTGAGACGCAGCGTAGCGTGCAGATCAAAATCACTGTCCGTGAGTTTCTTTACGACCGTCTCCGTTTTTTCGGAATCGTCTGCGGCTTCCGTGAGTTTCTCGGATTCGGCGTCGCTTCCTCCCGCGGTGCTTCCGGGCTTTTTGCTTCCGCTGGCGGTCTTATCTGAGCTTTCTGTATCCGCCTTATCTTTCCCGGACTTGCCGCACCCCGCGAGAGTAAAGCTTAAGGTAAGCACGGCCGCCAGAAACAGGGCCAGATACCGGGAAGGTCTGCCCGCGCGCGTCCCGCGGCGGTCTTTCTTATCGGAACCTGTCATGCCGGCCGCGCAACTGTCCGCCGTCTTTCGCGATTCTCTCATGTTTCCGTTCATGTTCCCGTACATGGTGTGCCATCCTCCTTTTTGTGCCCTTTAACTATCGGAATCTGTATATCCGACTCCCGTTTGTCTATCTGCGAAGCAAATTTTAACCCCCCCCCATGCTTTGTCAACCTGTAGATAAAAGTTGAGCAATCGTGAACAATGCTCATAATTTTGACCTCAAGCGCTCAAGTTCGAAAG
>CAYLRF010000005.1:10293-17119 GCA_964385995.1 uncultured Faecalimonas sp.
TCATGCGTAATCGCGCGGGAGAATATGTAACCAATCTGTCGGGTGAGATGGCATACCGTTCTTATTTGCCGAACCCGCTGCCCCCGAGACCCCCGGTCAGCCTGACAGAGGATATCGTCGATCTTCTGGTAAAGGCTCATTCCCGCGTCTCCGTCCTGGAAGACATGACCGGCAATATTCCCGACATGAATTTATTCACCTCCATGTACGTGCGCAAGGAGGCGCTGATGTCCTCGCAGATAGAAGGGACACAGGCGACTTTGGAGGATATCCTTGACCCGGCGTCGGACGCGAATACAAACCGTGATGTCTCTGACGTCGTAAACTACGTAAAGGCGACAGAGTACGCAATCAACCGCCTGCAGACTCTTCCCCTGTGCTGCCGTTTGATAAGAGAGACGCACGCGGTCTTAATGCGGGGTTTGCGCGGCGAGGAGAAAGCGCCCGGGGAGTTTAGAAGTTCTCAAAACCGGATCGGCGGAGTGGGAAGCACGCTGAAAAACGCCGGATATATCCCGCCTTCTCCGAGAGACATGCAGGAGGCGATGAGTGACCTTGAAAAATACATGAACGATGAGGACGATACCACCGACTGTCTGATCCGCGCGGCGCTGATACACTATCAGTTTGAGACGATTCATCCCTTCCTTGACGGAAACGGGCGCGTAGGGCGGCTTCTCATCACGTTATTTTTAATGGAAAAGAAAGTCCTTACATCTCCCGCCCTCTACATTTCCTATTACCTGAAAAAAAATCGTGTGGAATACTACGACCGCATGACGGAAGTGCGGGAGAAGGGCAATTTCGAACAGTGGGTGGCTTTCTTTCTGCGGGCCGTCTCCGAATCCGCCGCCGACGCGACAGACACGATTCGCGACCTTGCCGCCCTCCGCGAAAAGAACATCGGGACGATCTCGGGCATGGGACGCGCGGCAAAAAGCGTCATGGCCGTCTTTGGCTATCTGGAGTCAAATCCCATCATCGACATACATAAAACCGCCGCGGCCTTAGGTCTGGCCTTTAATACCGTGTCAAATGCCGTAACCCGTCTGGTGGGCGCCGGGATATTGCGGCAAATCCGCGGAAACGGAAGAAACCGCGCTTACGCGTATACCGCTTATCTGGACATTCTCCGCAGGGGAACGTGATGAATCGGACGCTCACCTCACAAAGAGCAGCCACATGATAAGGGGGATGGTGACTACCGAGAGGAGCGTGGTGACGAAGACTCCCGCTGCCGCGCTTTTCGTGTCCCCGCCGTACTGGTAGCTTATCGTGGTGGCGGTCATCCCCGCTGGCATGGCAAGCGACACCACCAGCGTCCCCAAAAGCGCTTCTTCCTTTATGAAGAGCCGCAGGATGAAAAACCCCGCGACCGGGAAAAGTATGAGCTTTATGACGGAAAGCGCGTATATGCGCCATTTTCCGAAGACGTCTTTAAACGACAGCTGCGCCAGCGCGCACCCGCTTATCAGCATGGCAAGAGGGGACGTCATGGATCCGACCGTGTCCGTGATCCTGTACAGTATAGGTATCTCCGGGATTTTCACCAGATAAAGTATGAGGGCGATGACGGCCGCCACAAATGTCGGGCGCGTAAATGTCTTCACGGATATCTTCATTTCGCCGCTCATCAGACTGACGCCGTATGTCCAGCAAAACAGCTGGAAGACAACCACAATCAGCGTGGCGTAAAACATATGGGACTTGCCGAAGAGCGCCTCTACGACGGGATAACCCATAAATCCCACGTTCGCGAAGATAAGAAGGCACTGATAGACCCCGCTTTTTTCGCGGCCGATCCGAAATATCACGGGAAAAAGCCTCGCCGCCGCTATCAGAGCCAGATATATGAGGCATACTATACCTATGATGACGAAGACTTTTTTATTTGAGACGGGCCGCGCGCCGCTCAGCGCCGACGATATCACCTGCATGGGACTTACGACGCCGTTTAAGAGCAGCGACGCTTTTTGATTCACCGACTGATCGATGAGTCCGATTTTCGCCGCCATAAATCCAATGAGAATCACGCCGAATAACAGCACCATCTGCCGCGCGAGCCCTGAGATGTCCATGGTAAGATTCCTTATTCGCCGATATCTTCACGGGGCTCGTCTTGCGGCGCCGGCTCCGACTGCCCGTCCTCTATCTCTTCACTTTCGCTTTCCTGCACCTTCGCGATACCGGCCACTTTCGCGCCGTCCGTGAGATTTATGAGTTTTACTCCCGAGGAAAATCTTCCGTGTACCGATACGTCCGAGCAGGGGATTCTGATGACGATGCCGGCGGTATTTATGATCATTATCTCGTCGCCGTCATCCACGGAGACAGCGCCGACGGGATTTCCGGTTTTTTCGGTGATCCTGTAACACCTTACTCCCTTTCCGCCTCTGCTTTGCGCGGAAAATTCATCTTTTCGCGTTCGCTTTCCCATGCCGTTTTCCGTCACGATGAGAAGGTCTCTTTCCCCGTCGCAGAGCCGCATACCTATCACTTCATCACCGTCGGATAATCTTATGCCCCTTACTCCCGTGGCGGATCTTCCCATTGGACGGACGTCTTTCTCGTTAAATCTGATACACTGGCCGCATTTGGTAACGAGCATGACGTCTTTATGTCCGTCGGTAACCGCGACTTCGATAAGATCGTCGTCATCGCGAAGAGAGATCGCGGCGATCCCCGATTTCCTGACATTGGCGAATTCTCTTATGGTCACTTTCTTTACCACTCCCTTTTTGGTAGCCATAAAGAGATAATTATTTTCCTCATAAGACGTTATCGGGATCATCTTCGTGACGGTCTCCTGCGGCATCAGCTGCAGAAGATTTATGATGGCCGTGCCCCTGGACGTCCTCGCCGCCTCGGGGATCTCATATGCCTTCAGCTTATACATGCGTCCCTTATCCGTAAAGAAGAAGACATAATCATGAGACGAGGTCATAAACATCTCTGTCACGTAATCTTCTTCTATGGTCTGCATACCTTTTACGCCTCTGCCGCCGCGGCCCTGACTTTTGAAGGTATCCGTCGTCATCCTCTTTATGTACCCGAGCTTCGTCATGGTGACGACTACGTCCTGCTTCGGGATGAGATCCTCGTCGCTGAAATCGGACTCGCTTCTTTCTATCGCCGTCCGCCTGTCGTCGCCGTATTTGTCGGAAATCTCGAGTATTTCCGTCTTTATCACGCTAAGAAGCTTATTTCTGTCTTCCAATATGGCGCGAAGCTCGCGGATGGTTTCCATAAGTCCGCCGTATTCCGTCTCCAGTTTTTCTCTTTCCAGTCCCGTGAGGGCGCGGATACGCATATCCACGATGGCCTGTGTCTGAGCGTCGCTTAGGGAGAATCTCTCCATCAGCCTCTCTTTGGCCGTCTGCGTGGTTTTGGAGCTTCTCACTATATTTATCACTTCGTCGATGTTATCCAGAGCGATAAGAAGTCCCTCGAGGATGTGAGCTCGATCCTCTGATTTTTTCAGGTCGAATTTCGTGCGCCGTGTCACGACCTCTTCCTGATGTTTCAGGTATAGCTTCAGCGTGTCGAGAAGATTTAAGACCTTAGGCTCGTTATCAACCAGCGCCAGCATGGTTACCCCGAATGTGTCCTGAAGCTGGGTATGCTTATAGAGCTGATTTAAGATGACGTTCGCGTTGGCGTCTCGCCTTAGTTCTATGCTGATACACATTCCCTCGCGGCTTGACTGATCCTCGAGCGCCGTTATGCCGTCGATTTTTTTATTTTTCACAAGCTCCGCGATCTTTTCGATCAGACGGGCTTTATTTACGAGGAACGGTATCTCGGTCACTACTATGCGGCTCTTGCCGTTTGGCATGGTCTCTATGTCGGTTACCGCACGCACCTGTATCTTGCCGCGGCCGGTCCGGTAAGCCTCTTCTATGCCTCTCGTGCCCATGATGACGGCTCCCGTGGGAAAATCCGGGCCTTTTACTATTTTTAAGACGTCCTCCATGGAAGTCTCGCGCCCGCCGTCTGTCTGATCGTCGATGATCTTTACCACGGCGGATATGACTTCGCGAAGATTGTGCGGAGGGATATTGGTCGCCATGCCGACCGCTATGCCGGAGGCTCCGTTTACCAGAAGATTCGGATATCTTGACGGCAGAACCGTGGGCTCTTTCTCCGTCTCGTCAAAGTTCGGGATGAAATCCACGGTATCTTTATTTATATCGGCGGTAAGCTCCATGGAAATCTTGCTAAGTCTCGCCTCTGTATATCTCATGGCCGCCGCGCTGTCCGCGTCCACCGAGCCGAAGTTTCCGTGTCCGTCGACGAGAGGATATCTGGTAGACCAGTCCTGCGCCATATTTACCAGCGCGCCGTATATGGAGCTGTCGCCGTGCGGATGATATTTACCCATGGTCTCGCCGACGATACGGGCGCATTTCCTGTGAGGCTTATCGGGGCCGCACCCCAAGCCTATCATGGAATAAAGGATCCTGCGCTGCACCGGCTTAAGTCCGTCTCTTACGTCCGGCAGGGCGCGGGAGGCGATGACACTCATGGCGTAATCTATGTAAGACGTCTCCATCGTCTTTTTTAAGTCTATTTCCTGCACTTTGTCAAATTCGGTTTCCTGCATATTTCCTCTTTTCGTCGCTCTTTAACGCGGTATCGGTTCTTAAATGTCCAGATTTTGCACGTATTTCGCGTTTTCCTCGATAAATTCCCGGCGCGGCTCGACCTTATCCCCCATGAGGGTCGTAAACGTAAGATCAAGCTCCGAGGATGTCTCCTCGTCCATGTTCACGCGCAGAAGAATCCTGTGCTCCGGGTCCATAGTGGTATCCCAGAGCTGGTCGGCGTCCATTTCGCCCAGACCTTTGTATCTCTGGATCTTGTTGCTGCTGTCCCTGCCGACTTCGACGAGGATTTTATTTAACTCCTCATCGCTGTAGGCGTACCATTCCTTTTGATTTTTCTCCAATTTATAAAGCGGAGGCTGCGCCAGATACACGTGTCCCTGTTTTATGAGATCCGGCATAAAGCGATAGAAAAACGTGAGAAGCAGCGTGCTGATGTGAGCGCCGTCCACATCGGCATCGGTCATGATGATGATCTTATGATAACGAAGCTTCGACAGGTCAAAATCGTCGTGTATGCCGGTTCCGACGGCTGTGATGAGAGCTTTTATTTCCTCATTTCCGTATATCTTATCAAGCCTCGCCTTCTCGACGTTTAGGATCTTGCCTCGAAGGGGAAGTATCGCCTGTGTCTTTCTGTCTCTGGCTTTCTTCGCAGAGCCGCCGGCGGAATCTCCCTCGACTATGTATATCTCGCAGTTTTCGGGAGTCTTATCCGAGCAATCCGCGAGCTTTCCGGGAAGCCCCATCCCGTCCAGCGCTCCCTTGCGCCTCGTCAAATCCCTCGCCTTTCGCGCGGCTTCTCTCGCCCGCTGGGACATCACGGATTTTTCTATGATAACTCTTCCGACGGAGGGGTTTTGCTCGAGGAAAATCTCAAGCTTGGAACTAAGGATACTGTCAACCGCGGTGCGGGCCTCGGTATTTCCCAGCTTCTGCTTCGTCTGGCCCTCAAACTGCGGATCTTCTATCTTCACGCTTATGATGGCGGCGAGCCCTTCTCTTATGTCGTCTCCCGAAAGATTCGGCTCGTTTTCCTTAAGAAGTTTGTTTTTTCTCGCGTATTCGTTAAATGTCTTCGTGATGGCGTTGCGAAATCCCACGATGTGAGTGCCGCCTTCGGGGGTCGTGATATTATTTACGAAGCCGTACGTGGTCTCGTTGTAGGAATCGTTGTGCTGCATGGCGACTTCCACCAGCACGCCGTCTCTTTCTCCCTCGCAGTATATGACGTCGTCATACAGCGGAGTCTTGCTCTTATTTAAGTATTTGACAAATTCCCTGATACCGCCGTCGTAATGAAATTTACATGTGACTGGCTCCTCGCCTCTCTCGTCCGTCAGGATGATGGTGAGCCCTTTCGTGAGAAACGCCATCTCACGAAATCTCTGCTTTAGGGTGTCGTAGTCATACACCGTCTCCTCGAAAATTCCGTCGTCCGCGAGAAAAGTGACTTTCGTTCCCCTCTTATCGGGATCGCACTCTCCGACCACTTTTAATTTGTAGACGACATTTCCCTTCTCATACCGCTGTTTATAGATCTTCCCTTCGCTAAATATCTCGACTTCCAGCCAGTTTGAGAGTGCGTTTACCACGGATGCTCCCACGCCGTGCAGGCCGCCCGATACTTTATATCCCCCGCCGCCGAATTTGCCTCCCGCGTGCAGCACGGTGAATACGACTTCCACCGCCGGAAGTCCCGCTTTGGTATTTATGCCGACGGGGATACCGCGCCCGTTATCCAGGACCGTGACGGAATTATCCTTATGCAATGTGACTTCGATCGTATCGCAAAATCCCGCCAGCGCCTCGTCCACGGAATTATCGACTATCTCGTACACCAGATGGTGAAGTCCCCTGGCCGACGTGCTTCCGATGTACATGCCCGGCCTTTTTCTCACGGCCTCCAATCCCTCAAGTATCTGTATCTGATCGGCGCCGTACTCACCGTCGACCTCCGTCATCTCCTCGAGAAGGTCGTCGATGGTTTCACCGTCGGGGACATTGTTTATATTGTTGATAGTGTCGGTTTCATTTTCCTGCGTCTTTATATCCATGAAAACTCCCTTCGCTCCTTATTCCTTCTTCACGATATTTCAATATATCGATTTTCTGTGATCTTTTTTTTTTCGGATGGTTCTGTTCGCGATACACTTCCAATTTTCTTTTATTTTTACTTTGATTCCTTCAGTCTCTTTCAGACAATTTATGATTTCCTCTTT
>CAYLRF010000005.1:17219-25042 GCA_964385995.1 uncultured Faecalimonas sp.
CTGTTCGCGTGAAATCTCCCGGCGATAAATTCTTCCTCCCCCGCGCAGGTGATGAAGGTCTGGACGTCCTTTATGTTTTCTGTCAGATATTCCTGTCTGCTTTTATCAAGCTCCGATAAGACGTCGTCCAGAAGAAGGATCGGGGCGTCTCCGTTTCGCAGCCTCATTATCTCTATTTCCGCCATCTTTAGCGACAGAGCCGCCGTCCTCTGCTGTCCCTGCGAGCCGTATTTTCGCATATCCATATCTTCGCAAAGGAAATAAATATCGTCCCTGTGCGGCCCCGCGAGAGTCGTCTTCGCGAGTATGTCTTTTTTTCTGTTCTGTCTTAAAACCGCGGCGAAATCGTCCCCTTTAAAAGACGATTCATACATCAACTTTAAAGTTTCCTTTCCACCCGAAAGTTTTAAGTGAATGTCTTTTATGATATTATTTAATTGCGAAAGAAATTCTTTTCTTTCTTTTATGATGTTGTTTCCGTATTTTACCAGCTGCTCATCCCAGACGTCGATCGTGTCCGTCAAGTCGCTTCTGTCGTTTAAGTCCTTAAGCAGCTTATTTCTCTGATTTATGACCCTGTTGTAATTTGAAAGGTCGCTTAGGTAGACTTTATCAAGCTGCGAAAGTTCCAGATCGAGAAATCTTCTTCTTTCTCCCGGCCCGTCTTTTATGATCCGTAAATCCTCCGGAGAAAAAAAAACCACATTCATAAGTCCCAGAAGATCCCCGGCCCGCTGCAGAGGGATATGATTTACGGCCAGACCCTTCGCGCTGTTTTTCTTTAGGTGAACGTCTATCGTATATGATGTGCCCTTTTTCTCGATAACGGCTTCGATATGGGCTTCTTCCTCGCCCATCTTTATCATTTCCCTGTCTTTCGCGCCCCTATGCGACTTCGTGGTCGCGGCGAGATAGACGGCTTCCAATATATTCGTCTTTCCCTGAGCGTTCTCACCGTAAAATATGTTCGTCTGCGCGTCAGGCGTCAGCGCCAAAAGGTCATAATTCCTGAAATTTTTAAGTTTCAAGGTCTTTAAAATCATACGCGAATCATAAATTTTATGCTTCACAAACTCTATTCACCACAGGATGTTTATGCCGGTTGATGAAGTTTATTTGTCTTTATTAACCGTTTTTCACTTAGAGATCTTTATAATCGTTCACTTCGCAATCTTGATTGTCTCGCCCTGTATCTCGATTTCATCCCCGGCGTATAATTTTCTTCCGCGCCGAAGCTCTTTTTCGCCGTTCACGTCGGCGAGGCCGTTTTGTATGAAGATCTTCGCCTCCGCTCCGCTTCTAGCCACCCCGGCGGCCTTAAGAGCCTGACCTAAGGTTATATATTCATCCTTAAGCTTTATTCTCATCATGGTCTTTTTTTATTTCCGTTCGCTTATTTTGCCTGTCTTCTTTTTTTCCCGCCTGTCGCTACCGTTTTTTTTCGCCTGTCGCCGTTATCCCTTTTAAGATATCCCGATTTAAACCGCGTTGATATTTACCGGAAGTATCAGGTAGAGGTAGCTTTCCCCGTCGTTTTTTATGACACACGGCGAGAGAGGATTGGTGAAATAAAGGCTCACATCCTCGTCTCCTATCGCCCTGAGCGCGTCCGAGAGAAATTTCGGATTAAAGCCTATCATAAGGTCGCCACCTGTCTTTTCATTTACGTCCAATTCGTCGTTCATGGAGCCTATCTGCGATATGATCTGCGCCTGCACCACATTGTCCGTTATGTTAAGCACCAGCGGTTTCTTGTCGCTCTCGCTTATGAGAAGCGACGCCCTGTCTATGCAGCTTAATAGTATTTTTTTATTTATCAGAACTTTCGTGTCAAAGCTTACGGGTATCATGCGGTCCACTCCGAAATACTTCCCCTCGATAAGTCTGGACACGACAACCGTGTCGTCAAATTCGAAGACGATATGATTCAGTGTGAAGTATATATCGACAGTTTTCTCGGCGTCGCCGATAAGTATCCTCGCTATCTCGTTTACCGTCTTTCCCGAAACGATGGCGCTCGCGGATTCGATATTGCCGTCGATCTCCATTTTCCTTATGGCTATCCTGTGTCCGTCAAGCGCTATGATACGGAAAATATTGTCGCGCACCTCGAAATATTCGCTGCATATTATTTTGTTTGTGTCGTCTTCGGACACGGAGAAAATGGTCTGGTTTATCATTTCCTTCAGGGAAAACTGGGAAAGCGAAATTTTATTATTTCTTTCGACCTCGGGCAGGTAGGCGAACTCCTCTCCGTCGATGTAAGAAAGGACGAACCTAGATTTCTCGCAGGTGATGGAAAGTTTTCCGTCGGGAACGCTCTCTATCACCACGTCGCTGTCGGGAAGGCTGCGCACTATTTCCGAGAAAACTTTCGCGTTTACGGCGACTCTCCCGCCTTTTATGACGTCTCCGTCGAACACGGTTTCGATGCCGAGCTCGGTATCGTTAGCCGTCAAAGTGATCCGCCCGGTGCTTTCGTCCCCTTCTATCAGGATACACACCTGTATCGGCAGGGTAGTACGCGCCGGAACGGCCTTCGACACTATATTCACACCTTTTTGCAATTGATTTTTAAGGCAGGCGATCTTCATTTTCTCCTCTTTTCCGAAAGTTTACTTGCAAACTTTCTTCGCTTGCTTCATTGTGGCTTATTGTATTATTATTTGTGCTTTATTGTATTATTATATCCCGTCTTTTTTGGATATCCGCTCCCGTCATCGCATACACATGCCCTTTATCATTTTTCGCTTTTTATCATCGTGTTTAACTTTTTTTATCGCGATGTCGTCATGTTCATAATCTCCTTCCGCGCCTTTTTGCGGATAACGAAAATATGCGCGCGCCGATCCGTGTGTTAATTATATTTAACCGGTAGTAGCAGTAATAGGACGGTGGAAATGTTGATAACGGCAAACTGCCTTTGAAAATACGTGCTTTACGGCAGTGATAAATGTGTCGAAGCTGACAGGATAAAATGTGAACAGCGTTGACAATTTATAAGATGAAAATATGTCCTAAAAGTTATGCACTTATAATCAGCCGTCTTTCCACATCGCGCTAACATATTTGTCTACGCGGGCAGGATCTTCTTCTTCAATATGTCAAGAGTGTTAAAAAGCGCCTCGTCGGTCTTTGAGTCTTCCGCTATCTTATTTATACCGTGGCTTATGGTGGCGTGATCGCGCCCGCCCAGCGTGATACCGATGGTTTTTAACGGTGTGTCCGTAAGCTCCCGGCAAAGATACATCACAATCTGGCGGGGCACGGCGATGTTCGCGCTGCGCTTACTTCCTTTTAAGTCCATGACCGATACGGAGAAATGCTCCGCCACCGCCTCAAGTATCAGTTCCGGCGTGACTTTTCTCTTTTCCACCGGGCTTATGAGATCCTTTAGGGTCTCTTCGGCAAGACTCAGCGTTATTTTCTCGTTTTTTAATTTATGAAGAGCGATAAGCTTATTAAGCGATCCTTCAAGCTCGCGGATGTTGGACTTTACGTTCGCGGCGATGTACTGTAGGACTTCGTCCGGGATGTTGTACTGTTCCAGACGGTCGATTTCGATCTTCTTTTTCAGTATGGCCATCCTCGTCTCGTAATCGGGAGCCGAGATATCCGCGATAAGTCCGCACTCGAAACGGGTGCGCAGCCGCACTTCCAGAGTCTCTATGTCTTTCGGCGGCCTGTCGCTGGAAATTATTATCTGTTTGCCCGCCATGAACAGATGGTTGAAAGTGTGGAAAAACTCTTCCTGCGTGCCGGATTTTCCTATGATAAACTGTATGTCGTCGACCAGCAGCACGTCCATGTTGCGGTATTTCTCACGGAAAGCGTTCATCGCGAGGTCATTTCCGGTTTTACCGCTTTTTAAGGCGTTTATCAGGTCTGTCGTAAATTTCTCGCTCGTCACGTAAAGCACTTTTTTCGACGGATCGTTTTCCAATATGTAATGAGCTATGGAATGCATGAGGTGAGTCTTGCCGAGTCCCACTCCCCCGTAGAGGAAAAGGGGATTGTAGAGCTCTCCCGGCGACTCGGCGACCGCGACCGACGCCGCGTGAGCGAAAGTATTGTTATTGCCCACGACGAACGTGTCAAACGTATACTTGTCATTAAGATTCGCTTCCTCGAAAATATTTTTCGAGCCTTTTGTCATACGGGAAGAGCCGTCCGCTCCCATAGAGGCAAAGCGCGGATCATCCCCCGAGATGAATTTTACCTCGTATTCCTCGCCCGTCACTTCGGCTATGCATACCTGAAAAGGAAGAAGATATTTCTGAGTGATGTAACCGATACTGGCTTTAAGGGGAACGAGTATATAGACTGTGGAACCCTCGACGGCCGTCACTTTAAGAGGCAAAATCCATGTTTTAAACGAGACATCCGAAAGACCGTACTCGGCTTTTAAGTTCGTGAGTATGTCATCCCAATTACTTGTGACCTTATCCATGTGAAACTTCTCTTAAACTCCTTAAACTCTTGACACTAATTGTCCACATATTCTAAATCAAAGGGGGGTTATTTTCAAGCTCCAAACAGTGTGGATAACTATTCAAACTATGTGAAACAGTGGTAAAAACGGGGTAATTTCGAGTAAAAAATTTTTAAATTAACAACTTATCAACACGGAAACGGGGAGTTATCCACATTTTGTTGATAAATCGCCGCCATTTTGTCCTTGACGGGTTTACTGTTCTTTAATATAATTAGCCCTGCTGTTTTTTGCCAAAAAACCTTACGGTTTTCGTATTTAAAGGGGGATATACCGATATGAAGATGACTTATCAGCCTAATAAAAGGAAAAGGAAAAAAGTCCACGGATTTCGCGCGAGGATGAAAACGCCGGGAGGAAGAAAGGTTCTGGCAGCCAGAAGAAGAAAAGGAAGAAAAGTACTTACTGCTTAAGGCCGCAGATATGTGGCCTTTTCTTTTATGCCGAAAAGGACGCGGCGGCGCATGAGATTTTCCGAATCGCTGAAAAAAAAAGGGGATTTTAAGAGAGTATACGAGAAAGGCACGTCCCGCGCCGACAGATACCTGGTCATGTATGTGCTGAGGGGAGAGAAAGGCCGCAACAGACTGGGGATATCGGTCAGCAAAAAGGTGGGAAACAGCGTAGTAAGGCACAGGCTGACGAGACTTGTAAGGGAAGCCTACCGTCTGAATGAGGAAAGATTTAAGGCAGGATACGATATCACGGTCATATGCAGGATGAGCGCGAAAGGGCGTTCATATAAGGAAATAGAAGACTCACTTCTCTATCTGGCCGAAAAAAATGAAGTCATCCTCTGATTTTACGGAAAAGAAAAGCAACCTTCAAACAGGCGGCATAACCTTCAGAAGCGAAAAATAAGAGGTTCGCGGTATCCGAAGATGAAAAGAGTTCTCATAAAACTCATCGGCTTTTACAGGAAGTATTTATCGTCACTTAAGAAGGCGCCTACCTGTAAATACATACCCACGTGTTCGGAATACGCTCTCACCGCGATCGAAAAATACGGAGCGTTAAAAGGATCGGCGCTGGCGGTTAAAAGGATACTTCGCTGCAATCCCTTTTCAAAGGGAGGATACGATCCGGTTCCGTGACAGCCTCGATCCGCGGAAAGAGGAAAGAGTCGCCATTTAAGTATATTGAACCGGGTAATTTCGGAAATTTTTAAGATAACACGGACAGAATCAGGATAGATAAAATGGCAATACTGCTTACAAAAAGCGGGGGACTTTTCGGCCCGATAGCGAGAGTTCTCGGCTTTCTGATGAACGGAATATTTTCTGCGCTCAGCATGATCGGTATCGAAAATATCGGTCTCAGCATCATATTCTTCACCATCGTCACATATACCATTCTTTTGCCTCTTACCGTCAAACAACAGAAAAATACCAAAGTCATGGCCGTGATGAACCCCGAGATACAGGCTTTGCAAAAGAAGTACGAGGGGAAAAAAGATACCGAGTCCATGACGAAAATGCAGGAGGAGACGAAGCTTATTTACGACAAATACGGCACCTCCCCGACGGGAGGATGTCTGGGGTCGTTTATACAGCTTCCCATACTCTTCGCGCTCTGGCCGGTGATACAGAACATACCCGCCTACGTGACCAAGGTGAAAAACGCTTATATGCCGCTCGTAAAAGGCATAAAAGCCACCGACGGTTACAGAAAGATTATGGAGAAAATAGGAACGACAGGCTCCATTTTCATAGATCCGAAAAAGCGCAGCTATACCAAAAGCAATACTCTGATAGACGTATTGTATAAATTTCAGGACTCAAACTGGAAAGATCTGCAGTCGAAATTCCCGAATCTGAAAGAGACCATCGCCTCCACCAAGGAAAAAGTCACTTCGATGAATTCCTTCTGCGGTATCAATCTGGCCGAGACGCCGACCACGATGTTTAAAGACGCGATCTCGCGGGGATGGTCCGCGGCCATGATAGGCATGATCATCGCGGCAGTCGCCATTCCCATACTCGCGGGCGTGACGCAGTGGATAAATACCGTAGTCGCGCAGAAGGCCTCCGAGACGCCCGCCGATAAAGATAAGAAAAAAAATGAAAATCCGACGATGCAGTCCATGAATATCATGATGAAAATCATGCCGCTCGTCTCGGTCGTTATGTGTTTTACGATGCCGACGGGCCTCGGGCTGTACTGGATCGCGAGCGCGGTGGTGAGGACAGTGCAGCAGTTTTTCGTGAACAAACATCTGGAGAAAAAGACTGTAGAGGCCATAGTAGAAGAAAACGCGGCGAAAGCGGAGAAGAAGAGAAAGAAGAAAGGCAGTGTGCAGGCCGAGACATTAAACAGGATGGCCACGACGAGTACGAAGAATCTGGCGCGTAACGATGCGGGTGAGGAAAATAAAGGCGACTCGCGAAAGAACGCGGGTACCGGAAATGACACATATCAGAGAGAAGCGCGGCCGGGGAGTCTCGCTTCCAAGGCCAATATGGTGAGGGATTTTAATAACAGAAATCAGCAGGGGGGATCCAAATGAATAAGAGGGAAAAAGAAAGAGAAGTAACGGTATCCGCGAAGACGGTGGAGGACGCGCTGATTGAGGCGGGATTGCAGCTGGGGCTTGTAAGCGCCGATATCGACTACGAAGTGATAGCGGAAGGAACGCCCGGATTTTTGGGAATCGGTAAAAGACAGGCTGTCATAAGGGCGTGGAAAAAGAAAGACATCGAAGGCGATAAGACGGACGTTAAATCGGATGAAGAGATCGACGGAGATTCCGTGGAAAATCCCGAAAAGCCCGTTCAAGAAGCCGGCGATACGGAGAATAAGGATCGCGGGAATAAGGATCACGGGGAGAGAGAGGAAAAACCGAACTTCGAGCCGATTCTTCCCGAGACAAGGACAGCGTGCGAAAAGTTTCTGGCCGCGGTCTTTGAAGCGATGGAGATGGACGTGAAGCTTACGAGTGAGGTGGACGAGGACGGCGCTTTAAATATAAACATGGAAGGCGAGCGTATGGGTCTTCTTATCGGAAAAAGAGGCCAGACGCTGGACGCTCTCCAATATCTCACGAATCGCGTGGCGGGCAAGGCTCAGGGCGGATATGTGAGAGTAAAGCTGGATACCGAAAATTACCGCGCCAGAAGAAAAGAGACGCTTGAAAGTCTGGCGAGGAACATGGCGAGCAAGGCGAAGCGCACAAGACGTCCCGTGGAACTTGATCCGATGAATCCCTACGAGAGAAGGATCATTCACACTGCGCTGCAGGATGTACCGGACATCACGACATACAGCCGAGGAGAGGAACCGTACAGGAAAGTCATCGTGGAGTATAAGAGGGCAAGATAGAGGTCAAAGGTAA
>CAYLRF010000005.1:25142-28872 GCA_964385995.1 uncultured Faecalimonas sp.
TCCTATATAGAGGCGGCGCTGGATGATCCCGAGCACATGAGCCTTGACGGCTTCGCGGACGGACTTAAAACCGACATAGAGTGCATGACGGGGGAAATCACAGCTCTCATCGAAACCTTTGAAAACGGCAGGATCATAAAAGAAGGCGTGAAGGTCGCCATTGTTGGAAAGCCAAACGCCGGCAAATCCTCTCTTCTAAACGCGCTCACCGGCCGCGATAGGGCCATCGTGACGGACATAAAGGGAACCACCCGCGACATATTGGAAGAGGATATAGTGATAGACGGGCTGAATTTCCGTTTCGCCGATATGGCGGGGATCAGGCGGACAGACGACGAGGTCGAGAAAATAGGGGTCGAAAGAGCGGGCGAATACGTGAAAAACGCCGACGCGGTGCTGTACGTCGTCGATTCCACGCGAAAGCTCGATGAAGATGACGCGGCCATCGCCGCCATGCTGGAAGGAAAAAGGGCTGTCGCTCTCCTTAATAAGTGCGACTTAAAAAGCGAGATAAGCGAGAAAGACGTGAAAAAGATCGCTGACATCCCGATCATAAAAATTTCCGCGAAAGAGGACATTGGTATTTCCGATATGAAAAAATACCTGTCGGGCATGTTTCTGCGCGGGGAGATAAGGTACAATGATGAGGTGACGGTCACGAATCTGCGGCACCTTGCGGCGCTAAAAGAGGCAAAAGCGAGCCTTCGCAAAGTGACGGAGGCCATCAGAAGCGGACTGCCGGAGGATTTTTACACAATAGATCTCACGGACGCTTATAATTTCCTCGGCCTTATCATAGGAGAACAGGCGGGAGACGATCTCATAGACGAAATCTTCGGCAAATTTTGCGTGGGGAAATAAGGATTGCCGGGCCGTGCAAAATGAGAAGTGCCGGGCCGTGAAAACGAAGAATAAGCGGTGCATTAACAAGCCGAGCCGTGAAAACGGGAAATAAGCTGAAGGCGTAAGTAAGGCGAAGGCCGTGATAATGAAAAATAAGCCGAGGGAGTAAGTAATTCAAAAGAAGTGGGATTTCGCGAAAATAACATGGACAGAAACGGATGGGAAAGCAAGGAACGGTATGACGCGGTGGTGGTAGGAGCGGGACACGCGGGGTGCGAGGCCGCGCTGGCGTGCGCACGACTGGGGGTAAGCACCGTCATTTTCACCGTAAGCATGGACAGCGTGGCCATGATGCCGTGCAATCCGAGTATCGGCGGAAGCTCAAAAGGCCATCTGGTGCGGGAAGTCGACGCGCTGGGCGGAGAGATGGGCAAAGTCATCGACAGGACATTTATCCAGTCGAAAATGCTTAATAAATCGAAAGGGCCCGCGGTTTATTCGCTTCGCGCTCAGGCTGATAAGGCCCGATACGGCAGAACCATGCGCCGAGTGCTGGAGACACAGGAGAACCTGTCCGTAAGACAGGGTGAGGTCACGGAGATACTGGCCGAGAACGGGAAGATAGAGGGCGTGCGCACCGAAACAGGCGAGATCATAAGGTGCAAGGTTCTCATACTTTGCACCGGCACTTACCTTCGGGCGAGGTGTATCTACGGCGATGTCAGTGTCCGTACCGGACCGAACGGACTCAGGGCGGCGAATGCTCTCACGGACAGTCTGAAGAAACTCGGAATACGAATGTACCGGTTTAAAACCGGGACTCCGGCGCGTATAGACGGGCGAACCGTGGATTTTTCCCGGATGACGGAGCAAAAAGGCGACGAAAATGTGACGCCCTTTTCTTTTACCACAGATCCGAAGGATGTGCAGATATGTCAGGATTCCTGCTGGCTTACCTATACCAATGAGAAAACGCATGAGATAATCCGTAAAAATCTTGACCGCTCCCCGCTTTACTCAGGACAAATCGAGGGTACCGGGCCGCGGTATTGCCCGTCCATAGAGGACAAGGTGGTAAGATTCTCCGATAAAAAGGCTCATCAGGTATTTATCGAGCCCGAGGGCAGGGAAACCGGGGAGGTGTATATAGGAGGAATGTCAAGTTCCATGCCGGCCGATGTCCAATACGAGATGTATCGCTCCGTCCCGGGTCTGGAAAACGCGAGAATCGTGAGGAACGCGTACGCCATCGAGTATGACTGCATAGACGCGAGGCAGCTTAAGCCGACGCTCGAATTTAAGGAAACGGAAGGACTTTTCAGCGCCGGGCAGTTTAACGGCAGCTCCGGATATGAGGAGGCCGCGGCGCAGGGCATAATAGCCGGTATCAACGCCGCCATGCGCGTGCTTCATCGTGAGCCTGTCGTCTTAGACCGCTCACAGGCATATATAGGGGTGCTCATCGACGATCTCGTGACCAAGGAAAGTCACGAACCGTACCGAATGATGACGTCCCGCGCCGAATACAGACTCCTTCTGCGGCAGGACAACGCCGACCTGAGGCTTACCCCTATAGGGTATAATGTCGGTTTAATTCCAAAGTCGCGTTATGAGGAGACAATGCTTAAAAAGGCTGTCATCGAGGCTGAGACAGATCGTCTGGAACATACATTCGTGGGCGCCACGCAGGAGGTAAACCGCTTCCTTGCGGAGCATAACTCCTCGCCGATAAGCAGCGGCTGTACTCTCGCGGAGCTTATAAGGAGGCCGGAATTATCCTATGAGAATGTGGATAACATTGACCCGCGAAGGGATTTAAGGGGGCTTTTTGTCGATAAATCAACACATTATGTGGATAAATCCCCCGACAGTGTGGAAAAGTTGCTTTTTGAGGCCGCGGAGCAGGTAAATATCAACATCAAGTATGACGGTTATATAAAGCGCCAGATAAGACAGGTCGAACAATTTAAAAAACTCGAGACAAAAAAGATACCGACGGATATCCGTTATGAGGAAGTCAGGAATCTGCGTATCGAGGCGAGACAGAAACTGGAACTCGTAAGGCCCGTCTCCATCGGTCAGGCCTCGCGTATCTCAGGGGTATCTCCCGCTGACATCTCGGTACTTCTCATATATCTTAGGGCACACGAAAGCGGAAGATGACGGAAAAAAGGAAAGTCCGGAAGAAGGCTAAATCCCCGCCAAATCGTCCTCGTGAGCCGCGAATATGACGTAAAGAGAAAGGTCTGGAAGAAAACAGCCAAAATCTTCCGAAAGTGCCTTTATGACTCGTTAAAGGGCGTCGGGGGAAAGGGTTGAAAGAAAGAGGAAAGTATGACAGAAAAACTGCGGGCCGCGTTAAGGGAACTTCATATCATATTAAGTGAGCGGCAAATAGAGAAGTTTGACCTCTTTCGGGAGCTGCTTCTGGAATGGAACGGGCGAATGAATCTGACCCGGATAGTCGGTGAGAGGGAGATGGAAGAAAAGCATTTCCTCGACAGTCTGGCGATCGTAAAAGCCGTAGACATGAGCAAAGTAAATTTGCTCATAGATGTGGGCAGCGGAGCCGGTTTCCCGGGAATACCGCTTAAGATAGTTTATCCGAAGCTTCGGATGACGCTTGTCGACGCTTCTCAAAAGAAGGTCGCGTTTTTAAACGAGGCGATAGAAAGACTCGGGCTTACAGGAGACGGGGAAAGCCCTGAGGATATTTTCACGACAGAAGAAGATACGGAAGACGGTCCCGTCATGGATGATGTCGACCCGGGACTGATTTACCTGCGAAAAAGAGCGTCTAAACAGGATCTTGAGAGTGATAAAGAGAACGACTCGGCAGCTGTACGCGCGGGTGTTCCGGAAGTCGGGCAAAACCGGGACTCTAATC
>CAYLRF010000005.1:28972-31029 GCA_964385995.1 uncultured Faecalimonas sp.
TCGGCAGCTGTACGCGCGGGTGTTCCGGAAGTCGGGCAAAACCGGGACTCTAATCATGACGACGGAGCCGCATCACATTCCCACGAGGAAAACAAGACGAGGCCGGGCGGTTGCACACGAACATCTTGCTCCATCGCGACACACTCGCGAGCGGAAGAACAGGCCGGAACTACTTCTCCTTCTTGCGACATTGATTCCATCGCGATACACTCACGAGCGGAAGAACAGGCCGGAACTACTTCTCCTTCTTGCGACATTGATTCCATCGCGATACATGCGCGAGCGGAAGATCTGGCTCACGATCCCGCGCACAGAGAAGCTTATGATCTGTGCGTATCCCGCGCGGTCGGAAAAATGGCCGCTTTGTCGGAATACTGCCTGCCTTTCGTAAAGAAGGGCGGCCTTTTCGTCGCTTATAAAAGCTCTGACATCGAGGAAGAGATAAAGGGGGCCGATGCCGCGATCGGGAAATTAGGCGGCAGGATTAGCGATATGGTGAAGCTCACACTTCCGGGCACCGATATTCGCAGAACCCTTGTCGTGATACAAAAGACGGGGCGTACGCCGAATCGTTACCCCAGACAGGCGGGCAGCGCCAAAAGAGCTCCGATAAAAGGATGAGATATAATGAGTCGGGAAGATAAGGGGAGGCCGAAATAACGAATAAAGGCGACGGTGGGCAATTTGACAGGCGTTTGTAAGGTGACGCATAACGATAAGGGCACACGAAGTATGTAGGCGAATTTCCCAAACGACCCTGATGACGCGTTAAAGCACGTCAGTAAAGCGGAAACCGTGATGATGTGATTTAATGTTTCACGTGAAACATTAAGACATCTGAATTGCCCGTAACTTATTTTCGTTTAATGATATCAAAACCGAATCTGTAGGGATGAGCCTCAATGTTTCACGTGAAACATTTTATGTGGAACTCAGAATATTCAAGTGTTATAATGAGCCTCTCGGGAGGAACACATAATGAGCAGGATCATAGCCGTCGCGAATCAAAAAGGCGGCGTCGGGAAAACCACCACAGCCGTCAACCTGTCGGCATGTATGGGCGAATTGGGAATAAAGGTACTGTGTGTCGATCTTGATCCGCAGGCGAATATGACCGGCGGCTTCGGCGTCGATAAGGCCGACATAGAGGCGTCCGTATATGATGTTCTGGTAGGAGAGACGGTGATTGAGGACGTCGTTCGCAAGGAAGTGGTGCCAAATGTCGATCTTGTTCCGTCAAGTATCGACCTTTCGGCGGCGGAACTGGAGCTTGCCAAAGTCGATGACAAAGATTATCTCGTGAGCCGCGAGACAGAAAAATTGTCAGACAAATACGATTTCATCATCATAGATTGTCCGCCGTCCTTAAACACCCTGACCGTCAATGCCATGACAGCCGCTGATTCCGTCCTTGTTCCGATCCAATGCGAATATTACGCGCTCGAGGGACTTGCCCAGTTAATACAGACAGTTAAGCTGGTGCGAGAGCGATTAAACGAAAGGCTTGTAATAGACGGAGTGGTATTTACCATGTACGATCCGCGGACGCGTCTTTCCGTGGAAGTGGTGGAAAATGTGCGCGAGAATCTCGGCCTTCATATATATGATGCCGTAATTCCGCGAAACGTACGCCTCGCCGAAGCCCCGAGTCACGGAATGCCCATAAATATCTACGATCCAAAATCATCGGGCGCGGAGAGCTATATGAAGCTGGCGATCGAAGTCGGAGGAGATAAAATCCCCGATTCGAAGAGAAAGAAAATAAGGATTACAAAGAGGAGACCGAAATATGTCGGTAAGAAAAAGCGGACTGGGGAAAGGCCTTGACAGCCTGATCCCCGCCGGGAAAAAGACGGGCGTGGCAGGTGATTTCGCCAAATCCACGCCCGAATCGTCGGAAAAGACGGTGAAAATCGAAAAAATCGAACCGAACCGGGAGCAGCCGCGTCAAAAATTCGACGAAGAATCACTCGCACAATTGGCTGATTCCATAAAGCGATATGGCGTCATCCAGCCGATAGTAGTGCGCGAAAAAGGCGATTTCTATGAAATAATAG
>CAYLRF010000005.1:31129-35092 GCA_964385995.1 uncultured Faecalimonas sp.
GGCGTCATCCAGCCGATAGTAGTGCGCGAAAAAGGCGATTTCTATGAAATAATAGCCGGTGAACGCCGCTGGAGGGCCGCGAGACAGGCGGGATTGAAGGAAATTCCCGTAATCGTAAAACCGTATACGGAGAGTCAATCCGTGGAAATCGCGCTTATCGAAAATATTCAGCGCGAAAACTTAAATCCGATAGAAGAAGCGCAGGCCTACGAGAGACTTCTCGATGAATTTAAGCTAACTCAGGACGAAGTCGCGGAGCGCGTTTCAAAAAGCAGGGTCGCGGTGACAAACTCGCTTCGTCTCATGAAATTGACCGATAAAGTAAAACAAATGCTTATAGACGGGCAGATCACCGCCGGACACGCGCGCGCGCTTCTCGCGTTAGAGGATTCGCGCGAGCAGGAGGCTTTGGCGGAACGTGTCTGCGTCGAGAAGCTGAGCGTTCGGGAAACGGAGAAAATCATCCGCGATTTAAAGAAGCCGAAGGCTGAGACACAACCGATTTTGGCGAGCGACGCGATTTTTTATAACGAGCTGAAAAACAAAATGGAGACGGCGGTGGGGACGAAGGTCAACATCGTGCGCCGCGGAGAGGGTAAAGGCAAGGTCGAAATATCGTATTACTCGATAAATGAACTCGAACGCATATACGATCTTCTGACGTCGGCGGAAAATCGGTGATGTGTCGCCGAAGGAACAAGGTTCAACGCTCACGCGTGATAATGTCAAGGTATATGTCGACCTTCGCGTGCCATGCCTGAAGTTTAATGCGCGCCCGCGCCGGGGTACGAATAAGCGGGCCGACGCGTAGGCAGAGAAATGATGTTCACCGCGCCCGCGCATCGGGGATAGGATCGATTTAAACCGCGCGGACACTGACAGATAAACACCATAAAGAGGTTTTAATTTATGAAAAGCGCCATTTTGGAAGCTATCGGCATTGATCCCGGGATTATACTCGGGATAATGCTTCTTATGATAATCATCTTGATCATAGTGGTCGTAAATATAAATATGAAGTATAACCGGTTAAAAGCCAGTTATTATGCCTTTATGAGAGGCAAAGACGCGAAAACGATGGAGGAGAGCATACTGGAGCATTTTGACGATTTGGACGAGCTGGCGGAGTACAGCGCGGAGAGCCGACAGGAGATTAACGATCTCGCGGTGGACAATCTGAACAACCTGCGCAAGATAGGGATCGTCAAATACGACGCGTTTAATGAGATGGGCGGAAGTTTAAGTTTCGCGCTCACGTTGCTTGACGGGAACAACAACGGCTGTATCATAAACTCAATGCACAGTCTGGAAGGCTGTTATAATTATATTAAGGAAATAGTAAAAGGCGAAAGTTACATCGAGCTTTCAGAAGAAGAGGCCGAGTCGCTGAATCGAGCCATAAATAATGAGAAAATCGCGCCCGCCAATTAAAACACGGGCCACGGGCCACGGGCGACCATGATCGATAGGGAGAGGACATGCTGGACATAAAATTCGTACGGGAAAATCCCGAAATCGTCAAACAGAATATTCGAAACAAGTTTCAGGATGAAAAGCTGCCGCTGGTGGATGAGGTCATTGAACTTGATCTCCGCAACAGGCAGATCAAACAGGAAGTCGAGGCGCTTCGCGCGGAACGAAATAAGCTCTCGAAAATGATCGGCGCTTACATGTCTCAGGGAAAGACAGATGACGCCGAGACTTGCAAGAAGCAGGTCGCCGCGAACGCCGGCAGGATCGAGGAGTTGTCGGCGAAGGAAAAGGACGTCGAGGAAAAGATTCGCGAGATCATGATGAAGATCCCGAATATCATCGACCCCTCGGTGCCGATAGGCAGGGATGACACTGAGAATGTGGAGCTTCAAAGATTCGGCGAGCCCGTGGTGCCGGATTTTGAGATCCCCTATCACACCGATATTATGGAAAGTTTTGGCGGGCTGGACCTCGAGGCGGCGGGCAAAGTGGCCGGCAACGGATTTTATTATCTCATGGGGGACATCGCGAGATTACATTCGGCGGTGACAGCGTACGCGCGGGATTTTATGATAGGAAAAGGTTTTACATACTGTGTGCCGCCGTTTATGATCCGGGGAAACGTCGTCACGGGAGTTATGAGCTTTGCCGAGATGGACAGCATGATGTACAAGATAGAGGGCGAGGATCTCTACCTCATAGGGACGAGCGAACATTCCATGATAGGAAAATTCATAGGCAGGACGCTTGACGAGGCGGATTTGCCATATACCCTCACATCGTATTCCCCGTGCTTTCGCAAGGAAAAGGGCGCTCACGGCATAGAGGAGCGGGGGATATACCGTATTCATCAGTTTGAGAAACAGGAAATGATCGTCGTGTGCGAACCTCGGGACAGCAAAAGCTGGTATGATAAGATGTGGCAATATACGGTCGAGCTGTTCCGATCGCTTGACATACCGGTTCGCACGCTGGAGTGCTGCTCGGGCGATCTGGCGGATCTTAAGGTGAAGTCCTGCGACGTTGAGGCGTGGTCTCCCAGGCAGAAGAAATATTTCGAAGTGGGCAGCTGTTCGAATCTCGGGGACGCGCAGGCACGCAGGCTCGGCATCCGCGTGAAGGGCGCGGACGGCGGCAGGTATTTCGCCCATACGTTGAATAATACCGTGGTGGCGCCGCCGCGAATGCTCATCGCGCTTTTGGAAAATAATTTACAGGCCGACGGATCGGTGAAAATACCCGCGCCGCTTCGACCGTACATGGGCGGGGCGGAGAAGATAGTCAGGAAGTAGGAACCGCTGACTTTAAGCGACGAATGCCCCGGAGATTTTAATGCCGATTGCCTCGATGAGTTAGTCTGTGGTGATTGGGGCGCACATGAGCGGGACGGAGAAGACGAGGAGAACAGGAGATCGAAGATTTTAAGCGGTGATTGCCTCGGTGAGTTCATCCGTGATAAATGAGTTGTATGTGGACGGGCGGAAAAGACGGAAAAGGTCAGAGAAGACGGGAAAGACGGAACAGCGATGAGACAGTAAGAGGGTGAAAAAAATAAGCGGCCGGCACATTTACATGACATGCCGACCGCTTACGAGGTTTTAAGTCGCGCCGCGTCTTTTAAATCCCGCAGGGCTTACATATAATGCTAAATCCCGTAAGGTTCACATATGATGAACACCGTACCCTCAGAGGCTTCAGAAAACGCGTGCGCCATCCGGTTTACCCTTCGATCAAGATGGTCTTTTTCTCGGGCACCTTCGGCGCTTCTTTCTTCGGCACTTCCAGATGAAGGACGCCGTCCTCGAACTTGGCCTTTATATCCTCTTCCGTGACATGACTGCCTACATAGAAGCTGCGCTGCATAGTGCCCGCGTAACGCTCCTGACGGATGAGCTTGCCGGCCTTGTCTTTCTCTTCCTTATCCAGATCCTTGGAGACCTTGATAGTAAGATACCCGTTCTGAAGATCGAGATTTATCTGATCCTTCTTAAATCCCGGAAGATCCATGTCGATCTCGTAAGTCGTGTCCGTCTCATGCACATCCGTCTTCATTTCGTGAGTGGCGTGGCGGCCGTACAGCTGCTTGTTCGCCTTGTCCATCTCATGCTCCATCTCACGGAATGAATAATCCATAAACTCATCAAACAAATTTTCTCCAAAAACACCGGATACCAACATAAGTCATCCTTCCTTTCTCATAATCGCGCGTCCCGGGTGGGAACCGCGTACACACCAACCTCCTACGACTTCTTTCGCATCGGGGAAGAAAATCATTTTTAAGGATCTTCCCTCCGTACGTCTGCCATTATATACCGATTGTTAGCACTGTCAAGAGGTGAGTGCTAATTTTTTCGAGAAATTTTGTGAACATTTTGTGAACTCGCGATCCGCGTACGGGCGAGACACGTTTCGGAGAACATTTGAGGGGCCTAGGAAGACGGTTTCGACCTACGCGCACTTTTTTTGACTCGGGTATGGCGGATTCCCGGT
>CAYLRF010000005.1:35192-42611 GCA_964385995.1 uncultured Faecalimonas sp.
CCTTACGAAGCGGGGTGCTCCGCCTTATATTTCGAGACGACCTCCTGTATGCGCTGCGTCGGATCGAGGATAGTGCTAAGTGACCCGTCGTGATTCAGCGTGTCGATGATGAGCGCGATGTACTTGCTCTCGTCGCAGTTGATGTACCACGGGCGCGAGAGAAGCTCAGGGGTCTGATAGATGAGATTCGTCGTGGCGAGCGCGGTGATGGAGCCGTCCTCGTAAGCCTGATCGAAGCGGGAGAGTCCGGCCGTGAAGAGCCCGAAGGTGGCGAAGGCGAAAATACGCCGCGCCTTCATCTCTTTAAGCTGTCTTGCCACATCCAGCGTGCTTTCCCCGGATGAGAGCATATCGTCGATGATGAGTACGTCCTTGCCCTCCACGTTTGAGCCGAGAAATTCGTGGGAAATGATGGGATTTCGCCCGTTTACCACGCGAGTGTAATCGCGCCGCTTATAAAACATCCCCATGTCTATGCCGAGGACATTCGCGAGATATACGGCTCTCTCCGTGGCGCCCTCGTCGGGACTTATGGCCATGAGATGGTCGCTGTCTATCTGTAAATCGTCATAGGAAGAAAGCAGAGCTTTGACGAACTGGTACGTGGGACGGATCGTCTCGAAGCCGTGCAGCGGTATGGCGTTTTGCACCCGCGTGTCGTGAGCGTCGAAAGTAATGATATTGTCGACGCCCATGTTTACCAGTTCCTGCAATGCCAGGGCGCAGTCCAGCGATTCCCGCGAGGTGCGCTTATGCTGGCGGCTCTCGTAAAGAAACGGCATGATGACGTTTACGCGCCGCGCCTTGCCCCCGATGGCGGCGATGACGCGCTTTAAGTTCTGATAATGATCGTCGGGAGACATGTGATTGACATGGCCTGAGACTTTATACGCCACGCTGTAATTGCATACGTCGACCATGAGGTAGATGTCTTTGCCGCGCACGGATTCGGTGATAATACCCTTCGCCTCGCCGGAACCGAAACGCGGCACATGCGCGTCGACGATGTAGGTCGGCTTCATGTAATCCGCGAACATGGCGTCGTCGCCGATGGCGGGGGCGTGATCCCGCCGCCACTTGACGAGGTATTCGTCCACTTTCTTTCCGAGCGCCTCACAGCCCGTAATGGGGATAAATCCCAGCGGTCCTACGGGGAGATTTTCCAGGGTTCGTTCCGTGCGATGTGACATGTCAAAGCCTCCTTTTAAAGAAACGCGTACGGTTAACACTCGTTCAACATTTTTTTCTTCGCGCGAATATCGTCTCCGCTGATTTTCAGCAGCTCAAAAGTCTTCAGCCGGGAACATATCCGCTCCGTATATATTTCCTTTATTTCATCAAAAGACAGATTGGTGGAAATGATCACGGGTTTGTGCCGCAGTTGCCGTTCATTTAGACACACGAAGAGCTGTGACACGGTGAACGTGTTCGTCATCTCCGTTCCCAGATCGTCTATGATCAGCAGATCGCAGTTAAGTACCTGGTCGCTTAGGACATTGTCTGAATTATCGTCGTCAAAACGCGCTTTCGCGAGATTTTCAAACAGATCGTAGGCCGAGAAATAAAGGACCAAAAAGGAGCGGTCGATGAGTTCCTTCGCGACGCAATGAGACAGAAATGTCTTGCCCACGCCGGAGGGACCGTAAAGAAGAAGATTGGACGCGTGTTCGGGGAAATCCGTGACGAATTTGCGCGCGACGTTGTAAGCCGTCTTCATAAGAGCGAAGGATGACCGTCCCGTCTCGGGATCTATGAAATTCTTTGAATAATATTTGAAGGAAAAGGTACCGAAATTCTCTTTTTGCGTGGCTTTTTCCAGATGGGACTCATCGTAGAGAATTTTTACGACTTCGTTTTGAAAACAGGTACATTTTTCGCCGTTTACATATCCCGTATCGTGACAGAGCGGGCAATCGTAAACGGGCGCCAGATAATCCTCGGGGTATCCGGCGCGTGTCAGAAGAAGAGCTTTCTTTTCTATATTATCACGAAGCTGGCGCCGCAGCGTCTCCGCGACTTCGATATCGCCCGTCAGGATTTTTTTGGAGGCCGCCAGAGAAAGCTCACTGATGGAGTCCTGTAACGGCACCAGCTCGGGAACCTTCTTATATACTTCCTCGCGGCGAGCGTTCGCGATATCACGGTTTTTCCGCCGCCGTTCTTCGTATTTGCGACTGATGATTTCGTATTGAGCGTTGCTTACGGGCACGTGTAATCTCCTTAAAAAATTTTCTTTATTCTATCCCGACTCGCGAAAGAGATTCAAGGTTTATCTGCTAAGTGACGACGGGGCGCGGCCGGTCACGCTCTCACCGAGCATTCTTAACGAAGTCGGGAACCTTATCAGCATTTGGGATGTCAGCCTCTTGCGTTTATTCTAAAATAACTTCAGTAAAACGGCCGTGCCGCCCCGTCTCAAGCCTTAACGCCTCAAAGCGCGAAAACAGTATGCGGCGGCAGGACGGGCATACTTACATACAATAAATATAACGCGGAGGTTAGCGGTGCGAAAGGAGGTCTTCGGACAGCCGTCACGAATCCTCCTCGGCAAGTCCGAGACTTACGTAGCGTTTATGCTGCGCCGCGAGCAGCTGTCGCTCGATGGAGCTTTCATCACCGGAGCGGCCCTCGAAATTATTGAAGCGGTTCGCGCCGCGGGCGGAAGGACGCTTCGCGGAAGACGGACGTTTCGTTTTTTGCTGTTCGTGCGCTTCGTCGAGCTTACTTACGTCATCCAGATTTTTGACACCTTTTTCCAGCCAGTTTTTCAAAATCGAATCGGCATACGGATACGGGCTGTTGCCGGATTTTAGGATGGCGCGTTTGCAGGCCGCCTGAATGATCTCGTCGGAAAAGCCGTATTCCTCGGACCAGCGCTTGATATATTCGGCCTCGCCGGGCGCGGGATTTCTGCCTGCGATTCCGAACTCCCTAAGCACGCCGAAATAGGTCTTGCTGTAGGAGGAGTTTTGCGCCCGCGCCTCATCGACAGTCGTGACGCCCCGATCGGCCCAGCTGTTCGCGACCGACTCGATGTAGCGCATAGTTTTGTGATTATGATCCACGCAATATTCTATCAGATATTCTATGAGATCGGTTGAAAAATCGAGATCGTCGTAGAAATAATTAAGTTTCTGGATGTCGGTTACGGACAGGGGCCTGCCGAGATATTGTTCTGTCACGAAGTAGAGCTGCTGCAGATCCGCCTCCTCGTCAGTGGAGTGTTCGTCGGACTTTAAAGCCTTGCCGCCTCGATTTTCGCCGTGAGCATTGCCGCCGGAGGTGATACGATCCGCTTCGCCGCTGTCGGAAGATTTCCCGGTGATATCCGAAGCGCGGGCGAGGTCGTAAGCGATGTTCTTCTCGACGTTCCCGGTCCTGCCCCGGTCGCGAGCGTCACCTGGCACAGTGTCCGCCCGGGGGATGTCCTCCGACGGCGCAGTCCTTTCTATATCGGAAGAACGACCCTCCGCCACCGACGACGATGCCGTGATATGAGATGAAGCCGCCGTGAGATGAGAGGAAGCCGCCGCGCCGTGAGATGATGCAGACTCGCGCGAAGAGCCGCCCTCGTCTCCACGCCCGATGGTAATACAGCTTACGTCGCCGCTCTCATCGTATTCGACGCGCAGCATGCCGGCTTTCGCCCAATATCCGAGCGCACGGAGTATGTCTTTTTCCGTGCAGTCAAGGCAGTCCGCCAACGCGCTGACGGACAGGGAAAATTCGGGATCGCGGGCGTGGCGTAAAAGGAGCAGGTAAACCTTCACGTATTCACCGTTCGCCCCCGCCATGTAATTATCGATAAAATCATTTGCCACGACCGTGCTGTTTTCCTGAAAACAGTTACGGAGAGTGGGCGCCTTCGTGTTTTTCATGTATGTTGAACCTTCTTAAAAAATTCGATATCAGAGGATCCCTCGCCGAATCGACACGTAAAATGCCGGATTTGATGATGTCAGAGGATCCCTCGCCGAACCGATACGTCAGATGTCGGATCTTGAGATATCTGACGGTCTCGCGCGGCGGCGGTCCCGCAACAGCAAGTGAGATTATAACACCTCGCGGGAGAGAAAAAACAATATTTCCGTGGATATCCTCGTCTTTTTTGTGGATAAGAAAAATGTGGATACTGTGGAAAAGGTGGACAAGTCTTACGAAAGTAACGAGTCGCCAATATCTACCACGTTTCCCGCACCCATAGTTATCAACATGTCGCCGGTTTTAAGATTTTTCAAGACGAAATCTTCTATTTCCCCAAAACTCGGGAAGTAATACGCGTCCGTTCCCGCCTTCGCCAGCGCCCGCGCCACATCCTCGGAGCTTATGCCCAGCGTATCGGTCTCGCGCGCCGCGTAGATATCGGCCATGATGACGTGATCTGCTAATGAGAGCGCGTCGACAAAATCATCGAAAAAAGACTTGGTGCGAGAATAAGTATGGGGTTGGAACACGCACCAGATCTCCCGATGAGGATAACCGCGGGCGCAGGTGAGCGCGGCGCGGATCTCCGTCGGATGGTGCGCGTAATCGTCGATGACGGTAAAGCCGTTTCGGGTGCCCTTATACTCAAATCTTCTCGCGGTTCCCGTAAATGAAGCAAGCCCCTTTTGTATATCAGGGATGGAAATGTCCATGGCGTCGGCGGCCGCGGCCGCGGCGAGAGCGTTTGCCACGTTGTGCGCACCGGGCACCGACAGTCGGATTCGAACACGACGGCCGCCCGCGCGGTCCCGACTCACGGTTGGATTTCCGCCCGGGATATTTTTAACGTGGTTTTTGACCAGGTCGAAAGAAACATTTCCGTTTTCATCGGCTCTTATGTCAGCTGCTGTGAAGTCGGCGCCTCCTGTCAACGAAAATGTTACCACGCGGCACGGAAGGCCGGATAAAAACCCGGGCAGATTTTCGATGTCTTTATTTATCACCAGCACTCCGTCCGCGGGGATGAGCGCCGCGAAATCGTGAAATGATTTGCGGACATTTTCGGGAGTCTTGAAAAAATCCAGATGGTCCGCCTCGATATTTAAGATGACGCCGATCTTCGGACGAAGCTGCAGGAAGCTGTTGGTATACTCGCAGGCCTCCGTGAGGAATATCCCGGATCCGCCGATACGGACATTGCCGCCGATGGATTTTAACATGCCGCCGACGGAGACGGTGGGGTCGGCGTCCGCGGCAAGGAGGATGTGCGTGAGCATGGAAGTGGTGGTTGTCTTGCCGTGGGTGCCCGAGACGGCTATCGACACGGGATAATTTCTCATAAGCTGCCCCAAAAGCTCGGCTCTGGAAAGCAGAGGCAGACGCGCCGCGCGCGCGCGCATAAGCTCGGGGTTGTCGTCATGTATGGCCGCGGTGTAGACGACAGTGTCTATGTCATCGGTTATATTCGACGCGCTCTGCGGACAGGATATGCCGGCGCCGAGAGACTTAAGATGTTCGGTCAACGGGGACTCGGCCGTATCGGAGCCTGTCACGGTAAAATGCTCCTTAAGCAGTATCTCGGCGAGTCCGCTCATGCTGATACCGCCGATACCGATAAAATGCACGTGACAGGGCTTGTGAAAATCTAATTCGTACATGATGGTTGAGATCCTTATTTTTGAAAGCTGTTGACGATATTTTTCGACGGAGTAGTTAGCGAGTAATATTTCGTCGGCGATCCTTTCTTTGTCAGAAAATCACACCTACGGTTGTTTCATTCTCGTTTAAGAGTCCGGCGTTTTCCAGCAGCGCTCTTTCAAGAAGGCCGAAATCTCGGCGACATCGCCGCTCTCATAGTATTTTACAAGCAGTTGCTTGAATTTCGGCACTTCTTTTTCCGGAATCACCAGGAAGCCGCCGCCGTGTGCAATAAGATAATGATTTGCGAAAATGACGGAGGCACGTTTGTTGCCATCTAAGAATATCTGAGTCTTCATACAGTAAAGGCACAGTTTGACAGCAATGTTAACGGGTTCATCTTCTGCTTCAACGATCTCTCGGATTCTGTCTTTTACATCCGGTTCATTTGGTAAAGGCGGCACATAAGTCGTTCCGCCGATGGTAACAGGAACACCTCGGATACGGCCGCCGTCGGCAAAAAAACCTTCATTTACAAGTCGCGCAATATGACTGAGCATATAATAATCGGAACGACTGGCAACGACATCTCGATCCAAAATAAACTCCCATGCGTGTTTCAGATTCAAGATCTTCTGTACATCAGTTGCAGTCATACCGGAAACTTTGCCGTTTTCTATGATTTCTTCTGTCTGCGGGAACGATGTAGCAACACCCTCCAAAACAGCCTGATCATAGATATTCATTTTCATATTGGCACGTGCAAATGCGATATTGTTTACAACATCAACAGAAAGCTCGTCTTCAGAATATCCGGCTGCGGCAAGTTGCTTTTCAATGCCGCGAAGAGATTTTCTGATTTCCCGAGCTTCTACGGCATTTCGAAGAAGCAGATTATACAGCTCATCGGTATATGCGCCTACATAAGTAGACGTCTGCCTGCCGGCGACACGTTTTCTCACATACAGGTATTTACCGTCACCACGTTCTTTGATTTCGGGAGTACCGTCATAAGGCATCAAATTCAGTCTTGCATGCAGGTCGGCACGACTTCTGAGCAATTCCTGTATCTTGCTGTATTGCGCTGCCATTATCTCACATCCTTTGGGGAACAAATCCTGCAAACATTGTAGCAAAATGTTCCCCAACAGTCCATGAAGAATTTGCGTTCCGCACTCTTCACGCGTACACAACCTCCTCGTATTCCTGTAATGACGTATCCCTGAAAGTACCATCACCTGAAAGGACCATCATAAGTTAAACATCTTCCTCATTTCCGCTTCCAGCGTTCCGTTTTTCGCATATTCCAGCGTATCGCAGAGGCGGATATTGTTTTTCTCGATGTGTATCTCATCGGCAAATCCCAAGATATAGCGCAGACAAATGCGGTAGATGATTTCCGTCGGGGCGCAGCCGTAGACCTGCTTTGCGAAGATGTGGTTCAGCCTCTCGGAATCATCGGGATATAGGGCTTTCATCCTTCCGCTTCGGTAAAGTCTTGTCACGATCTCCGTGATGTACATCCCGGACTTCATGTAAAGATCGGCGAAGGTCGCGTCCGGGTCGTCAAAACATCCGGGATTTTCCCGCTCCAGATGGTCCGCCATATCTTTCACGACTTTTTTCGGCGTGAAGATCTGATTCGTGCGCTGCGGGGGAATGTAATCGAAGATGTCTTCATCATGCTCCGCCTCGAAATAATTCGCGAGCTCGGATCGTTTTCTCATGAACTCCCGCACGGCGTCGTTAAAGACGATTTCTTCGAACAGATGGCCGTCAAAATGCTTTTTTTCTCCCGATTCCGACACGTAGTCCCCGCCGTCGCGCAGCATACGGAACTCATCAAGCCTGACTCCC